>DATBIO010000001.1:0-10812 GCA_036556965.1 Vicinamibacteria bacterium
CTCGCGCTTCATGACCACGCCGGGCACCGTGGCCGCCGTCTTGCCCCCGCGGAGCAGGACCATGTTGACGGCGCCCTTCTCGCCCGTGCCACGCACCAGCACCGTGTAGAAGCCGGGCGCCAGCGCCTCGCCGGAGGGCGCGCGCGCCTCCCGCTCCAGCTGGAGCCGCGCCGGCATCTCGCCCTTCAGGGTGGCCTCCGCGCGCGTGGTGGCGCCGGCCTGGGCCGAGGCCCGCGCCACCTCGGTGGTGATGGCGAAGCCGCCGGGACGCACGCCGGTGAGGCCGCGCGTCCGCGTCCAGGTGCCGTCCGCCTTCACCTCGTCCGCGCGCACGCAGAGCGTCTGCTGATTGCCACCTTCCATGCTGGCCACGCCCGGGGAGGCGTTGGTGAGGCGGACGGGCAGCGTCTCCTTCAGCTCGTGGAGGCCGCCCAGGGTGACGGTGAGCGTGGTGCGCTGGCCCGAGAGCAGGTGGGTGGTGGGCGCGGCGAGCTTCACCGACACGTTGCGGTAGGTGCCCGTGGCCACCACCTGGCCGCGCTCGCGGACCTCGACGGGGGTGGCGGCCATGCCGTCCTGGGGCCCGCGCACGACGAGCTGGCGCGGCGACTCGGCCATGGGCTGCGCCGGAGTGCCGCCGATCCGCGCCTCCGAGTTGGACAGGTCGCCGTCGAAGGCGCCGGCGATGGGAAAGGCGCCGCCGCCCTGGCCCACGGCGGGGATGGCGTAGGCCGTGGGCGCCGCCGCGGGCGCGCGCAGGGGCACCCTCACCTCGCCCACGCGCTTGCCCTTCTTGTCGGTGAGGACCACGGGGAGGCTGCCGGCCGCGGGGGCGTCGAACGTGCGCACGCCGGGGCCGGCCGCCGCGGGCTGGGCCCCGAGCTGCACGGAGAACGCGGCCAGCTCCTCGCCGTGGCGTGCCTGGTCCTTGGCCGTCTTGCCCGAGGGCACGGGGTTGACGGTGGCGCTGGCGCGGTCGCCGGGGGCGAGGTCGCCGGGGAGGTTGACGTAGACGGTGCCCGCGGGCACCTCGAAGCTGACCACGTGGACCTCGGGGGTGGACTCCAGGGACCCCGCGCCGGCGGCCAGGGCGGCGGCCACGATCAACGAGCCCACGGTCATGCCGTCCTCCTGCGCGCCGATGATAACCAAGAGCGGGGCGCGGGCCACTGGTGCCCCCGCCTCGAGGCGCGGATGGCCGAGCACCGCGGCGCGCCCGTGGAGGTGCTGCGCCTCGGCGTGCCGGGAACGGGCCCGCCCTTCTACCTGCGCATGTGGGAGCTGGAGGGCGCGCGCCTGCGGGCGCGTTCGCTCTCGGGGGCGCAATGCGGTACTCTCCCGCCCCGAGTCCCTCCATTGGGTGAGGAGAAGAATGGGAGCCCAACGCTGGGTTGTCCTGGCCGGACTGGTCGTTCTCTCGTGCTCGGGTGACCACTCGCCGGTCGCCGAGAATCCCGCCGCCGCGCCGCAGGGGGCGGCGCCCGCCGGCTGGACGGTCACCAACGGCAACACGCTGACGGAGACGTTCGCGGACGGAACGAAGCGCGCCACCCACCTGGCGGCGGCGCCCGCCACCCTCGTGCGCAGCGCGACGAACGGCAGCCCGGTCATGGTCCTCAAGACCACGCCCGCCTTCGTGGACACCACCCCGCCCTCGATCACGGGCGAGGCTCCGCTGACGGTGAAGTTCAACCTCTGCCAGAGCTCGGACCCCGACCAGAACGAGGCCAACCCGGAGCAGGGGGACACGCTGAACTGGCAGTTCCATTTCGGCGACTCGGGCAACCCCGCCTTCGACGAGGACGGGACATTCAAGCCGGACTTCGACCACTTCTGCCGCGTGGAGCACACGTACGCGAAGGGGGAGTACACGGCGACGGTGGCGGTGACGGACAAGCACCTCGAGGACCAGGCCAAGGACGTGGTGGCCCTGGCGCGCGTGACGCAGAGCATCCGCATCCGCTCGGGGCCGACGTCCTGCCCCATGCCGGACTCCAGCGTCGCCTGGTCCTTGAACTTCCACCCGGATATCTTCCAGTCCTCGTGTACGTGTCCGGCCACCGGCGAGACGGTTCCCGTGATCACCATCATCGGCCCGAATCCCGGCGGCTTCGTCGGAGCCTGCCTGGAGGCGGGCGGATTCCCCATCTTCGGCACCAGCTTCCCCCCGAACGCCTGCGTGTGCGCCGACGGCTTCCCGTTCCCCGGACCGGTCTGATTCCCGCGAGTCGTTGATCCCGGCCAGGCGCCGCCGCCCCGCGCGGCGGCGCCGCCGTTCGTGCTCGTGCCTGCCGTCCCTCCAGAGGAGAGAGAAATGAGAGCCCGCTGCTGGGTCGTCCTGAGCTGTCTGGCCGTCCTTTCCTGTTCCGGGGACCGCTCGCCGGTGGCCGACAGCCCGGCGGCGGCCACGGACCCCGCCTCCCTCGTCAAGGCCACCGTCTCGGCCGACGGTCGCGTCACCGAGACCTTCGCGGACGGAAGCACGCGCAGCAGCATGCGGCCGGCGGCCGCCGGCATCCCCCTCGGCCTGGCCAACGGCCGCCCGGTGATGCTGCTGAAGACCACGCCGCGCGCGGACGACTCGACGAGCCCGCCGACGGTCAGCGGCCCCGCGCCGCTGACCGTGAGGTTCAACCTCTGCCAGAGCTCGGACCCCGACCAGGACCTCGAGAACCCCGAGCAGGGCGACACCATCAACTGGCAGTTCCACTTCGGCGACTCGGGCAATCCCGCGTTCGACGAGGACGGGACCTTCAAGCCGGACTTCGACCACTTCTGCCGCGTCGAGCACACGTACCAGCGGGGCCAGTACACGGCGACGGTCAGCGTGACGGACAAGCACCTCGAGGACCAGGGCAAGGACGTGGCGGCCCTGGCCCGCGTCACGCAGCAAGTGGCCGTCGACGCCTTCCGGCCGGCCGAGGACGCGGGTTCCTGTCCTTTCGTGGAGCAGGCTGCGTCCCTGTGGCTCGCCACCGGCGACTTTGCCACTCCGCTCTGCACGTGCCCCCTCAACGGGCAGGTCCTGCCCTTCCTCTTCGCCTACGTCGACGGCTGCAGCGGCGCGGGGTTCGGTGGGGCGATCTGGTCGGGCGGTGGCACTTGTGGTTGTCTCCCCTGAGGCACCGGTCGCGCGACGGCACGGGCCCAGGCACGCGAACCGCGCCGCCGGCCTGAACGCGCCCAGGCGGCGGCGCGCTATCCTGGGCGGGTGGTCGCGCGCAGGCCGACGCTGGCCGTCACCCTGGGCGATCCCGCGGGCATCGGCCCGGAGATCGTCTTGCGGGCGCTGGCCGCCGACGACCGGCCGGACGTGGCGGCGATCGTCTACGGGCCCATGCACGCCCTCAACGACCGGGCGCGGCGCTTCGGGCTTCCCCTGCCCCAGGAATCGGGGGCGCGCGTGGTGGACCTCGAGGCCGAGGAGGCGCCGCTGGGGGAGGCGTCCGCGGCCGGGGGCCGCGCCGCCGCGGAGGCGGTGCTGCGCGCCGCGCGCGACGTGCAGGAGGGGCGCGCCCACGCCCTGGTCACGGCGCCGCTGAGCAAGGAGTCGCTGGCCGCCGCCGGCTACCGCTGGCCGGGCCACACGGAGATGCTGGCGGAGGCGGCGGGCGTGAGCGACGTGGCCATGCTGTTCGTGGGAGGCGGCCTGCGCGTCGCCCTCGTCACCATCCACCGCTCGCTGCGCTCGGTGCCCGACGCCGTCACCGCCGACGAGGTCGTGCGCGTGGCCCGCCTCGTGCACCGCGAGCTGCCGCGCTTCGGGGTGGCCAAGCCGCGCCTGGCCCTGTGCGGCCTCAACCCGCACGCGGGGGAGGCGGGCCTGTTCGGCGACGAGGAGCAGCGCGTGCTCGCCCCCGCCGTGGCCGCCCTGCGCGCGGAGGGCGTGGACATCGCCGGCCCCCTCTCCGCGGACAGCCTGTTCGTGCGCGCCCTGCGCGGCGGCTTCGACGCCGTGGTCGCGCTGTACCACGACCAGGGCCTCATCCCGGTGAAGCTCGCCTCGTTCGGCCACGCCGTGAACGTCACCCTGGGCCTGCCCTTCGTGCGCACGTCGGTGGACCACGGCACCGGCTTCGACATCGTGGGGGAGGGGAAGGCGGACGCGGGCAGCCTGCTCGCCGCCATGCGCCTGGCCGGGGAGCTGGCCCTCGCGCGGGGGGAGACGCCTCGCCGGCCGTAGTTGACGCCCGCCGCCTGCGCTAGACTCGCGCCTCCCTTCGTCCCATGGCGCACCTGCTCATCGGATCGGTGTCGGCCACCACGGCCTCCGTCTGGGTGCGGGGCGACCGCCGGTCGGGAGAGGCCCGGCTGCGCTATCGCGCCGTGGGGACAGGCGCCTGGAGCCAGGCCACGGTTCGGCTCGAGGTCCACCGAGGGTACTGCGCGGTGGCCAACCTGGCCGGTCTGGCCCCGGGCACGGCCTACGAGTGCGAGCTGTCCTTCAGCAAGGCTCCCCCGCCGCCCGTGCGCACGGGCGCGTTCCGCACCGCCCCCGCGGGCGACGCCGACGTGGCCTTCATCGTCGGGAGCTGCAACTTCTCCAAGCTCGCGCTCTTCAACTCGAAGAACGTGGACGCGGCCTGGACGGGCATCGGCGCCCTGGCCGCCGCCGTCGGCGCCGACTTCATGATCCACTGCGGCGACCAGATCTACTCGGACCTGCCCGGGGTCACCGATCCCGACCTCGGCTACTTCCAGCGCGAGTACCAGGGCGCGTGGAAGCGCAGGCCCACCGCCCGCGTGCTGGCCAGCCTGCCGCACTACATGATGCTGGACGACCACGAGATCTTCGACGCCTTCTCCAACGACACGCCCTACCTGTGGAAGCCCTCGCCGCCCATCCGCGACTTCGCCCTGGAGGCCTACCGGCAGTACCAGCACGCGCACAACCCCCAGACGTACCCCGGCCCCGCGCTCTACTACGCCTTCGAGTTCGGGGGCGTGCGCTTCTTCGCCCTCGACGTGCGCTCGGAGCGCTGGAAGCGCCACGACCCGCAGATGATCAGCGTCCTCCAGATGGCGGAGTTCAAGGCCTGGCTCCTGGCCCACGCCGGCGCGCCCAAGTTCGTGGTCACCAGCATCCCCTTCGTGGCCGAGGCGCGCGACAAGGACGACAAGTGGTGCGGCGATCCGTTCAAGCCCCAGCGCGACGAGATCGTGGACTTCCTGGCCGCCCGCGGGATCGGCCGGCTGTGCTTCCTCACCGGAGACATGCACTGCTCCTACCACGCCGAGATGCGCATCACCGCGCCGGGGGGCGCCGCCATCACCGTGCACGAGCTCATGGCCAGCCCCATCAACCAGGTGGCCACGGGCATGCACCAGTTCGTGGACCGGCCGGCGCGCAGCACCCCGGGGGGCGCCACCTACCAGACCCTGCCCCTGGACCCTGCGCGTTTCTACGGCAGCCACTCCAACGTGATGGTGGTGCGCTACCGGCGGGCGGCGGCGCACGTGGTCTGGGAGGTCCACCGCACCAAGGGCGCTCCGACCCCGCCCGTGCCCGTCCTCAGCGGCGCGTTCCCGCTCTAGTGCCTTCGGCTCCGGGAAGGGCCCGGGTGGCCCTGGCCACCAGCGCCGCCCACGCCACGCTGACCGACGACGACCGCCTGGCCGCGGAGGCCCTGCGGCGCCGCGGCTTCCAGGCCGTCCCCCTGGTGTGGAGCGGGCCGGGCACGCCGGGAGCGCCACCGCCCGTGGCGATGGTCATCCGGTCCTGCTGGGACTACCACCATCACCCGGCGGCCTTCCTCGCCTTCCTGGAGGAGACCGCGGCCGGCGGCGCGGCGGTCTTCAACCCGCCCGCGCTCGTGCGCTGGAACGCGCACAAGGGCTACCTGCGGGACCTGGCCCGCGCCGGCGTGCGCATCCCTCCCACCCGCGTGGTGGAGCGGGGGACCGAGGTGAGCCTGGCCTCCCTGCGCGCCGAGCTGGCGGCGGAGGTGCTGGTGGTCAAGCCGGCCGTGTCCGCCTCCGCCGAAGGGCTGTGGAGGACGGGGGAGGCGCCGTCGCCCGAGGAGGAGACGCGGCTGCGCGAGGCGGCGCACGCGCACGACGTCCTGGTGCAGGCCTACCTGCCCGAGGTGGCGGAGCGGGGCGAGTGGTCGCTGGTGTACCTCGGCGGCGCGTACTCGCACGCCGTGCTCAAGCGGCCCGCCCGCGGCGACTTCCGCACGCAGCGCGAGCTGGGGGGCACGGCGCGCGCGGGGGAGCCGCCGGCGGGCGTGCGCGCCGCCGCGGAGCGCGCGCTCGGGGCCCTGCCGGAGGCGCCGCTGTACGCGCGGGTGGACCTGAGCGCGGGCGCCGTGCTGATGGAGATGGAGCTCATCGAGCCGGAGCTGTACTTCGGGCTCCATCCTCCCGCCGCCGGCTCGTTCGCCGCCGCCCTGGCCGCCGCCCTGGCCCGTTAGCGCCGCTCCTTCACCGCCTGGCGGGTCTCGCGCTCGAGGTCGCGCCGGCGGATCGTCTCGCGCTTGTCGTGGGCGCGCTTGCCGCGGGCGAGGCCGATCTCCAGCTTGACCCGCCCGTTCTTGAAGTAGGCGCGCAGGGGGACGATGGTCCAGCCCTTCTCGGTGGCCTTGCCTCCGAGCTTCAGGATCTCGCGCTTGTGGAGGAGGAGCTTCCGCGTGCGCTGCTCCGCGTGGTTCATGAGGTTGGCGTGGGCGTAGGGGGCGATGCGCATCCCCACCAGGAACAGCTCCCCGCCGCGGAACTCCACGAAGGCGTCGCTGAAGTTGAGCCCGCCCCCGCGCACGGACTTGACCTCGGAGCCGGTGAGGACCACGCCGGCCTCCGCCCGCTCCAGGACCTCGTAGTTGAAGAAGGCCTTGCGGTTGGTGGCCAGGGCCTGGTGCCCGGCCTCCTTCTCCTTGCTCATGTCCGGGCCGTCCCCGTCCTGGCCGCCGGCCGCGCGTGCACGTGCATGGGGACGTATGTTACCGCCCCGTCTCGTCCCGCCGCCCCGGGGCGCGCCTCGCCCCGGTGGCGCTAGACTGCGCGCGCATGCGCGCGGCGGCAGGCACGGTGGCGGCGGCCGCGGCGCTGGTGGCGGTCGGGGCCGCCGTCGCCACCGGGCTCGGCGCGCCCCCGTCCGCGGCCGACGTGGCGCGTGGGACCGAGCAGGCGTTCGCGACGGGGCTGCACCCCCGCGAGCTGCCGCCCGGCGGGCGCCCGCTGCGCTGGACGGGGGAGCGCGCGGTGGTCCGCTTCCGCGACATCCCGAGGGGCCCTGCCCGGCTCGAGGTGCGCCTGCGCGGGCACCGGGGCCAGGTGTCGGTCTCGGTGGACGGCGTCATCGTCGGCGTGCTCGGCCCCGGTGACCACCAGCTCGACGCCGCCCTCCCCGCGCGCTCCCGCCGCAGCTGCGAGGTGCAGATCGTGGCGGAGGCGTTCACGGCCGGGGACGGCCGCCGCCTGGGAACGCAGCTCGAGCGCGTGGCCCTGCACCACCACGGGCGCGCCTGGCCCTCGCCGGCGACGGTCCTCCTCTTCGTGCTGCCCGCCCTGGCCGTGGCCCTGGCCGCGCTCGCCGCCGGCCTCACGGCGCTGCCCTCCCTGCTGCTGGCGGCGGTGGCCAGCGTCTTCCAGGCCGGGCTGTGCTGGCCGGGGGGCATCGTGCGGTCCGGCTACGCCGTCAGGCTGTCGCCCCTTCTGGCGGGCGCCGCCCTGGCCTGCCTCCTCTTCGCCCGCGCGTGCGGCCGCCGCCGCGTGGGCGCCGGGGCCTGGGCCTTTCCCGCGCTCCTGCTCGCCGTCCTCGTGCAGGGAGTCCTGGCCACGGCGCCGCACCTGGTGGTGAGCGATGCCGTCTTCCACGCCAACAACCTGGCCCGGGTGGCGAGAGGCGACTGGTTCCTCACCAGCCAGACGCAGCACACGCCGCCCATCCGGTTCCCCTACGGCGTGGCGTTCTACGCGCCGCTCGTCCCCCTCTGGCACGCAGGCCTGGAGGGCGTGGCCCTCGTCCGCGCCGCCGCCGCGCTCTCGGGCGTGCTCGCGTCGGCCGCGCTCTTCTGGCTGGCCCTGCCCCTGGGGGCGCCCCTGGCCGCCGCCGCCACCGTGCTCTGGCAGCTCCTGCCCGGCACGCTGGACGTGTACTCGTACGGCAACCTCTCCAACGTCTTCGGGCAGGCGGTGACGGTGTTCTTCCTGGCCTGGTGGCTGCGGGGCCGGCGCTGGTGGACCGGTGCCTCCCTCCTCGCCCTCGGCGGCCTGGCCCACTTCTCGACGCTGGTGGCCCTGAGCGTGCTCGCCGTCTGCCTCGTGGTGGCGGAGAGGGACCGCGCGCGGGCCGCGGCGGTGGCGGCCGGCCTGCTCGCCGCCGCCCTCTACTACGCGCGGTTCGTGCCCCTGGTGCTGGAGCAGCTCCCGCGGCTGGGCGGCGCGGGAGGCATGGCGGGCGGGCTGGGCGAGGGCCTGGCCCGGGCCCTCTTCGCCTTTCCCCGGCAGTGGGGGCTCCCGGCCCTGCTCCTGGCCGTGGCGGGGACGGCGGCGGCCTGGCCGGAACGCGAGCGGCGGGCGCTCCTCGCCTGCGCGGTCTCCGGGGCGTTGCTGCTGGCGGCGGCGCTCCTGTCGCCCCTCGAGGTCCGCTACCTCTACGCGCTCGGTCCGGCGCTGGCCCTGGGCGGGGGCGCGGGCGTGGTCCGCTTCCGCCCCTGGTCCCTGGTCCTGCTGGGGCTCCAGGCCGTTCTCGCCGGGCGCAACGCGCTGGAGGCGCTGCTCTCCCGCTACCGTCCCTGAGGGCGCGTCCAACGCGCTGTAACATCGTTTAACCGGCTGTTGCCAGGACTGACATCGAGCGGCCGGGGGCCGGTGATACCCTCGCGCGTCCCATGTCGGAAACCCGCATCAAGACGCCCGGCAGCGACGACCCGCGCGGCCGGCTGATCGCCATCTTCGCGGGCGCCGTGCTGCTGCCCTCCCTGGCCCTCTCCTACGTCTCGGTGCACTTCGTGAACCGCCTGGCCAGCACGCACGAGGCCACCAAGATCCAGCGCGCGGAGAAGACCCTCTACTACATCGAGAAGGACCTCGTGCAGAGCGCGCACGCCAAGGCCCTGGAGGCGGCGCGCGGCGTGGGCCCCGACCGCCTGCTGGACGCCCGGCCCGAGGCCATCCAGGCCGCCCTCCAGGAGGAGGGCATGGGCGAGGTGTTCGAGTCCATGCGCCTGGAGGCCAGCACGCCCCGCGCCCTGCGCGCCGTCCGGCGCAGCAAGGGCTGGGACACGGACATCGTGGAGCTGCTCGACGTGCCCGAGGAGGAGGGGGAGGACTTCGTGGCCTGGACCACGGACGACGGCCAGGTGGCGGGCACCCTCCGCTTCAAGTTCGCGTGCGACTTCGTGCACAAGCGCCTCATCAAGCACTACTTCGAGAACGACTTCGTGAACCCGGACGGGGCGCTGGTGGTGCGGGTGAGCGAGCCCGAGGGGCCGGTGGTCTACGAGACGGCGAAGACGCGCACCAACCGCTTCGAGGTCCACCGCAAGATGGAGAGCCCCTCCTTCAAGGGGCTCAAGCTCTCCCTCCGCTACCGCGACCTCTCCATCCGCGAGGACGTGCAGCGCTGGAAGGTGGCCACCCTCTGCGTCATCGGCTTCATCGACCTGATGCTGGGGGCCGGCCTCCTCCTCGTCTACGGGAACGTGCGGCGGGAGATGCACCTCTCGCGCATCAAGAGCGACTTCGTGGCCAACGTCAGCCACGAGCTGAAGACGCCGCTCGCCCTCATCCGCCTCTTCGCGGAGACCCTCGAGATGGGGCGCGTGCCGAGCCCGGAGAAGGCGGGGGAGTACCACCGCATCATCAACAAGGAGAGCCAGCGGCTCACCCAGCTCATCAACAACATCCTGGACTTCTCGCGCATCGAGGCCGGCCGCAAGGAGTACCGCTTCGCCCCCGTGGACGTGGCGGAGGTCGTGCGCGAGGTGCTCGAGGCCTACCGCTTCCAGATCGAGAAGCAGGGCTTCACCCTGGAGGCGAAGGTGCCGGCCGACCTTCCCCTGGTGGAGGCGGACAAGGAGGCCCTGGAGCAGGCCCTCCTGAACCTCGTCCACAACGCGGTGAAGTACTCGCCCCACGAGAAGTACCTGGGCCTGGAAGTCCGCCGCGAGGGCGACCACCTGCTGGTGGCGGTGGCCGACCGCGGCATCGGCGTGGCCAAGGGCGAGCAGAAGAAGATCTTCGACAAGTTCTACCGGTCGGCGGACAGCCTGGTCCACGACACCAAGGGCAGCGGCCTGGGCCTGACGCTGGTGCGCCACATCATGGAGGCGCACGGGGGGAGGGTCGAGCTGGAGAGCACGCCGGGCAAGGGCAGCACCTTCACCCTGGTGCTGCCCATCAGCCAGGGCGGGAGCTAGAGGACGACATCATGGCGACCTTCGTGAATCGACGCGCACGCGGGATCCAGACGACCCACGCCCCTCGAGGCGACCGCTGATGGCAAAGATCCTGGTGGTGGAAGACGAGCCGGACATGGTGCTCGGGCTCAAGGACAACTTCGAGTTCGAGGGCTACGAGGTCATCACCGCCCCCGACGGCGTGACGGGGCTGGAGCGCGCCCGCGAGCACAAGCCGGACCTCGTCATCCTCGACATCATGCTGCCCCGGGCCAGCGGCCTGGAGGTCTGCAAGACCCTGCGCAGCGAGGGCTTCGACAAGCCCATCGTCATGCTCACCGCGCGCGGGCAGGAGATCGACAAGGTGGTCGGGCTCGAGCTGGGCGCCGACGACTACGTGACCAAGCCCTTCTCCATCCGCGAGCTGCTGGCCCGGGTGCGGGCCATCCTCCGCCGCACGGACGGGAGCAAG
>DATBIO010000002.1:0-7542 GCA_036556965.1 Vicinamibacteria bacterium
TCGGCCTGAACGCCGTGGTGGGCACCATCCAGGAGATTCTCGACTTCTTCTCGAGCTTCTCGTTCTAGGAGAGCCGGGGGGCGCGGCGACGCGCCCCCCGTCACCATTGCCGTCCCGTTCACGGCTTCCGCGCGCGTCGTGGCGCGCACGCCGTTTCCGGACCCAGGAGTCGGCGCGCCGGCTTCTGGGTCTTTCGTTTTTGGGCTACAGTTCGCGGCACGCCCGCCTCGCGGAGCCGCCCGCCCGCGACCTGTGCGGCGGCGCACGGGCACGGCGGGGGGCGCCCGCGTAGGGCACTGACAGGCCATGGCCGACCTGAACGTCCTGCTCGAACAGGCCGCCGCGGAGGCGGAGAAGCTCGGCGGCGAGGCCGTGCGCGCCCAGGAGTCCGTCTCCCGGCTGGGGCGCCTGGCCGTGGGGCTGGCCGCGGGCGTGGAGACGGGCGCCTCCCAGGCCCAGCTGCTGCTGGACCACCTGGCCGCCCGCCTGGCCGAGGCGGAGGCCGAGCTGTCCAAGGAGTCCATCGCCTGCCACAGCACGCTGCGCGACCTGGCCGCCGCCGCCGCCCGCCTGCGCGGCGACACCGCGACCTTCCTCGAGCGGGCGGAGGGCCAGCTCGAGGCGCTGCGCCAGGACAAGGGCCGCGTCCTCACGGACGTGGACGGCGACGCGCAGTCCGCGGCCGCCGCCCTCACCTCCTACACCGAGCGCGTGCGCGCGCTGGAGGCGGCCACCGACGCGCGGGTGACGGAGTCCACGCGCGCGGTGGAGGCCCTGGCCCAGCAGGCCGACGACGTGCGCCGGCGCCTGGCCGCGCGCGGCGACGCGCTCCTGGCCCAGCTCCACTACCTCGAGGAGTCCGCGCGCTACCAGATGCACGTCCTCATGCTGGGCTACGACGGGCTCATCGAGGCCCTGCAGGAGCAGGCGGGGGCCATCCAGGTCTCGGCCAAGAGCCTCTCCGACCAGGCGGTGGCGGAGACCACCCGGCGCCTGGCCCGGGAGGCCCTCGACACCCTGCACGACTCCGCCAAGCCCCTGCGCAAGGTGATGGAGGAGCTCCTGGAGTGGGGCAAGCGCGGGCACGGCAACCACCGCGACCGCTTCGACGAGCTGGGCCGGCGGCTGCAGGACGTGACGCGCGTGCTGGAGGGCCTCAAGCCGCCGCTGGACCAGGTGCGCCAGCAGCTCCACTGAAGCCATGTCCGACACCGTGACCGCCGGCCGCGACGACAGCCTGGGCAAGCTCGGGGACTTCATCACCATCCTCACCTCCACGGCGGGCCGCCTGGCCGCGGTGCAGGCCGAGATGTCGGGCCTCCCGGAGACGCTGGAGCGGCTGCAGACGGAGGTGGCGGACGGCCTGGAGACGGCGAGCAAGGCCCTGGGCGCCGTTCCCCGCGACATGGTGGAGGCCTCGCTGGCCGCCACCCTGCGCTCGATCGGCCTCGTCACGAGCTTCGCCGCCGACCTGGCGGGCACGCGCCTGGCGGAGGCCGAGCGCGTGCTCGACCGGATGGAAGGCCACTTCGAGACGCGGGTCGGGGAGACGCGCGAGGGGCTCCTGCACACGGCGGCGCGGGCGCGGGAGACCCTGGACGGCGTGGAGGAGGGCTCGGGGGACCTGCGCGAGACGGCGGACGGCTCCGACGCGGACACCGCCCTCCTCGCCGAGGAGACGCAGACGCGGGCCGCGGCCACGGGCACGGTCATCGAGCAGACGGGGATGGAGCTGGAGGCCATGATCCAGCAGAGCGAGACCTACATCGGGGACGGCCTGGTGCCGTGGCTGAACGGCGTCTTCGGCGTGCTGCGCGCCCACCTCGAGGAGGAGGCGCAGCCCTACCTGACCGACACCCTCACCGTCCTCGCCGCCAACGTGGCCCGCTTCTACGACGACTTCCAGGCCGTGCTGGAGACGGCCTCCTCCTCGGTGGTGGACACCACGGAGACCGAGTTCGCCAACGCCACCGACGAGGCGGAGTCCCTCCTCGACGAGCACCGCGGGAACGACGACCACTCCGCGGCGGAGTTCGTGGAGCCCCTGCGCGAGGAGCTGGCGCGCAACAACAGCCTGCTCGTGGACGGCAACGGGATCGTGAACAACCTGGCCCCCCTGATTCCCCTGCTGGTCAGCGCCAAGCACGTGATCAACGAGATCGACCAGATGCTGCACTTCAGCATGGAGTAGGGGATGAACATCGAGCTGCTGCGCGAGGCGCTGGGAAACCTCACCGACCTCGCCCCCACCGTGGCCGCGCGCGTGGAGGCGGTGGCCCAGGAGGCGGAGGCGGCGCAGGGGGCGGTGGAGGAGTTCCTGCGCACGCTCCTGGACCGGCAGGCGGAGGGGGCGGCCCTGTTCGGCCGCCTGGAGGCCGCCCTGGCCGACGTGCGGCGCGAGGCGGAGGCCGCGGGCGAGCTGCGCATCCCGCTGGGCGGGCAGGGTGAGGGGGCGTCCACGCGCAACCCGGCCGAGGTCCTGGAGGACCCCAACCTCTCCTTCGAGGACCGGCTGTTCCTGTTCAGCGTCACCCTGATGCGCCGGCAGGAGGAGCGCATCGAGGAGATGGCGACGGCCTGGACCACGCGCAAGGAGGCGGAGAAGTCGCTGCTCGCCTCCTCCACCGACGAGGCGGAGGCAGGGGTGCGCACCGCGGGCGACGGCCTGAACGGGGCCTTCGAGGAGGCGGTGCTGGAGGGGGCCGGGCTGCGGGGCACGCTGCAGGGGTCGCGCGAGAGCCTGGCCGCGGAGTTCGAGCGCCTGGCCGCCGAGATGGAGACCGTCCGCATGCAGCAGTCGCGCGACGTGGACGACCTCGGCCGCGACCTGGCGGGGATCGAGTCCAACTTCTCCTCGCGGCTGGAGAGGAACCGCGACGCCATCCGCCTGGACGGGGACCGCATCGAGGAGGAGACGGACCGCCAGACCACGCACGTGGAGAAGACCCTGCGGCAGGCGCTGGACGAGGTGGGGGGGGCGGTGAACAGGCTCAACGGGCTGCTCCGCCGCGCCAACGAGGAGTCGCAGGAGGACCGGCGGGACCTGGCCCCCGCCTTCAAGGACCTCGAGCACCACATCGGCATCCTCAAGCAGGCCGTGGAGTCGGTGCGCGAGGCGGCCCGCTCGGTGGGGCTGCCCTACTAGGGGACGACATGGCCGAAGACCTCGACTCCGCCGCCGTCGAAGCCCTCACCGTGGCCCGGGGCGCCCTGGCCGCCGCCGACGAGGCGCTGGCCGCCTTCGGGGCCCTGCGCGAGCGCGTCACGCGCACGGACGCCCTGCTGGAGGCGGCCTGGCTGCGCGTGCGCGAGCGGGCCACCGCCTTCCTGGTGCTGGCGGAGGACAACGCGCGGGAGATCGGCGCCGCCCGGGGCGAGGCGGTGGCCGCCCTGGGCGACCTGGGGGCCGGCCTGGTGGCCCTCCGCGACGGAGGGGCGCGCGAGATCGACGAGACGCGGGCGGAGATGGAGGTCCTGGGCACGCGCGTGGACGCCGTCCCCGACGAGGTCAACGCCCTGGTCACCGCCGCCGAGGAGGCCGACCGCCGCGTGCAGGCGCGGCTGCAGGCCCTGCAGCAGAACGTGGGCACCGCCCTCGCCCGCACCGAGGACACGCTGCGCGCCGACCTGGTCCAGGAGATGAAGAGGGTGGAGGACGAGGTCGAGCGCGTGACCCTGGCCCTCCAGGACTACGTGGAGTCGGAGTGCATGCCCGCGGTGGCCGCGCGCTCCCAGGAGCTGTACCAGCAGCTGGTGCAGGTGGACGAGGAGCTCCGCGCCGCCCTGGAGGCGGCCGCCCAGGACACGGAAAACACCACCGAGGACGTCCTCCGCGTGTGCAACGAGTCCTACAACGACACCCTGGGGGAGATGGTGGACCTGGCCGCCGAGATCGAGCGCCTGCTCGACGGCCTGCGCGGCGGGGTCGAGGACGGCATGGACACCTTCGAGGACCACGGCGACCGCTGGGACGGCGCGGCCAAGGCCGCCGAGCGCAGCCTCAAGGAAGCGCGGGACACCCTGAAGGAAGTCGAGGAGCTGCTCTCGCGCTACAGCTTCGTGCGCATGTAGCGCGCCCGCCGGCGGTTGGACAGCGCCGGCGCCGCATCGGCTATGATTGGGCCTGCCTCGCCGGCGCGCGCGCCCGCGCCCGCGCCGGCCATCGCGTGACCGGAGGCGAACCCCCTTCCATGGGCCTGCTGGACATCTTCCGCGGCAAGCTGCTCGATCCCACGGCCTACCCCGGCGTGCACGCGCGGGGGGACGTGATCACCACCACCGTGGACGCGGTGGTGAAGTGGGGCCGCAAGTCCTCCATCTGGCCGATGCCCTTCGGGACCGCCTGCTGCGCCATCGAGTTCATGGCCCTCACCGCGTCCCACTACGACCTCGCCCGCTTCGGGGCCGAGGTGCTGCGCTTCTCGCCGCGGCAGGCCGACCTGATGTTCGTGGCCGGCACCATCGTGGACAAGGAGGGGCCGGTCCTGAAGACGATCTACGACCAGATGCCCGACCCGAAGTGGGTCATCTCCATGGGCGTCTGCGCCTCCTCCGGCGGTTTCTACCGGTCCTACCACGTCATGCAGGGCATCGACGAGATCATCCCCGTGGACGTCTACGTGCCGGGCTGCCCCCCGTCCCCCGAGGCCCTGATCGCGGCGGTCATGAAGATCCAGGACCGGATCGCGCGCGGCGAGCAGGCCCGGCGCCCCCAGGGCGAGCACCGCGTGGGCGCCTCCGGCGAGGGCTACGTGGACCGGCGGCAGCGCAAGGCGGCCTGGGCCCACGACGACGCGGCGCGGGCGGAGAGCGGCCTGCCCCCCCGCGGCGTCGTCGCCTTCGCCCCCGCGCCCTCCGCCCCCGCCCACGGCCACGGCCAGGCGCCCGACGCGCCCGCCGAGCCCGGGACGGGCGAGCATCCGCCGCTGAGCGAGAGCGAGCGCGTTGGCTAGCTCTCCGCGAGCCGGCTCCCGCCCGTGAGCGCGAGTCCGCCCCCCGGGCCGGGCGCGAGCGCGGTGGCCGAGGCCCCGCCCGCCTCCGCCCCCGAGGCGCCCGCCGCCCGCCTGCTGCGCGAGCGCCTGGGCGCGCGCGTGCGCGCGGTGGAGGAGTTCCGCGGCGACCTCGCCATCACCGTGGAGGCGGGCGCCTGGCGCGAGGCGGCCCGGCTGCTCAAGGAGGATCCCGCCCTCGACTTCAAGCTCTTCCTCGACCTCTGCGCGGTGGACCGGCTGGACGAGGACGCGGAGGAGGAGCGCGAGCGCTTCGAGGTCGTGCTCCACGCCTACTCCGTCACCCACAAGCACCACGTGCGGCTCAAGACCGCGCTGCCCGAGGCGGAGGCGCGCGTGGAGACCCTGACCCCCGTGTACCGCGGGGCGAACTGGTTCGAGCGGGAGGCCTGGGACCTCTACGGCGTGGTCTTCGACGGCCACCCCAAGCTCACGCGCCTCCTCACCCACCGCGACTTCGTGGGCCACCCCATGCGCAAGGACTACGCGCAGGGCCGGCGGCACGTGCTGAAGTCGCCGGAAGCGTGGCTGCTCGACGTGCCCCCGGGCTCGGAGAGCATGGTGGTCAACATCGGGCCCAGCCATCCCGCCATGCACGGGACCTTCCGCGTGCAGGCGCTCATGGACGGGGAGACCATCGCCGACGCCGAGGCCGAGATCGGCTACATGCACCGGAACTTCGAGAAGATGGCGGAGGCCCGGACCTACTGGCAGATCATCCCCTACACCGACCGCCTCAACTACTGCTCGTCCTTCATGAACGGCCACGGCTGGGCCCTGGCCGTGGAGAAGCTCCTCGGCATCCAGGCCCCCCCGCGCGCCGAGGCCGTCCGCGTGATCCTCTCCGAGTTCTCGCGGATCATGGACCACATCATCTGCATCGGGACCAACGTGGTGGACCTGGGCGCCATAACCCCCTTTTTCGTGATGTTCCGCGCGCGCGAGGACATCTACGACCTGCTCGAGGCCTGCTGCGGGGCCCGCCTGACCGTGTCCTACGTGCGCATCGGGGGCCTGGCCGCGGACGTGCCCGAGGACTTTGCCGCCCGCTGCGCCAAGGCCCTGGCCAGCGTGCGCGAGATCGTGTCCCAGTGCGACCGCCTCCTGACCCGGAACGCGATCTTCACCAGCCGCTTCCGCGACGTGGGCGTGCTCTCCGCGGAGGCGGCCCTGGACTACGGATGGGTGGGCCCCTGCCTGCGCGGCGCGGGGGTGGCCTACGACGTCCGCAAGGACCACCCGTACTCGGGCTACGAGCAGTACGACTTCGACGTGCCCGTGGGCGCGGTGGGCGACTGCTACGACCGGTACCTGGTGCGGATGGAGGAGATGCGGCAGAGCCTGCGCATCATCGAGCAGGCCCTGGCCCGCCTGCCCGGCGGGCCCGTGATCGTGGAGGACAAGACGGTGGCCCTGCCCCCCAAGTCCGAGGTGTACTCGAACATCGAGGCCCTCATGAACCACTTCAAGCTGATCTACGAGGGCATCCTGCCCCCGCGGGGGGAGGTGTACGGCTACACCGAGGCCGCCAACGGAGAGCTCGGGTACTACATCGTGAGCGAGGGGAAGAAGTTCCCCCACCGGGTGAAGGTGCGGCCGCCCTGCTTCAACATCTACCAGGCCTTTCCCGAGATGATCAAGGGCGGCATGCTGGCCGACGCGGTGGCCATCATCGGGGGCCTCAACGTCATCGCCGGCGAGCTGGACCGGTGATGGACGCGCCGCCCGCGGGACTCCCCTGACCATGCCCAAGTGCACCATCGACGGGCGCGAGATCGAGGTCCCCCCCGGGACCACCGTCATCCAGGCCGCCCTGCAGGTGGGGATCGAGATCCCCCACTTCTGCTGGCATCCCGACCTGCCCGTGGACGGCAACTGCCGCATGTGCCTGGTGGAGGTCGAGAAGGCGCCCAAGCTCCAGATCGCCTGCAACACGGTGGTGGCGGAGGGCATGGTGGTGCGGACGGCCTCCGAGAAGGCGCGCGAGGCGCACCGCACCACCCTGGAGTTCCTCCTCGTCAACCACCCCATCGACTGCCCGGTCTGCGACCAGGCCGGCGAGTGCTACCTCCAGGACAACTACATGCGCTACGGCCTCCACGACTCGGAGGTGGAGGTCGAGGACAAGGTCAAGAAGCGCAAGGTCCAGGACCTCGGGCCGATCGTGCTCGACGCCGAGCGCTGCGTGCTCTGCACGCGCTGCGTGCGCTTCGAGGAGACGGTGACGGGCACGAACTGCCTCGAGTTCAGGAGTCGGGGCGACCACAAGGAGATCGGCACCTACAAGGGCGAGAAGATCACCCACGGCTACGCCGGCAACCTCGCCGACCTCTGCCCGGTGGGCGCGCTCCTGAGCCACGACTTTCGCTTCAAGATGCGGGTCTGGTTCCTGAAGTCTCACGATTCCATCTGCCCTGGCTGCTCCACGGGCTGCAACCTCGAGGTGGACGAGCGCGACGGCGAGGTCCAGCGCTATAGGCCGCGGCGCAACCCCGACGTGAACAAGTCCTGGATCTGCGATCTGGGCCGCTAC
>DATBIO010000003.1:0-5035 GCA_036556965.1 Vicinamibacteria bacterium
CAAGGGCAAGGAGGAGTCGCTCGGCCGCCAAACCGTCGAGGGCGTGGAGGCCGAGGGCACGCGGACCTCGTTCACCATCCCCGCCGGGGAGATCGGCAACGAGCGGCCGATCGAGGTGGTCTCCGAGCGCTGGTACTCGCCGGAGCTGCAGGTGGTGGTCCTGAGCCGCCACAGCGACCCGCGCTTCGGCGAGACCACCTACCGCCTCACCCGCCTCGCGCGCGGCGAGCCCGATCGCTCGCTCTTCGAGGTCCCCGCCGACTACAAGGTGGAGGAGGCCAGCCCCGGCCGCCGGGTCATGAAGTTCAAGCGGGAGCACGCGCCCGCCAAGCCGTAGCCGGCCCGGACGTCAGGCGCGCCGCGCGGCACCTCCCCGCGCGCGGCGCGCCAGCTTGCGCGGCCCCGCCGCGCAGCACCGCGCTCAGCGCGTGATGAGCCCCTTCAGCTTGCCGCGCGCGGGCTGCGCGTACGCGCAGTCGCGGCTGGCCACCTTCAGGTTGGGACCGTCGAGGGTGAGCACCCACGCCGGCCGCCGGGACGGCACCGGGTAGCAGCCGGCCTCCGGCGGGAGGGGCACGAGGACCTGGACCTGGGGCAGGAGGATCACGGGCTCCGCGGGCACGGCCACGCGGCGGCCGTCCTCGAAGGCCAGCTCCACCAGGGCCAGCACCGCCTTCTGCACGGGCCGGCCGCCGGAGAGGACCAGGACCTGCGGCGGCTGGCCGGAGGGGTCGCCGGCGAAGGGCTGCGTCTCGACCTCGACCGCGCTGTCCGTGGCCGCGGGCGAGGCGGGAGCGGCGCCCTGCCGCAGGTCGTCCACGTCCTTCCGCAGCGCGCGGGCCTCGTCCTCGAGGTTGCTCACGCGGAGGAAGTTCATCCAGATGAGGACCACCAGGCCGAGCAGGGCGACCAGGCCCAGCACCTTGACGACCGTGCGCGCTTCCATCAGGCCGCCGTCCGCGCCGCCCCCGCGGGCCCGAAGGTGTCCCGCCACATCCGCCGGAGCGCGGCCCCGCGCCGCGCGAGGGGGTGGGTGACGCGCGTGACGGGCCCGCGTGGCCGCCCCGTGGCGTCCAGCGGCGCGCGCACGCCCCACGGGCTCCGGTCCGGCCGGTCGATGTAGCTGTAGCGCAGGTCCTCCACCTCGACCACGGGTCCCTCGGGGGTCGCGCGCACGCGCGCCAGCGTCTGCCCCATGGCGAACCACTCGAACAGCTGCACCTCCTCCAGGCGGCGCGCGGCGTCGATGAGCGGGTGGGGCTCGTCGGCGAAGCGGGCCCAGGCCACGGGCGCCGGACGCCAGAGGCTGAGCGCCCCCACCCGCACCTCGCCGCCCCCGCGGGCCACCACGTGGCGCAGCCACGGCTGCAACAGCGTGGGGTAGGCATGGACGCGCGCCCCCGCCACCCCCTCGCCCTCGAGCTGGCGCGCGGCGATGGACTCCGCGCGCCGGTTGAGGGCGCGGCCGTACCCCATCCAGCCCGCGGAGAGCACGAGGGCGGCGGCGGCCAGCCGCCGCCCGCGCGACCCGCGGGCGGCCACGGCCACCGCGGCTCCCGCCAGCACGATGGCGGTGTAGACGAGATCGATGATGGGCAGGGCGTCGAGGGCCAGGCGCGCGCGCGAGAAGGGGGCGAGCCACTGCGTGCCCCAGCTGGTGGTCATGTCCATGAGCGGATGCAGGGACAGCGCGAGGACGAAGAGCAGCACCCAGGGACCGGGCGGCGCGTCGGGCCGGCGGCGCCGGTCCAGGCGCCAGGCCCCGGCGCCCAGCAGCGCCCCCGCCACCGGCCCGAACCAGAAGGCGTGCGTCAGGCCGCGGTGGTACCGCCATTCGCCGAGCGGCCCCGCCACGATGGTGGCCAGCACGTCCAGGTCGGGGAGGTTGTTCGCCACCGCTCCCCAGACCAGGGCCCGGCGCCCGAGCCGCCGCCCGCCGACCACGTGGCCGAGGGTGGCCCCGAAGAGCGCGTGCGTGACGTTGTCCATTCGCCGATTCCCCGCCCCGCCCTCCCGCGCCGGGAGGGCGCTCGCCGCTGAAGCGCCGCGCTTCGGCGCGCAATGCTATCAGCGCGCCGTTTGCTAAGCTTCGGGCACATGACGATGCACGCCCTGGCCACCGCATTCCTGCTCGCCGTCGCCCCCACCCGGCCCCTGACCTTCGACGACCTCTACCACCCGCTCCAGAAGCTGGACTTCTCCGCGCCCCCCGCCCCCGTCTGGGTGAGCGACACGCACTTCCTGTGGCCGCGGGCCGAGGGCGACGACGCCTTCACCGTCATGAGGGTGGAGGCGCTCAGCGGCCGCGCGGAGCCGCTCTTCGACCTCGCGCGCGCGGAAGCGGGGCTGGTGGAGGCGGGGGCCGATCCCAAGGAGGCCCGCACGGCCGCGCGGCGCAAGAGCTACGCCATGGGCGACGCTGCGGACGCCCTCCTGCTGGAGGCGGGAGGCGACCTCTACCATCTCCATCTCGGCACGCACGCGGTGCGGCGGCTCACGCGGACGGCGGGGACGGAGGAGCAGGCCGCGCTCAGCCCGGACGGGCGCCGCGTGGCCTTCGTGCGCGACCACGACCTGTACGTGGTGGAAACGGCCGGCGGCCGCGAGCGGCGGCTCACCACGGACGGGTCGGAGAACGTGCTCAACGGGAAGCTCGACTGGGTCTACCAGGAGGAGGTCTACGGGCGCGGCAAGTTCCGCGCCTTCTGGTGGAGCCCGGACGGGGCGCGCCTCGCCTTCCTCCGCCTGGACGAGACGCGCGTGCCGCGCTACACGCTGGTGGACGAGCTTCCCTACCGCCCCGCCCTCCAGACCTACCCGTATCCCAAGGCCGGCGACCCCAACCCCGTGGCCCGGCTGGGCGTGGCCGATGCCGCGCGCGGCGGCCTCGCCTGGATGGACCTCCTCGCCCCCGCCGCCGACGAGCCCCTCGTGGTGGACGTGTCCTGGACGCCCGACTCGCGCCGGGTGGCCTTCCAGGTCCAGAACCGCGAGCAGACGTGGCTGGACCTCAACCTGGCCGACGCCGCCACCGGCCGCTCCCGGCGCGTGCTGCGCGAGACCACGCGCGCCTGGGTGGAGCCCCACGGCAGCCCGCGCTGGCTGGCCGACGGCAGCTTCCTCTGGCTCTCCGAGCGCACGGGCTGGAAGCACCTCTACCACCACGCCGCGGACGGGTCGCTGCGGCGGGCCCTCACCTCCGGCGAGTGGGAGGTGCGCGAGCTGCACGGCGTGGACCAGAGGGCGGGCGCGGCCTACCTCTCCACCACCGAGCGGGGGCCGCGCGGGCTCGACGTCTACCGCTTGACCCTGGCCGACGGCGCCCGCACCCTGCTCACCCCCGACCGCGGCACCCACGCGCCGCACTTCGCCCCCTCCTTCGCGCTGTGGACCGACACCTGGAGCACCGTCGCCCAGCCGCCGGTGGTGCGCCTGGTGCAAGCGGACGGCACCGTGGCGCGCGTGGTGGACGAGCGGGCGGCGGAGCGGCTGCGCGGCTTCCGCTTCCTGGCGCCCGAGGCGCTGCAGGTGCCCACGCGCGACGGCGGGGTCATGGAGGCCTGGCTCTTCAAGCCCGAGGACTTCGACCCGTCGCGCCGCTACCCCGTCATCCAGTACACGTACGCGGGCCCCCACGCCCCCCGCGCCATCGACAAGTGGGACGCCGAGCACCTCTTCCACCAGCTCGTGCTGCAGAAGGGCGTGGTGGTCTGGGTCTGCGACAACCGCACGGCCAGCGGCAAGGGCGCCGTCTCCACCTGGCCCATCTACCAGCGGGCGGGCGAGCCGGAGCTCAGCGACATCGAGGACGGGGTGGCGTGGCTGCGGCGCCAGCCCTGGGTGGACGCCGCGCGCATCGGCATCCGCGGCCACAGCTACGGCGGCTTCATGGCCGCCTACGCCCTCACCCACGGCACCTCCTTCGCCATGGGCATCGCGGGCAGCCCCGTCACGGACTGGCGGGACTACGACAGCATCTACACCGAGCGCATCATGCGGCTGCCCGCCCACAACCCCGACGGCTACCGGCGCACCTCCCCCGCCCTCGCCGCCGCCGCCCTGCACGGGAAGCTGCTCCTGTACCACGGCCTCATGGACGACAACGTGCACCCGCAGAACGCCACCCAGCTCGCCCACGCCCTCCAGCAGGCGGGCAAGCCGTTCCGCCTCATGACCTACGCGCGCACGCTCCACGCCTTCACCGACCCGGGGGTGGTGCGGCACTGGCGGGCGCTGATGCTGGACTTCGTGGCGGAGACGCTGGGCGGCGCGCCGTAGCCCTGCCGCCCCGCGGGCCGCGGGCGGGCCGACCCTTCGGCATAGAATCGCCGGCGTGAGCGAGACGGCCACGGCCCCGCCCGCCGACGGCGCGCTCCCCGCGGCGCGCCTGCGCGAGCTGCACCGCACGCTCCTGCTTCCCCGCCTCATCGAGGAGAAGGCCCTGCTCCTGCTTCGCCAGGGCCGGCTCTCCAAGTGGTTCTCGGGCATGGGCCAGGAGGCCATCGCCGTGGGTGTCACCGCCGCCCTCGAGCCCACGGACTGGATCCTCCCCATGCACCGCAACCTGGGCGTGTTCACAACGCGCGGGGTGGACCTCGGCACGCTCTTCCGCCAGCTCTTCGGCAAGGAGGGCGGCTTCACCAAGGGCCGCGACCGCACCTTCCACTTCGGGCTGCTGGAGAAGCGGATCGTGGGCATGATCAGCCACCTCGGCGCCATGCTGCCGGTGGCGGACGGCCTGGCCCTGGCCGCGCAGCTCCGCGGCACCCGGCAGGTGGCCGCCGCCTTCACCGGCGACGGCGCCACCAGCGAGGGCGACTTCCACGAGGCGGTGAACCTGGCCGCGGTGTGGAAGCTGCCCGTGCTCTTCGTGATCGAGAACAACCAGTACGGCCTGAGCACGCCGGTGTCGGAGCAGTACGCCTGCGCGCGCCTCGCGGACCGCGGGATCGGCTACGGCATCCCCGGAGTGAGCGTGGACGGCAACGACCTCATCGCCGTGTACGACGCCGTGCGCGCCGCCGCCGCGCGCGCC
>DATBIO010000004.1:0-36569 GCA_036556965.1 Vicinamibacteria bacterium
GAAGCGGGCCAGCGTGCGGAAGAGCTGGTCGTGCCCGGCCGGGGTGTGCCCGCTGTACCCGTTGACCGTGCGCTGCCAGTGCGCCGTGGAGTGCAGCACGTACCGTGACTGCAGGCTGGAGGCGCGCGGCTCGTCGCGCGGGTCGGCCACCGGCAGCTCGATGACGGCGAAGCGGCCGGGCTGGGAGGCCAGCCACCGGTCCACCGGAGGCACCTCGACGTCGTAGGGGCGCGCGTCGAGGGGCACGGCCAGGAACTCCAGGCCGAGCAGCGCGACGGCGGCCGCCCGCAGCGCCGGCCGGGGCAGGCGCTGCACGCCGCACCCGGCCCCCACGCCCAGGGCCACCATGGTCAGGTTGAACAGGCGCGAGGGGACGCGGATCAGGCCGAAGCCGGGCAGCCAGCGGTGGAGCGCGGTGAAGAGCCCGAAGTCCGGCCCGAGCGCGGTCCAGAGCGAGACGACGCCCAGCGCGAGGTAGAAGCCGGCGTCGCCCGGGGCCCCCGCGCGCCCCCGCCAGACGGCGAGCAACGACAGGGCCAGGGGCAGGAAGCCCGGAAACAGGTAGGCGCGCGCCGCCCGCTCCGCCCTGCTCCCCAGCACCGCCCGGTGGGCGTGGGCCGGGGAGGCCACGAAGCTCGCGGCGTTGGGCGACCAGGCGCGCGCCTCGGCGAGGTCCCGGCGCAGGCCGGCCTCGTGCGCGGCGCGCAGATAGGGCGCGAACAGGAGGGCCGAGGCGCCCGCGGCCAGGAGGGCGGGGGCGGCCAGGTCGGCGGCCAGGCGGCGGGGGCCCGGGCCCCGCCGGAGCGCCAGCCGGTAGAGGGCCAGGAGGGCGAGGGCCAGGGCCAGGAACACGCCGCCGTGGCCGCTGGTCGCCGCCTGCAGCACGAAGAAGCCGGCGGCGATCCAGAGGCTTCGGCGCCGCCCGGTGCGCAGGTAGCGGTGGGCGTAGCCGAGGCAGAAGGGAATCCACTGCAGCGCGAGCAGGTGCGGCTGGCCCAGCCGCATCAGCCGCGGGGGGGCGAAGGCGTACACCGTTCCCACGGCCAGGGCTCCCGGCCAGCCGAGGCCGAGCTCGCGTCCCAGGAAGGCGCCGCCCGCGCCGCAGAGCACGAGGGAGGCGAGGGTGGCGGCGTTGAGGGAGAGGAGGAGGTCGCCCCCCGCGGCGCGGACGGGCGCGGCCAGCAGGCTCAGCCCGAGGAGGTTCTCGGAATAGGCCAGCGTGTTCGGCTGGGGGTGGAAGATGTTGGCGTCGAACAGCGAGACGCCGGGCGACCCGAGGGCGTGGAGGTTCCAGCCGATCGTCCACAGGAAGAGGCGGGTGTCACCGCCGGAGTCGAAGGCGACACGGCCGGGGTGGCCGCTCAGCGGCCAGGCGTGGACGAAGGCGAGGGCGGCGAAGAACGCCGTGACCAGGGCCGCGCGGCGCATCGCGCGCGCACGGTATCACGCCGTGCGGGGGCGTCCGCGCTCAGGGCGTGGCGCCGAAGCGGTTGGCCCACGGCGTCTCGTTCTGGAAGGGACCCTGCGACCAGGCGGCGAGGGCGCGGCCCCCCATGGTGGCGTCGAGGTCCGGCGGCTGCGCCCGCTCGTCCGTGTTGATCGCCATGGGGGCCGACCAGGCGGCGCCCGTGAAGACGCTGCTCCACACGCGGTTCAGCTCCACCCCGCCCTGCGGGGTCTCGGCCTGGAGCCAGACGACCCAGGCGCCGCCTTCGGCCGCCGCCACCGCGGGCGTGTAGGCGTTGGTGGTGCGTGTCTCCAGCCGCCGCGGCATGCCCCAGCCGGAGCCCCGGACGTACCGGTTCGCCCACAGGTCGTTCGGTCCCGTGCCCGACAACAGCCATGCCACGGTGGCGGCGCCGGAGGCGTCGGCGTCCAGGGCCACCTGGAACGAGGTCCCGGGCGCGGCGGGCGTGAGCTCGGCGATCTGGGCGGGCGGCTCCCACGCCCCGCCCGACGTCCGGTACGCCATGAGCTCGCCGCGCGGCAGGCGGAACGCCGCGGTGGGCACGACCACGAAGGCCTCCGCGGTGCCGGCCATGGCCACCGCCGGCGCGTGCGACATGTCGCCCAGGCCCACGTGGCGGTCGAGGTCTTCCTCCGGGCGCCAGCCGCCCGCCGGCGTGAAGCGGGCGGCGCGCAGGGTCACCGCGGTGCCGTCGAAGGCGAGCCAGGCGCAGGTGGCGTTGCCCACGCCGTCCACGGCCACCTGCACCCCCGAGGCGTTGCCGGTGGCCGTGGCCAGCAGATCCGGCGCGTCCCAGCCCGCGAGCGTGTGCCGCGCCGCCCAGATCCGGTGGTCGCCGCCCGCGATCTGCCGCCAGGCCACGAAGGCGGAGCCGTCGGGGGCCACCGCGACGTCGGGCCGGGAGGCGTCGTCGAGGAAGGAGTCCGTCTGCCCGCCCTGGGAGACGCGGACGGGGGCCGTCCAGCCCTGGCCGGGCACGAACCGGCGCGCGAGGATGGCCGCCGCGGCCCCGTCCACGCCGCGCCAGGCCAGGTGGAAGAAGCCGCTGCCCGCGGCGTCGAGCGCGCGGGGAGCCGTCTCCCCGTCGAGGCGCTCGGCGGGCGACCACGTCCCCGTGGAGCCGAGCGTCGCCGCCAGCGTGCCGGAGGGCTCCTGCCACACCGCGACGCCGGTGCCCTGGGCGTCCAGCGCGACCTGCATGCCGCCGGCCCCCGCCGCCTGTCCGATGCGCTGGGGCCCTGACCAGCCCAGGTTGCTGCCGTCGGGGGCCTGGGGTCCCTGGTTGCCGTCGCCGCAGGCGATGAGGAAGGCCAGCAGGCCCAGAGCGGGCGCGCGCCTCATGGCCCAGTATCGCCTCCACCCTCCGGGCCGCAAACCTCTTCCCCCCACGAATCTGGGGGGACGATCGCGCGGTCGTAGAATGCTCGCCGCGCCATGAGGCTCGACCTCCACACGCACTACTACCCGCCCGCCTACTTCGAGCGCATCCGCGCCGCGGGCGGGGACTTCTCGTTCGCCACGGACCCCGCGGGCCGGACGATCATCCGGTACCGGGGCGCCCGCTTCTTCGGCATCACGCCGCCCATGAGCGACCCCGCCCGGCGGCTGGAGGACATGGACCGCGTGGGCATCGACGTGGAGGTGGTCTCCCTCTCCACGCCCAACGTGTTCTTCGCCGGCGCGAGCGCGCAGGCGGACGTCGCGCGGGAGATGAACGACGCCTACGCCGACCTCGTGGCCCGCCACCCCGCGCGCTTCAAGGCCTTGGCCTCCATCCCCATGGACGCCCCGGAGGCCGCGCTCGAGGAGCTGCACCGGGCGCTGTTCGACCTGAAGCTCAACGGGGTGATCCTGCTCAGCAACATCCGCGGCCGCGCCCTGACCCACCCCGACTACCGGCCGTTCTTCGAGGAGGCCAACCGGCTGAAGGCGTGCATCCTCCTGCACCCCATGCTGCCCGCGAGCGCCGAGGCGTTCTCGGAGTACGTCCTGGGGCCGCTGGTGGGCTTCCCCTTCGACACCACGCTGGCCGTGGCCCGGATGTGCTTCGACGGCCTCCTGCGCGACCTTCCCGACATCCGCTGGATCGTGGGCCACCTCGGGGGCGCCGTTCCCTACCTCATGGAGCGGCTCGACAACGGCTTCCGCGACTTCGCGGAGTGCCGGGCGAAGATCGACGCGCTGCCGAGCACGTACCTCAAGCGCCTGTACTACGACACCGTCACCTTCAGCCCCCACACCCTGGGGCTGGCCCGCGACCTCCTGGGGGCCGACCACATGGTGATGGGCAGCGACTACCCGCACCTCCTCGGTTCCATCGACCGCGCCGTGTCCTCCATCGAGGGACTGGCCATCCCGGCGGCCGAGAAGGAGCGGATCTTCAGCGGCACCGCCCTCTCCATCCTCAACAACGTCGCCGGTCCGTGACCGGCCCGCCGCGCCTGCGGCGGGTGGTGGGGCTCGCGGGCCTGACCGCGATCGCCGTGAACGGCGTCATCGGCTCGGGCATCTTCGTCCTTCCCGCCACGGTGGCGGGCCTGCTCGGCCCCGCCAGCCCCCTCGCTTACGTGGTGGCGGCGCTCGTGACCGCGCTCGTCGTGCTGTGCTTCGCGGAGGCGGGGAGCCTGTTCGAGGAGACGGGCGGACCGTACCTCTACGCGCGCGCGGCCTTCGGCGACTTCGCGGGCTTCGTGGTGGGCTGGATGTTCCTGCTCTCGCGCCTGGCCGCGGCGGCGGCCATCGCCAACGTCTTCGCCGCCTACCTCGGCCACTTCGGGCGATGGGCGGGCACGGGCCCGGGCCGCCTCGCCGCCATCACCGGCGTCCTCGTCCTCTTCGCCGCCGTCAACGTGGCCGGCGTGCGCTACGGCTCCTGGACCGTCAATTTGCTGACCGTGGCCAAGCTCCTCCCGCTGTTCGTCCTGGTGGCCGCGGGGCTGGCCTCGGCGTCGGCCGTCCCCTCGTTCGGGCCCGTGCCCTCGCTGGGCGCCCTCCAGCAGGCGACCCTGCTCCTGATCTTCGCCTTCGGAGGCTTCGAGAACGCGTGCGTGCCGAGCGAGGAGGCGCGGGAGCCGCGGCGCCACCTGCCCATCGCCCTGGTGACGGCCGTCGTCCTGAGCACCGCGCTCTACGTCTCGATCCAGGCGGTGGCCCAGGCCGCCGTGCCCGCCCTTGCCCAGGAAGGGGCGCCCCTGGCGGCGGCGGGCCGCGTCCTCCTCGGCCCGCCGGGGGCCGCCCTCATCACCCTGGGCGCGGTGGTGTCCACGGGGGGGAGCCTGAGCGCGCTCGTCCTCGTGGGCCCGCGGATCCTCTACGCCTTCGGGCGGGCGGGCCAGATGCCCGCCTTGCTGGGACGCGTGCATCCACGCTTCCGGACGCCGCACGTGGCAGTGGTCGTGGTCGCCGTGCTGGTGTGGGCCGCCGCCGCCCTGGGCACCTTCGCCCAGCTCGCCGCGGTGAGCGCGATCGCCCGCCTGACCTTCAGCGCCGCCACCTGCCTGGCCGTGCCGGTGCTGCGCCGGAAGCTGGCCGACCGGCCGCGCGGCCTCACCGTGCCCGGGGGAGACGCGGTGCCGGCGGCCGCCGTGCTGCTTTCGCTGTGGCTCCTGGCCGGGATCACGCGCGAGCAGGCGCTGGCGGGGGCGGCGGCCCTGCTCGTCGGGGTCGCGCTCTTCTTCGCCGCGCGGCGCGGACGGCGGGGGACCTGACCGGGCACGAGCGGCCGTATCATGTCCGGATGCCCCGCAAGAGCCGGCAGATGCCCTACGAGAGCGCGTTGCGGGAGACGCCGGCGGTGCAGGAGCGCTTCGCGCCCGCGCGCGCCGACGCCCGCTTCAAGCTGGTCAGCGACTTCGAGCCCAAGGGCGACCAGCCCGCCGCCATCGGCGAGCTGGTGGCGGGCCTCGACCGCGGCGACGGGCACCAGGTCCTCCTCGGCGTCACGGGCAGCGGCAAGACCTTCACCATGGCCTCCGTCATCGCCGCCGTGAACCGGCCGGCCCTGGTCATGGCCCACAACAAGACGCTGGCCGCGCAGCTCTACCAGGAGTTCAAGTCGTTCTTCCCCGAGAACGCGGTGGAGTACTTCGTCTCCTACTACGACTACTACCAGCCCGAGGCCTACGTCCCCCAGTCCGACACCTACATCGACAAGGAAGCCATCATCAACGACGAGATCGACCGCCTGCGGCTGAGCGCCACGCGCAGCCTCTTCGAGCGGCGGGACGTGGTGATCGTGGCCTCCGTGTCCTGCATCTACGGCCTGGGCTCGCCCGAGGCGTACTACGGGATGCTGCTGTTCCTGCGCCAGGGCGACACCCTCGACCGCAAGGAGATCCTGGGCAAGCTGGTGGAAGCGCGCTACGACCGCAACGACTACGACCTGCGGCGCGGCACCTTCCGCGCCCGCGGTGACGTCATCGAGCTGGTTCCCGCCTACGAGGAGACGGGCATCCGCATCGAGCTCTTCGGGGACGAGGTGGAGGCCATCAGCTCCTTCGACCCGCTGACGGGGAAGACCCTGGCCCGGCTGGCGCAGGTGGCCATCTATCCCTCCAGCCACTACGTCACGCCGCGCCCGCGCCTGGAAGACGCGCTGCGCACCATCGAGGAGGAGCTGGTGGAGCACAAGGCGGTGCTGGAGGGGGAGGCCAAGCTGCTCGAGGCGCAGCGCCTCTACCAGCGCACGATGTTCGACCTGGAGATGCTGCGCGAGGTGGGCCACTGCCACGGGATCGAGAACTACTCGCGCCACCTCTCCGGGCGCGCGCCGGGAGCCCCGCCGCCCACCCTGCTCGACTACCTGCCCAAGGACGCGCTCTTCATCATCGACGAGAGCCACCAGAGCGTGCCCCAGGTCCGGGGGATGTACCACGGCGACCGCCAGCGCAAGAGCGTGCTGGTGGAGTACGGCTTCCGCCTGCCCTCCGCGCTCGACAACCGGCCCCTCAACTTCGAGGAGTTCGAGCAGCGCCTGGGCCAGGTGCTCTACGTCTCCGCCACCCCGGGTCCGTACGAGCTGCAGAAGGGCAAGGGCGTGGTGGTGGAGCAGGTGATCCGTCCCACGGGGCTCATGGACCCCGTGGTGGAGGTGCGCCCGGTGAAGGGCCAGGTGGACGACCTCCTGGCGGAGATCCGGGCGCGCGTGGAGCGGAACGAGCGCGTGCTCGTCACCACCCTCACCAAGCGCATGGCGGAGGACCTGACCGAGTACTACCACGACCTCGGCGTGCGCGTGCGCTACCTGCACTCCGACATCGAGACCCTGGAGCGGGTGAAGATCCTGCGCGACCTGCGCCGCGGCGAGTTCGACGTGCTGGTCGGCATCAACCTGCTGCGCGAGGGGCTGGACCTGCCCGAGGTCTCCCTGGTGGCCGTCCTCGACGCGGACAAGGAGGGCTTCCTGCGCTCCGGGGGGTCCCTCATCCAGACCATGGGCCGCGCCGCGCGCCACGTCTCCGGCATGTCCATCCTCTACGCGGACAAGGAGACGGACTCCATGAAGCACGCCATCAGCGAGACCAACCGCCGGCGCGCCATCCAGGCCGCCTACAACGAGGAGCACGGCATCACCCCGGAGAGCATCCGCAAGCACATCGGCGACCTCCTCACCAGCGTCTACGAGGCGGACTACGTGGGCGTGCCCGAGGTGGCGGAGGACGAGACGGACCGGCGCTACCGCTCCCTGGACGAGCTGGAGAAGGACGTGCGCGCGCTGGAGAAGCAGATGCGCGAGGCGGCGCGCGCCCTCGACTTCGAGCAGGCGGCGCGGCTGCGCGACCGCATCAAGGCCCTCCGCGCGCGGGAGTTCGGACTGAAGTGACGGGCTACTGGATGTAGCCCAGGGCCCGCAGCTGCTCGGCCAGCTCCGGGGCGGCGGACGGGCCCACGTCGGCGGCGGCCCGCTTGCGCCTGCCCCCGAGCAGGTCGGGAAGCAGGGGAAGCAGCGCGCGGTAGCCCGGGTCGCTGGGGGGCACCGGCCGCGGCCGCAGCGCGTCGGGGTCCCGGGCGGCGTCGAACGCGTAGGCGTACCGCGGCCCCTCGCGGCTCTTGCGCTTGCGCCACCCGCGGCGCTCTCCCAGCTCCATCACCAGGGCGCGGCCGCCGGGCTCGTAGCGGGTGAGGCCGGGCCGCGGGCGCCCTCCGAAGTAGACGCAGGCCTTGTCCCGCGCGCCCGGCGCGAAGAGCGCGCGTCCGTCCAGGCCCTCGGGGACGGGGAGGCGGGCCAGGGCGAGCAGCGTGGGCGCCACGTCCGAGCCGCAGGCCAGCCGCTCCGACCAGGAGCCGCGGTCGAGACCGGGGGCGGAGACGAGGAAGGGCACGCGCGCCACCCCCGGGTGCGGCCAGCCGTGACCCATGCGGCCGCTCTCGCCCAGCCCCTCGCCGTGGTCGCCGACCATCAGCACCACGCGGTCCCGGTCGGGCCTCGAGAGCCGCTCCAGGAGCGGGCCCAGGCCCTCGTCGAGGTGGGCGATGCCGTCGTCGTAGAGGGGCGGCACGCAGCCCGCGGCGTCGGGCACGGCGGGGGGGGTGGGGAGGTCGCCCTCGCGGCGCCAGATGGGCGCCTGCCGGCCGCCGCGGTCGTGAGGGCTCAGCGTCAGGGTGTGCCCCGGCACGCGGCAGGCGTGCGCGGCGGGGACGCGGCCCCGGAAGTGGTAGGGAGAGTGCGCCTCGTAGGTATGGAAGAAGAGGAACAGCGGCTGGTCGCCCTCCTCGTCGAGCACGCCCAGGGCGTCGGCGACCTGGCCGTCGAGCATGTCCGCGCGGTCCTCCAGCACCCAGCCGTACCGGTTGAACCCGCGATCGAAGCCGAGCGAGGGGTGCACGAGGCCGCCCCCCGTGACCGCCACCGTGCGGTAGCCGGCGCGGCGGAAGCGCTCGGCGAGGAGCTCCACCTCGCCGGGCACGGGAGCGAGCCGGTCGTCCAGCACGCCCACGCGCCCCACGTCGAGGCCCGACATCATGACGGCATGGGCGGGCAGGGTGCCGCCGGCGGCGGCCACCGCGTAGCGGAAGGTCATGGCGTGCGCCGCCGCCCAGGCGGCCAGGCGCGGCGTGGTGGGGACCGCATACCCGTACAGGGAGAGCCGGTCCGCGCGCACGGTGTCGAGGGAGACGAGGACCACGTCGGGTGCACGCGGCCGGGGGGCCGCGCGCTCGATGAGGCGCGGGTCGCCCAGGGCGACCACGCCGTAGTCGGGGTCGCCGCCGCGGGCGCGGAAGCGCAGGCGGACGCGCCGCCCCGCCAGCGCGTCGAGGGCCACCCGCACCGCGCGCCATCCGCCCGTCGGCGCCTCGAACGTCTCGAGGAGGCCGGTGCTCCTGCCGTCGGACGTGACCGCCGAGACCTCGAGGCGAGGCGTCCTGGCCGGCGGCCCCGACGGACGGAGGGGGACGTAGGCGACACCGAGGTGGAGCGCCGCCGCCGCGGGCACCTCCACCGTCCACTCGTGGGCGACGCCCGCGGGCAGCAGGAGCGCCTCGCGGCGGTCCGGCCCCGCGTCCACGCGCCAGGGCCGCCGGGCCTTCTCCACCACGTCCTCCCGGCGAACGGGCAGGCAGCCATGCAGGGTGACGCGCTTCATCTTCACCACGCGGCCCTGGTGGCGGCCGGGGTCGAGGCGCAGCAGGCGGATGCGGCCCGACCAGCCCAGGTGCCCTCCCACCAGGAACAGGTGCGCGCCGCGCGCGCCGCCGGTGCGCAGCGTGGACAACCGCCGCTCGGCCGAGGTGCCCTCGCCCGCGCGGGCCCAGAACAGCTCCATGCGCCGCATGCGCTTGCCGCCCGTCTCCACCGCGACCATGCAGACGCTGGCGGCGTCGATGTCCACCTCACGCCGCACCTGGGGGTCGTCGCCGGTGAGGGTCACCTCGAGCCCGTCTTCGGCGGCGTGGACCTCGCCGTCGTGCACCGACCAGCGCCCCTGCTCGTCGCCCTCCAGCGTGAAGACCGTGTTGGCCTCGCCGGGCCGGGCGAAGAGCAGGGACGGGTCGAAGGCGCCGGCGGGCGCCTCCTCGATCAGGCGCCGGCCTCCCTGCGCCGCGAAGGCCACCGTCTCGGGAGTCTCCGGGCGGGCGCACCGCCAGTGCGCGGCCAGGACCGCCGCCGCCGCCGCGAGCGCCGCCACGCAGCGGGCCGCCCTCACGACACGTATCCCAGCGCCTTGAGCTGCTCCCGCAGCTCGCGATTCTCGCTGCGCGCGGGGACGGCGCCCTTCCAGCGCAGCCGGACGCGCGGGCCCCCGGGCCCGGGCGCCGCGCACCAGCCCTCGGGGCAGGGTGAGAGCTCGACCTCCACGCGCTGCCCGAGGTCGACGGCGGTCCCGTGGCCCGCGTGGCCGAGCAGCAGCCGGCCCCCGGGAGACTCGAGCAGCACCGAGGCGCGCCCGTGGGGGGGCACCTCGAGGCGCCACGGGCTCCGCGCCGGACGGGACAGCCGCGCCTCCCCGCCCAGGAGGCCGAGGCGCCCCGCTTCCAGCCTCAGGGTGAGGGTCAGCGGCTGCTCCGCCGCCTCCACCGTCAGGACGCGGCTCTCCGCTTCGGCGAGGACCTGGTCGCGCAAGGCGCGCACGAGCGGCCAGCGGTCGTCGCCCTCGCCGGGCCAGGCCGTGCTGCGCACCACGTCGGGTCCGGCGATCAGCGGCGGGGGAGCCGCCTCCGCGGGACCGAGCATGAGGCGCACCCCTCGTCCGTCCGCGCGCTCGAGGGCGAAGGCGGGCGCCAGCAGGTCGGTGCCGCTGAACGCGCACGAGCGCTCCCGCGGGTCTCCGAGGGCGACGGCGTCCAGGGCCGACGACGTGGGCAGTCCCGCGGCGGCGAGGAGGGTCGGGGCCACGTCGGCGCCGCAGACCAGGCGCGTCTCGCGGCGCCCCGCGGCCAGCCCTCCGCCCGCCACCAGGAGCGGGACCCGCATGACGCCGGGCAGGGGGCGGCCGTGCTCGACGAACCCGTCCTCCCCCAGCGCCTCTCCGTGGTCCGAGGTCACCACCACCGTCACCGGCCGCACCGCGGCCAGCGCGGCCAGCCGGTCGAGGAGGGGGCCCAGGTGCTGGTCGAGATGGGCGATGCCGTCGTCGTAGAGCGGGGCCAGGCAGGGGAAGGTCGGCCGTCCCGCGCCCTTCCGCTGCGGGCGCCACTGGAGAGCGGGCCGCAGCCGGGGCGTCGCCGCCAGCGCCTGCGTGCGCACGTCGCACTCCGGCGGCACGGGAAGGTGGCCGCGGCGATGGTACGGGCTGTGGGCCTCGTAGGTGTGGAAGAAGAGCAGGACCGGCTCGTCCGCGTGCTCGTCCAGCCAGGCCAGCGCCGTCTCCACGCCGGAGGCCACCTCCTGCCTGCCGTCCGCGCGCGGCCAGTAGCGGTAGCGGTCGAAGCCGCGGGCGAGGCCGCGTGAGGGATGCAGCGCCCCGCCGCCGGTGACGGCGAGGGTGCGGAAGCCCGCGCTCCGCATCCTCTCCTGGACCAGGGCCAGGTCCGCCGGCACCGTCCAGTCGTTGGCGGCCACCCCGTGCCGCGCCACCGACAGGCCGCTGAGCATCGAGGTGTGCGAGGGGAGGGTGGAGCCCGCGGGGGCGACCACGCGCTCGAACAGCGTGGCGTGCCGCGCGGCCCAGGCGTCGAGGCGGACCGAGGTGGGCGCGCCATGGCCGTAGGCGGAGAGGCGGTCCGCCCTCACCGTGTCCAGCGACAGCAGCGCCACCAGGGGCGCGGCCCCTCGCCCGCGCACGGCCACGCGGGGCTCGGAGACGGCGAGCAGCGTCCCCGCGGGAGCCGCCGCGGCCGGGGTCTCGAAGCGCAGCGCCACGCGGTGGCTGAGCCAGCGCGGGGCGATGGGGACGCTGACCTGCCGCCAGCCCTGGGCGGCCGTCGCCGGCGCCTCGTAGAGGAGCGACGGCTTGCGCAGGGTACGCACGAGCCAGACGCGGAGCCCCGGCGCCGGCTGGTTGACGCCGGTGATCGGAACCGGCGCCAGGGCGAAGCGCAGCGTGCCCGCGGCAGGGACCTCGAGCGACCGCTCCAGGGTCTGCCCCTCGCGCAGGAGGAAGGCGGTGCGCAGCTCGGCGTCGTGCTCCACCACCACGGGGCGGCCGACCACGTCCGCCGTCCGTGCCGCGGCCGGCGCGCAGGCGCGGAGCGCCACTCCCTCGACGGCCACGGGGGCCGACCAGTTGGCGACGGGATCGAGGCGCAGCCGTGCCACCCGTCCCGCCCAGGCGGGGCTGGCGGAGACGTCGAAGGTCAGCACCGTCTGGCCGCGGTCGTAGCGGGCGGTCGGGCGCGCCGAGCGCTCCTCGTCGAAGGAGCCGTCCGGCCCGGCCCAGAACAGCTGGCCGGTGGCCGGCACGTAGCCGCGCGCCTCCACCACCACCTCGCACACGTCGCCGGCGGCCACGTCCACGTCGCGCACCATGTACGGGTCGTCGGAGGTGGCGGCCAGCACCACGGCCCCCCGTCCCGGCCTCACCGACACGCTGGAGAGCGTCCAGCGCTTCCGCTCCTCGTCCTCGGCGAGGGGAAACCGCACCAGGGGGCGGCTCTCCCGCAGGAGGGTGGGATCCACCACCGTGACCACGGGCTCCGGCAGCCAGCGCTGCCCCGGACCGGCGTGGGGAGGGGCGCCCCGCTGCGGGCACGCGGCGCCGAGGGCGGCGAGGAGCGCGCCCGCGGCCAGGCGGTCGCGGGGCACCCTCGCCCTCAAGTATCGAGCCGGGGGATGAACTCGGGGTCGCGCCAGACGATCTGCGTGCCGCGGGTGAGGACCGGCGTGTAGTAGCGGCACCCGTTGAAGAAGTAGTGCGTGACCTGGCTGTGGCGGGTCAGGCGGGGGTCGTTCCGCGCGCTGCCGCCGTGGAGCAGGTTGGCCGCCCACACCAGCGCCTGCCCCTTGCCCAGCGGCACCGTGATCGGCTGCAGCCCTTCCTGCTCGATGAGCCGCCGCATGAAGGCCTCGAAGGTCGGGTAGTGGCGCGCCTGGTACTCGTCCAGCGGCTCCTCGGCCTCGGCCACCACGCCGCTGTCCGCCAGCGAGAACTCGGGCAGGCGGTGGCTGCCCGGGTAGATGGCGAGCGGCCCGCTGTCCGGATGGACGTCCTCCAGCGCCACCCAGACGCCGCACATGAAGCCGGGCGGGGCGGAGTTGAAGTGGACGGTGTCGGAGTGGGCCGGCTGCTCGGTGCCGACCGGGAAGTTCAGGGTCTGGAAGGGGAGGGGCTCGCGGCCGTAGAGCTGGCGGAGCTGCGCGAGCACGGCCGGCCAGGTGGCCAGCCGCTGCACGCGGCGGCACGACTTCCAGGCGTCCTGCACGCGCGTGGCGCCCTGGACCCCGTCCGGGGACGGAGGATCGGGGTAGAGGCCGGCCAGGTCCTCCCGTATGCCGTCCAGGAGGGCGTCGGGGGCGCCGGTGTCGAAGACGAGCCAGCCCTCCTCGGCGAACTGGCGCACGCGCGCGTCTTCCAGGCCGAAGGCCGGGGGCGGCGTCTCGCGCGCACGGCGCCGCGGCCAGAACCCCACCACGGCGCGCGATGCTAGCACAGCCGCTCCGGCCCGCCGGACGCACGGGATCGGTTGACGGCGCCGCGCGCCGCCGGTTAGGTTCTGGCCCGCGTGGACAGGGCCTGCGGCGGGGCGGTGGGATCGAGGCGTTGACGGAGCCCGATCCGACCGCTCTCGTGCGCCGGCTCGAGGAAGCGGTGCGCGACCGCACGGCGGAAGTGGCTCGCCTCGAGCAGCGCGTGGACGAGCTGCTCCTGGACCTGGAGCACCGGGACCAGATGCTCGGGGAGGTCCTGTCCAGCCGCGGCTGGAGGCTGCTCAACCGCTTCCGCGATGCGCGGGAAGGCGCGCGCCGGGCCCTCGCCCGGCTGCGCGGCGTCCGCCTCCCGCGCACGAGGGGGACGCCGAGCGAGTACGAGGCCTGGCTGGGGCAGTGCCGCTCCTTCCTCCCGCCCCCCGCGCACGCGACGGAGATGGCGGCCCGCTTCGCCCATCGGCCCCTGGTGAGCGTGGTGATGGCGGTGTCGGGAGGACGCCGGGCGCTCCTGGCGCGGGCTCTCGCGTCCGTCCAGGGGCAGCTCTATCCCGACTGGGAGCTGGTGGTGGCATCGGCGCCCGGTCTCCGACGCGGGCACCGCCGGCTGCTGGAGGCGGCGGCGCGGGACGATTCGCGCGTGCGCCTCCTCCACGGCGCCGCCTCGCCGCCCGGCGCGCTGCGGGCGGCGGCCGTGGGCGCCGCGCGAGGCGACTACGTGGCCTTCCTGGGCGCGGAGGACGTGCTCGCCCTGGAGGCGCTCTTCGAGGCCGTGGCCGCGCTGCAGGAGGAGCCGGCCGACCTCGTCTATACCGACGAGGACCGCATCGACGCCTCCGGGCGCCACCACGCCCCCGTCCTGAAGCCGGACTGGTCACCCGAGCTCCTCCTGTCCTGGACGCGTTACCCCGGCCGCCTGGCCCTCTTCCGCGCCCGTCTCCTCCGCGCGGCGGAGGCGGGGCCGTGGCGGACGGTGGAGGCGGCCGACTACGCGCGGGCCCTGGCCGCGGGCGAGTGCGAGCCGCGCGTCACCCACGTGGCGCGCGTGCTCTACCACCGCGGCGCGCGCGGGGGACGCCGCGCGGGAGGCGAATGCCGCCGTGCCCTCGAAGAGGCGGTGGCGCGCCGGGGCATCGCCGGCCGCGTGGAGGCCACCGCCGCTCCCGGGATCCTGCGCGTCCGGCGCGCGCTGGCCGCCCGGCCGCTGGTCAGCATCCTCATCCCGACACGCGACAAGGGAGGGCTGCTCGCGCGCTGCCTGCGCAGCCTGGAGGCCTCCACCTATCCGAGCCGGGAGGTGGTGCTGATCGACCACGAGACCACGGAAGCGGCGGCGCGACGCGTGCTCGACGGCTGTGGGCACCGCGTGCTGCCCTTCGCGGGCGCGTTCAACTTCTCCGCCATGGTCAACCGCGGGGCCGCGGCCGCCCGCGGGGAGTACCTCGTCCTCCTCAACAACGACACCGAGGTGCGGACGCCCCACTGGCTGGAGGCCCTCCTCGAGCAGGGCGAGCGTCCGGGCGTGGGGGCGGTCGGGGCGCGTCTCCTCTACCCGGACGGCCGCATCCAGCACGCCGGGATACTGGTCGGCCTGAACGGCGTGGCGGGCACGGCCCACCGCACGCTGCGCGGCTCCGGGCACCTGGGCCTGGCGGAGGCCATCCAGGAGTGCAGCGCGGTCACCGCCGCCTGCATGCTCGTGCGCCGGTCCGTCTTCGAGGCGGCGGGCGGCTTCGAGGAGGGGCTGGCCGTCGCCTACAACGACGTGGACTTCTGCCTGCGGCTGCGCGCCGCCGGCCACCGCGTCCTCTACACCCCGTGCGCCACCCTCGTGCACCACGAGTCCGCCACCCGCCCGCCCCGCGACGACCCGCGCGAGCGGCGCTTCATGCGCGAGCGCTGGGGCGGGGCCCTGGAGCGGGACCCCTTCTACAACGCCAACTTCTCGCCCACCACGGAGGGTTTCCGCCTCGGTCCCCCGCGCGGCGCGTGGACCGCGCGCGACACGACCCAGCCCGACGCCAGCGCGGCGGTGGGGGAGCTGACGGCGCGGCGCTCGGCGGGCCAGACCTTCGTGTGCCGGGCGGGCGGGCTCACCGCCATCTCCGTGGTCTTCGGGACCTACCGCCGGGCCAACGCGGGACGGCTCGTCTTCACCCTGCGCGCGGGCGGGCCCGGCGGCGAGGAGCTGGTGCGCCAGCCCTTCGAGGCCGCGCGCCTGCGCGACAACGAGCCGCACACGTTCTGGTTCGCGCCGCTCCCGGACTCCGCGGGACGGCGCTATCACTTCTCCGTCGCCTCGCTGGACGGCCGCCCCGGGAACGCGGTCACGGTGTGGTGCGGCTCCGCCGCGCGCTGGGTCGGGCAGAGGTACGCCGACGGCCAGGAGGCCCGCGGCGCCCTCGCCTTCACCTCCTGGGTGTCGCGGTGGGAGAGGGAAGGGTCGGCGGAGCCCGCGGTGCCCGCCTCCGCCGGCACCCCGGCGGGGCCTCCGCTCCCGCCGCGGCCCACGAGGGCGGATGCGCGCTGAGGGCGGCCCGCGCGCGTCGCTGGCCAGCCTCTGGCGCCACCGCGAGCTGATCTACCTGTTCGCCGTGCGCGAGGTGTCGCGCCGGTACCGTGGCTCCTTCCTCGGCTTCGCCTGGTCGCTCATCACGCCCCTGATCCTTCTCGGCATCTACATGGTGGTGTTCGGCTACGTGTTCGGCGCGCGCTGGGGCGCGGGCGGGCCCCGGGGAATGCAGGCGCCCCTGGCCCTCTTCTGCGGGCTCGTGGTCTACAACGTCTTCGCGGAGACGGCGGTCCGCGCCCCCGAGCTGCTGGTCTCCCGCGCCGCCCTCGTGAAGCGCGTGCCCTTCCCGCTCGAGATCCTGCCCGTGGCCAGCGTGGCCAGCGCCACCGCCCACGGGCTGTTCAGCCTCCTCGTGCTGGCCGTGGTGCTGGCCGTCCTCGGGCACCTGCACTGGAGCGCGCTCCTGGCGGTGGTGGTCGCCATCCCCCTGGCCATCCTGTGCCTGGCGGCGTCCTGGTTCCTGGCCGCGGCGGGGGTGTTCGTGCGGGACCTGGGCCACGCCGTCGGCCTCACCGTCACCGCCCTCCTCTTCCTCAGCCCCGTGCTCTACCCGCTGTCGGCGCTGCCGGACGCCCTGCGTCCCTGGTACTGGCTGAACCCGCTCACCTTCATCGTGGAGGACATGCGCGCGGTGCTGCTCGCGGGCCAGCCGCCGGCCTGGGGCCGCCTGGCCGCAGGGGCGGGGGCCACCCTCGTCCTCGCCCTCCTGGCCTGGCTCGTGTTCGCGCGCGGCCGGCGGAGCTTCGCCGATGCCGTCTGAGGGCGCCTGCACCGTCGAGGCGCAGGGGCTGGGGAAGTGCTATCGCCTCCAGCGCCGCAGCGTACGCGAGCTGGTGATCCGGCGCGGACCTCCCCGGCACCACTGGGCCCTCCGCGACGTCACCCTGCGCGCGCAGCAGGGCGAGATCGTGGCCCTGCTGGGGCCGAACGGCGCGGGCAAGTCCACCCTGCTCCAGATCCTCGCGGGGACGCTCGCCCCCACCACCGGCTCCGCGCGCGTGCACGGGCGGCTGGCCGCCGTCCTGGAGCTCGGCAGCGGCTTCGAGCCCGAGTTCACGGGCCGGGAGAACGTGTTCGTGAGCGGCGCCATCCTGGGCCTGGGCCGCCGCGAGGTCGCGCGGCGCATGGACGACATCGTGGCCTTCGCCGAGGTGGGGGCGTTCCTGGACCAGCCCCTGCGCACGTTCTCCGCGGGCATGGCCATGCGCCTGGCCTTCGCCGTGCAGGCCCTCCTGCCCAAGGACGTGCTCATCGTGGACGAGGCCCTGGCCGTGGGCGACGAGGGGTTCCGCCGGCGCTGCCTCGACTCGCTCCTCGCCTTCCGGCGGCAGGGCGGCACCACCGTGGTGGCCACCCACGACCTGGGCCTGGTGCGCGAGCTGTGCGACCGTGCCCTCCTCCTGGCGGAGGGCACGCTGCGCGCCGAAGGCCGGCCGGAGACGGTGCTCTCCCTCTACCATCGCCTCATCGACGAGCGGGCGGCTCCGCGCACGCCGGAGCCGGCGGGGGACGTGCGGTCTCTCCCCGCCGGCTACTCCACGTAGCCGAGGGCCCGGAGCCGCTCGCGCACCTCCGCCGTCGCCGCGTGCTCGTGCGACCGCACGCGGCCGAGCGCCCGCCACCGCTCGAGGCGCTCCGACATGGCGGCCACCCGCGCGCTCTCCTGCCCGGCCAGGTCGCGCCGCTCGCCGGGGTCGGCGTCGAGGTCGAAGAGCTGCGGAGCCTGGCCGTGCAGCGACCGCCGCCGTCCCATGGGAAGGATGAGCTTCCATCGCCCGTCCCGCAGGGCGACGGCGTTGTTGTGGGCCGACTCGTGCACGACCGCGCGCGGGGGGAGGGCGGTGGCCGTCCCGTTGAGGAGCGGCACCAGGCTGGCGCCGGGCATCGGGTGCCGCAGGCTGAGCGCGAAGAGCGCGGCCAGGGTCGGCGCGAGGTCGAGGTGGGTCACCAGCCCGGGGGGGCGCAGGCCGCGGGGGAAGCCGGGAAGGCGCACGATGAAGGGGACGCGGACCTGGGGCTCGAACAGGCCCTTGTGGCTGTAGTAGACCTCGTGCTCCCCCAGGCTCTCGCCGTGGTCGCCCGCCACCACCACCGCCACCCTCGAGTCGAGCCCCTCCCGCCGGAGGTGGCGCAGGACGCGGCCCAGCTCGCGGTCGGCGTGGTGGACCTCCGCCGCGTAGAGCGCGCGTGGATACGCGGGATCGCGCCACTCGCCGAGCCACTCGCCGTCGCCCTCGCCGGGCATGCCGGCGGCGAAGTACGCGCGGTCGCGCAGCCGGCCGTCCGCTCCCTGCGCGGGGTCCCCCTGGTAGAACAGCGCGGGGAGCCCACCGGGCGGCGCGTAGGGCGCGTGCGGGTCCCAGTAGTGGACCCAGGCGAAGAAGGGCTTCGCCGCGTCGCGCGCGCGGAGCCAGGCCAGCGCCCGGCGCGTGACCCGGCGCGCGTCGAGCTCCTGGCGCGCGGGGTCCAAGCGGGTGAACCCCCGCCAGCCGAAGTCCTCGCCCACGTGGGGCGCGGCGGGGAAGGCCGCCGTCTCGTAGCCCTTGCGCGCGAAGGCCTCGGCCAGGGTGTCCAGGCCCGCCGGCACCTCGGCCAGGTTGCCGAAGACGCCGTGCTCCAGGGCGGGGAGCCCCGTCATGAGGGTGAGGTGCGAGAGGTTGGTCACGTTCCCCTGCGCGTAGGCGCTCAGGAACACCGCGCCCTCGGTGCCGAGCTGGGCCAGGTGCGGGGAGACGTCGGGGTGGGCGCCGTAGGCGGAGACGTAGTCGTGCCTCGTGGTGTCCAGGGTGACGAGGAGCAGCGAGGTCCCCTCGGGCAGGCGCTCGGGGGCGGGCGCCGAGCAGCCGAGGGCGCCCAGGAAGAGGGCCGCGCCGGCCCGGCACCTCACCCCCGCCCTCCGGGCACGTCGAAGGCCGCGGGCCGCGCACGGAACCAGCGCAGCATCCGCGCGCCGCCGACGCGCCGGCGCCCCATGATGGCGCGACGCTTCCGCCAGGCGGAGCGGAGGTTGCGCGCGACGAGCCCGAAGGCGGGGAGCGAGGTGCGCTCGAACACGAGGGTGTAGGACACCACCTGCGCCTCGCGGACGAGGGAGGGCAGGAGCAGGACCAGGAAGTCCAGGGCGGTGTGGTTCTTGAGGCGGAGGAGGTAGCGGTTCTTCACGGAGTGGAGGTTGATCTCCGGGGGCAGGGACGCCCTGCGCTCCGGGGTCACGCGGCGGGCGTGCGTGGCCACCGCGCGCGGGGTGTAGAGGGCGTGCCACCCGAGCAGCTGCGCGCGCCACGCGAGGTCGGCGTCCTCCCGGTAGCAGAAGAAGCTCTCGTCGAAGGCCTCGCCGCCCACCGCCACGTCCTCCAGCATGCGGCGCCGGTAGAGGGCGGCCGCGCCCGTGATGCCGAACACGTACTGCACGCGGTCGTACTGGCCGCGGTCGGGCTGCCCGGCCCCGCGGTCGAGATGGCGCACCCAGGGCGTCATGTACATGCCGGTGCTGTCGAGCAGCGCGGGGCCGCCGGGCGCGGAGGGACGCAGCAGCTTGCCGCCCACGCTGCCCGCCTCGGGATGGGCGGCGGCCGCCTCCACCAGCTCCGCCACGAAGTCCGGCCGCATCACCACGTCCGGGTTCAGGGCCAGGTACAGCTCGCCCGCGGCCAGCCGCAGGGCCTGGTTGTGGGCGGCGGCGTAGCCGACGTTGGCGGCGTTGCGCACCACGCGCGCGGCGCGCCCCGCGCGCTGCGCGGCGTCGGCGCTGCCGTCGCGCGAGGCGTTGTCGATCACCACCGTCTCCAGCCGCTCGTAGGTCTGCGCCGCCACCGCCCGCAGGCACTCCGCGACCAGGCCCTCCGACTCGTGGGTCACCACGCCGATGGTCACCAGCGGGCGGGGCTCCGGGCCGGGGCGCGGCGCGCCGGCGGCGTTCCCCCGATCCCCGTTCCCGCCCGCGCCGACCGGGCCCGGCGAAGGCGGGGTCACGGGACGCCGTCCTCCGGCTCGCCCTCCGGCGGCCCGCGGCGGGCACGGCGCCGCTCGCGCGCGAGCTCGTACTGGGGGACGAGCTCCACCCGCGACAGCCGCAGCGCGAGCGGGCGCCGGTCACCGCCGCCGTACGCCTCGCTCGCCGTCACCGTCCAGCCGTAGCGCAGGAGCACCTCGTTGATGCCCGGCTTCCAGAAGCGCGCGGGCGCGGGAAGGTAGCGCCGGTGCGTCCCGCGCTCGAGGGCCAGGGTGCCGACGGCGCCGCCGTTGACGGCGACGCCCACCGTCTGCTCCCAGCCGGCGGGGTGGCGGGGCGGGCTTCCCTCCAGCATGAGCACGTAGTCGGTGGCCACGTGCAGCGGGATCAAGAGCGTCGACTCGGCGGCGTCCGACCAGCGGAAGGTGGCGCCCCCGGCGTCGCGCTCGGGCCGCGACCATCCGCGGCCCAGGATCTGCTCGTCCCCCGGCGCGCCGATGGCGATGGCCACGTCGCCGTACCGGCGGCCGCCGTAGACGGCGTCGAAGGCGTCGCCGGCCACGCCGTAGCGCAGCCGGAACAGCAGCGGCGCGGGGAAGGCGCCGGGATGCCCGGCCAGCGCGTAGAGGCGCGCCACCGCGCGCTGGGCCGCGGCGGAGAAGGGGACGGTCCCCTGCGCGGGGACGTCCCCGGCGCGCACCTGCGCGGCCAGGGCCAGGTTCCACAGCACGACGGGGGCGGCGACCGCGGCCAGGAGGAGGCGCGGCCGGCGCAGGGCCCAGTCCAGGGCGGCGCAGAAGCCGAGGGCCAGGATCACGAAGGCCTCGGTGAGGCGGCGGCTGCCGAACGCGTGGCCGGCGTCCCAGTCCCAGGTGCTGCTGAGAAGGTAGACGGCGGCGACGAGGGTGAGGGTCAGGGTGGCGGCCAGGGCGCGGTCGAGCCGGCCCAGCCAGAGGAGGCCCAGGACGGCGGCGTAGGCCGCGGGCGTCCACGCGAACAGGCCGTGGTTGGAGGAGAAGAGGAAGGCCCCCACCTGGGGCGTCCGCCAGAAGCGGAGGCCGAAGTCGAGCAGGTTGTCGGAGGCGAGCAGGCTGGCGCTGAGCAGGCGGTCGTAGAGGACCAAGGGCAGGGCCGCCGCGAGGAAGGCGGCGGCCAGCGCCGCCAGCGTACGGCGGGAGGCGCGCCTCTCCGTGGCCGGACCTCCCAGCAGGGCGGCGGCGGAGATCAGCGGCGGCAGGAGGTAGACCACGTCGTAGCGCTGGATGCCGAAGAGGAGCCCGCCCGTGGCGCCGATGGCGATCCACCGGCCGGCCCGCGGCCGGCGTCGCTGCTCCAGCCACAGCCACACCAGCACCGCCACCACGCCCGCGGCGAGGCCGTGCGGCGTGGCCGGCTCGAGGGCCGTGTACCAGAGCAGCGTGGACGCGAACCAGAAGGTGCACACCCCGGCCGCGGCCAGTCCGCGCGCGACGTAGCGCGACGCGATGCGATAGGCCAGCCAGGCGGCCAGGAAGCCGAAGGCGACGCCGGCCAGGCCGACGGCGTTGGCGTAGGGGGCGCTGTAGCCGTCGGGGACCAGGCCCAGGCCGCCCGCGGATCCGGCGCGCGCGAGCGCGTGCGCGGCCAGGAAGAACGGCGCCCACAGCAGCGCCGTCCCCGGCTCGTGCGGCGGCAGGATCGACGGGTCCACGTGGCCGGGGACGCCGAGGACCGCCCATTCGTCGGCGAGGTCGAGGTCGCCGCCCAGGAGCGCGGAGCGCAGCGTCGCGAACACCGCCTTGCCGTCCCCGCGCACGCGCGCCCCGTGGTGGTGGAACACGTGGAGGACCACGGCCAGGGCCGCGAGCAGGAGGAGGTCCGGCCCGCGCAGGCCCGCCAGCCAGCGGCCGGGCCGCAGGCCGGGTCCCGGGCCGGCGCCGCGTGGTCCGCCGTTCCGACCGGCGCGGAAGGCGGCCAGCAGGAGGGCCAGGGCCAGCCACGGGGACGGGTCGCCGCGCAGGGCGGCAGGCAGCGCGGCGCCGCCGCCTCGCACGAGCAGGAGGAGGAGGATCCAGGCGAGGACGGCGGCCAGGGCCAGCTCGGCGGCCACGTCACCGCGCGTCGGGCGAGCGCCCGCCCCCACGCCTTCCCCGGGATCCGCGACCCTCGTGCCTTCCGACAGCGCGGCCATCGAGCCGGGGGCTTCGCCGGCGGCCGAGGTCACCTGCACTGCTGCACGCCTGGCACTCGGGACGGGGCAGAGTCTCCCACGCCGGGCGTGGCCCGGCAAACCCGTGTGATAGCCTCGCCGCGCATGCGGATTGCCCTGCTGGGGACGCGCGGCATTCCCGCCAGCTACGGGGGCTTCGAGACCTTCGCCGAGGAGCTGGCCACGCGCCTGGCCGCGCGCGGGCACGAGGTCACCGTGTACTGCCGCGCCCACCACACCCCGCGCGCCCTCCGCGCGCACCGGGGCGTCCGGCTGGTGGTGCTGCCCACCATCCGGCGCAAGCACCTCGACACGCCCGTGCACACCCTGCTCTCCGTGCTCCACGCCGCCGCCGGGGGCCACCAGGCGGTGGTCATGTGCAACGCCGCCAACGCCGTCTTCGTGCCCCTGTGCCGGCTGGCGGGGCAGCGCGTCGCCCTCAACGTGGACGGGCTGGAATGGAAGCGCCGCAAGTGGGGAGTGGCCGGGCGCTGGTGCTACCTGCTGTCGGAGCGGCTGGCCGCCGTGCTCGCCGACGCCGTGGTCACGGACTCGCGTGTGGTCGAGGAGTACTACCGCACCCGCCACCGCGCGGGCAGCTCCTTCATCCCCTACGGCGCGGCCGAGCAGAAGGCGGCGGGCACCGCCTCCCTGGAGCGCCTCGGCCTGCAGCCGCGGCGCTACCTGCTCTACGTGAGCCGCCTGGAGCCCGAGAACAACGCGGACCGCGTGGTCCGCGAGTACGCCCAGGTGCGCACGGAGGTGCCCCTGGTGGTGGTGGGAGACGCGCCCTATGCCCGCGCCTTCATCGAGCGCCTCCATGCCACGGCCGATCCCCGGGTGCGCTTCACCGGGTACCAGTTCGGCGAGCCGTACCGCGAGCTGATGAGCCATGCCCTCGCCTGCGTCCACGCCACCGAGGCGGGGGGCACGCATCCCGCCCTCCTCGACGCCATGGGCATCGGCAACGGCGTGCTGGTCAACGACGTGGCCGAGAACCGCGAGGTGGCGCAGGACGCCGCGGTCTACTTCCGGTGCGACCGGCCGGGCGACCTGGCCGAGAAGCTCAAGTGGGTGCTCGACGACCCCGAGCGGCTGGCGCCCCTGGCCGAGAGGGCGCGCGCGCGCGCGCGCGCCGCCTACCGCTGGGAGGCGGTCGCGGACGGGTACGAGGGCCTGCTACGACGGATGCTGGAGTCGCGCGCCACCGCATCGTGGCGCAACGCGGCGTCCTGAGGAGCCGTCGGGTGCCCGGCGGGGAGGCCGGGTACGGCTATCCGCGCGGGCGGTTCGGGTTGCGGCCCTTGGCCCTGCCCGCCTTGCCCGCCGCCTTGGCCGCCTTGCGGGCGGCCCGCGCCTGCTGGCGGGAGGCCTTCTTCGCCTCGCGCATCGACTTGCGCTCCGCCTTGTGCTGGCCGCGGTTGGCCTTGTCCACCTTGCCGACCTTGCCCGTCTTGCCCGCCTTGCGCTGGGCCTTCAGGGCCGCCCGGCGCGCCTGCCGGCTCGCCTTGTCCGCCTTGCCCGCCTTCGCGCCCTTGGCCTTCCCCCCGTTGAGCGAGGCCTTCCGGCCCGCGCGCTCGGCCTGGCGCTGCGCCTTCTTCTGGGCGCGCTCCGCGCCCTTGGCGCTCCGGTCCCGCGTGGCCGCGCGCGCCGCCTTGCGGGCCTGCTTCTCGCTGGCGTCGAGGCGACGGTCGCCGTTGCGGTCGTACTGGGCGCGGACGGCGCGGCGCTCCGCGCGCGAACGGTCGGGTGCGGCCTCGGCGAGCCCCGAGACGGCCAACGCGAGGCTTGCCGCGAGAACCGGCAGACTCTTGCGCATTCACCCTCCAGACGGCCCCGAGACGGCCGGGCCGCGTTCCGCACGGGACGGAAGCGTATTCGGCAGGAACGGTAACACTCCCGGCGCGCCCCGGTCAACCCTGTCCTCGGGCGCGGGCAGCCTCAGGACGGCCCAGACCGGCCGGTGGTCGCTGGCTCCCCGGGTGTCGCGCACGACCCCCACCGCGGGCGGGGCGGGCGGGCGCAGCCCCTTCACGAAGACGTGGTCCCACTGGAAGAGGGGCAGCGTGCGCCCGACCTCCTTGGTGGGCCAGGCGAAGCCTCCCTCCTCGAACACCTCGCCGATCCAGCGGCTGTTGAAGTCGCCCGCCACCAGGGCTAGCGCGAAGTGCTGTGCGTCCTCGAAGATGGCGCGCGCCTGGTCGCGCCGCTGGCCGCCGCTGATGCTCATGACGGTGTCCATGTGAACGCTGTAGAGACGGACCCTGTCCCGGCCCAGGAGCATGGTGGCCGCGGTGGCCGTGCGCTGACGGCCGCTGAGCCGGCCGTGGTGGGGGAGGATGATCTTGCGGTCGTCCACCAGGGGCCAGCGCGCCAGGAGCGCGTTGCCGAAGTCGCCGTCCGCCGAGGGGTGGACGGTGGCGGGGTAGTAGACGTAGTTCATCTTCAAGACGTAGGCGATGCGCACCACCGCCTCTTCCTTCATCTCCTGGAGGGCGAGGACGTCGGCGCCGGCGACGTCGGGGTGCTCGCGCAGCAGGTTGATGGCGCGCGTGATCCGCTTCGCGTACTTGATGTTGAAGCTCACCACCTTGAACTCGTCCTCCGGAGGCGGGGTGGGCACGCCGTAGGCCCCCGCGTACCGCGGCCCCGCGGGGTCCGTGTAGTTGCGCGCCGCGCAGGCGGGGGAGGCGACGAGGGCGCCGGCGGCGAGGAGGGCGAGCGCGCGTCTCATGAAGCTATGGTGGCACAGGAATGAGCGGCTATCGGGATCCCGTGACCCTCGTGCGCGGCCTGCCGCGGCCGGTCCGCCTGCTCGTGGCGGGCACCTTCATCACCAAGCTCGGCACGTTCATCCTCCCCTACCTGAGCCTCATCCTGCGTCGCGAGTTCGGGCTCGGTCCCCGCGCCGTGGCCGCGCTGATGTTCGCCTACGGCCTGGGGTCCATGGTGTCGGTGCTGGCCGGGGGCGCTCTCACCGACCGTCTGGGCCGCCGGGTCACCCTCCTCTTCAGCCTGGCCGGCAGCGGCGCCCTCGCCGTGGCCCTGGGCCTGACCTCGTCGGTGTCGGTCTTCGCCCCCCTCCTGGTCCTGCTCGGCTTCGTGGCCGACCTCTACCGGCCGCCCTCGTCGTCCATCGTCGGTGACCTGCTCCCCTCCGCGGAGCGGGCGACGGGGTTCGCCGCCCTGCGCCTCGCCATCAACCTGGGCTTCGCCTTCGGCATGGCCATCGGCGGCCTGCTCGCGGACCTGAGCTGGCGCCTCCTGTTCGTGCTCGACGGCGTGACCACCCTCGGCTTCGCGGCCGTGGTCTACGTGGGCATCCCGGAGACGGGCGCCCCGCGCGCGGAGGCCGCGCCGCGCGGGGGGCCGGGCCCCTGGCGCGACCCCGTGTTCCTGCGGCTGGCCGCGACGTCGCTGTGCCTGGCCTTCGTCTTCGTCAACTTCGTCACCGTGCTTCCCCTGACCGTGACGCTGAGCGCCGGGTATCCGGCGCTGGTGTACGGGCTGATCATCGGCGTCAACGGATTGCTCATCGCCGCCCTCGAGATCTCGGTGGCGCACGCCCTGCGCGGGCGCCGGCGCCTGCGGGTGGCGGCGCTGGGGACGATGCTGGTGGGGCTCGGCTTCGCCCTGAGCGGGCTCGTCCTGCACTGGGCGTGGTTCCTGCTCATGGTCGTGCTGTGGACGGCGGGTGAGATCCTGGCCATGCCGCAGAAGATGGCGTTCGTGGCGGACTGGGCCCCCCCGGAGGCGCGCGGCCGCTACCTCGGCTTCTACAGCGCGACCTGGAGCCTGGCCCTGGCCCTGAATCCGCTGGTCTGCCTGCCCCTGCACGCGGCGTTGGGCGACCGCCTCTTCTGGACCCTGGCGCTGGTGCCGACCGTGCCCTCCGCCCTCGTGCTGCTGCGCCTGGACCGCCGGGCGGACCGGCCCGGGCGCCTGCGCGGGATGTCGGTGGCCCGCGCGCAGAGCGGCTAGAATCCGCGCACCCATGCGCCGCGTCGCCATCCTCGGGTCGGGCGACCTCGCCGCCACCCTCGCCCGGCGGCTGGCCGAGCGCGAGCTGGCCCGGGCGGTGGTCCTGGTGGACGCCGACGACGGGCGGGCGCGCGGCAAGGCCCTGGACATCGCGCAGTCGGGGCCCGTGGAGGGCTTCGACTGCGTGGTGGAGGGCGCGCGCGACCTGGCCACCGCCGGACCCTGCGACGCGCTGGTGGTGGCGGACGCCCCCGACCTGGCGGACCTGGGTGGCCAGGCGGCGTCGCCCCGCCTGGTGGAGGCCGTGCGCTCCGGCGTGCGGTCGGGGCCCGTGCTGGTGGCGGTGGCGCACGCCTGCGGGCTGGTGGAGGCGCTGGTGGAGTCCGGCCTGGCGCGCGAGCGCGTGCTGGGAAGCGTGGCCATCGCGCAGTCGGGGGCGCTGCGCCGCCACCTGGCCGATGAGCTGGGCACGGAGCCGAGCGGCATCGCCGCCCACGTGCTGGGCCGGCCGCCCCACGCCCTGATCGCGCCGCGGGAGGCGGCCACCGTGGGCGGTGTGCGCGTGGACGCGCGGGCGCCGGCGGCCCTGCGCCGGGCCCTGGGCGAGGTCAACCGGCGGGCGCCCGGCCCGGTGGCCCTGGCCGAGGCGGCCGCCTGCCTCTTCCGCGCGCTACGGGGGTCGCGGCCCACCGTGCTGCCCGTGGTCGCCGTGCTGCGGGGCGAGTACGGCCACCGCGGGCGCGCCCTCGCCGTCCCCGCCGGGGTGGCCGCGGGCGCCCTGCAGGAGGTCGTGGAGGCCGCGCTGGATCCCGTGGAGCGGGTCGCCCTCGACAACGCGCTGCGCGGCCTATGATGGCGGGATGGCAGCGGCCCTGACCCTCGAGGAGGCCTTCGCCCACTGCGCGGCGCGCGCGCGCGCCCACTACGAGAACTTCCCGGTGGGGCTCCTGGTCCCCCGCGCCAAGCGGCCGTACGTGCACGCGCTGTACGCCTTCGCGCGCGCGGCCGACGACTTCGCGGACGAGCCCATGTACGAGGGGATGCGCGCGGGCAAGCTCGACGAGTGGGAGCGCCGCCTGCACGCGGCCTACGAGGGGCGGGCCGAGGACCCCATCTTCCTCGCCCTGGCCGAGACCGTGCGGCGGTTGTCCATCCCGAAGGCCCTGCTGCTGGACCTGCTGTCCGCCTTCCGGCAGGACACGGTCAAGAGCCATTACGAGACCTGGGACGAGCTGCTCGACTACTGCCGCCGCTCCGCCAACCCCGTGGGCCGGCTGGTGCTGATCGTCTTCGAGGAGTCCGAACCCGCCCTCCTCCCGCTCTCCGACGCCATCTGCACCGCGCTGCAGCTCGCCAACCACTGGCAGGACCTCGGCGTGGACATCCGCCGCGGCCGCCTCTACGTGCCGCGCGAGCTGCAGGCGCGCTTCGGGGTACGGGAGTGGGACCTCAACGCGGGCGCCCTCACGGAGGCCTTCCGGGCCCTCATGGCGGAGCTGGTGGCGCGCACGCGCGCGCTCTTCGCGGAGGGGCGCCCGCTCTGCGACCGCGTGGGGCGCGGGCTGCGCTTCGAGATGCGGCTGACCTGGCTGGGCGGCGCCTCCATCCTCGACCGCGTGGAGGCGGCCGGCTACGACGTGTTCCGGCGCCGGCCGAAGCACGGCCTGCTCGACAAGCTGTCCCTGGCCTGGCGGGCGCGGCAATGGCGCGCCGCCTGACCGCCGCGCGGCTGCTCGGATGACGCCATGGCCGAGGGCCTGAGCGCGCAGCTGACCCGGCACCGCGGCAGCAGCTTCCACGACGCCTTCCGCGTGCTGCCCGCGCCCAAGCGCCGCGCCATCTACGCCGTGTACGCCTTCTGCCGCGTGGTGGACGACTGCGTGGACGAGGCGGGCGGGGGCGGGGAGAACGCCCTGCGCCAGTGGGAGGGCGAGCTGGCCCGCGCCTACGCCGACCGCCCGACCACCGAGCTGGGCCGCGAGCTCGCCGAGGCCGTGGCCCACTACCGCATCCCGCGCCGCTGCTTCGACGACATCGTGGCCGGCTGCCGCATGGACCTCGAGCCGGCGCGCTACCCGACCTTCGCCGACCTGCGCGTCTACTGCGAGCGCGTGGCCTCCGCGGTGGGCCTGGCCAGCATCGAGATCTTCGGCTACCGCGACCAGGCCACGCGCGTCTACGCCGTCGAGCTCGGGATCGCCCTCCAGCTCACCAACATCCTGCGCGACGTGGCGGGCGACGCCGAGCGCGGCCGCCTCTACCTGCCCCTGGAGGACCTGGCCCGCTTCCAGGTGAGCGAGAGCGACCTCCTGGCGGCGGCGCGCGAGGGACGGCCCCGCACCCACCGCGAGCGCCAGCTCCTGGCCTTCGAGGCGGAGCGCGCGCGGGCCCACTACGCGCAGGCGAGCGGCGCGCTCCCCGGGGCCGACCGGCGCGCCATGGCCGCGGCGGAGATCATGCGCGCGGTCTACCGCGCGACCCTGGAGGAGTGGGCGGAGCGCGGATACCGCTGGCGTCCGCGCGTGCGCCTCTCGCGCCTGCGGCGGGCCTGGATCGCGGCGCGCACCTTCCTGGCCGCGCGGCGGGCGGCGCCGTGAGGGCGGTGGTGGTGGGCGGCGGGTTCGCGGGCATGGCCGCCGCCATGGCCCTGCGGGAGCGCGGCTGGGACGTGCTGCTCCTGGACCGGCGCGGGGTGCTCGGGGGCCGCGCCACCTCCTTCCGCGACGCGCAGTCGGGGGAGGACGTGGACAACGGCACCCACCTCATGGTGGGAGGCTACACGGCCACCCTCGACCTCGTGCGCCGCGCCGGCGCCGGCGACCTGCTCTGGGAGCAGGACCGCCTGCGCCTGGACTACGTGGACGACCGCGGCCCCACCGCCCTGCGCTGTCCGCCGCTGCCCGCGCCCCTGCACCTCCTCGCCGGCCTGCTGTCGCTGCGCGTTCCGTGGCGTACCCGGTGGGAGGCCGCGCGCTTCGCCCTCGCCGCGCGCCGGGGCGCGCCGGGGGCGGACCTCACCCTGGCCGAGCACCTGCGGCGCACGGGGCAGTCCGCGGCCACGCGCAAGCTGCTCTGGGACCCGCTGGCCACGGCCATCCTGAACGAGACCCCCGAGAACGCCGCCGCCGTGCTCTTCCACAACGTGTTCTGCGAGGCCTTCCTCGCGGACCGCCGCGCGGCGCGCCTGGTCTTCCTGCGCCGGGGCTGGGGCGTGCTCTTCGACCGCCTGGCCGCCCACCTCGAGACCCTGGGGGGCGTGGTGCGCCGGCGCGCCCTGGCCACCGCGGTGGACGTGGCCGCGGGGAGGGCCACCGGCGTCCGCTACCAGCAGCGGGCGGCCACCCGCGAGGAGATCCGCCGCGGCGCCGCCACCACGGTGGCGCGGGCGGAGGCCGACGCCGTCGTGCTGGCCGTCCCCTGGGGCGCGGTGGGGCGCCTGCTGCCGGAGGAGTGGGCGGGGCGGCCGCCCTTCGCGGGCCTGGACGCGCTGGGCGGATCGCCCATCGTCTCCGTGGAGCTGTGGGTGGACCGGCCGGTGGTGGACCGCGCCATGGTCGGCCTGCGCGGCGGGGAGATGGAGTGGGTGTTCGACAAGGGCCGCCTCTACGGGCGGGAGGGCGCGCCCCAGCACCTCGCCTTCATCGTGAGCGCGGCGCGGCGGAGCCTGGAGCGCGCGAACGCCGAGCTCACCGCGTCCGCGGAGGCGTCCCTCCGGCGCTACTTCCCGGCCATGCGGGGGGCGCGCGTCACGCGCGCCCTGGTGCTCCGCGAGCCGTCCGCGACCTTCGCCTCGCGCCCCGGGCTCGACGCCCTGCGCCCGGGGGCGGTGACGCCCCTGGCCGGGCTCTACCTCGCCGGAGACTGGACGGACACCGGGCTGCCCGCCGTGATCGAAGGCGCCGTGCGCTCGGGGCGCCGCGCCGCCCTGGCCGCCGCCGGCAGCTCCCCGGTGCGCGCCAGCGGAGGGGCGCCTCCCCCCGCGCCGTGGCCGGGCACCACGGTGGCCAGCGCGGGGTAGCGCTCGCGCACGGTGACGTCGCCGGCCGCCTTCTCCTCTCTCGCGCGCGCGGCGAGGCCGGTCTGCCAGGCCATGAACGCGAGCTCGTCGGCCAGCTCCTCGATCTGCAGGGCCACGGGGACGCCGGCGGAGTGGCCGGCCTTCACGTCGTAGCGCAGGAGAACGGGCTCGTCCGCGCCCTGCGCGGCCTGCATGAGGGCGGCCATCTTGCGGCCGTGCAGCGGGTCCACCCGCGTGTCGCCGTCGCCGGTCATGAAGAGCAGGGCGGGGTAGCGGGCGCCCCTCTTCACGTTGTGGTACGGCGAGTAGGCGCGCAGCACGCGGAACTCGTCCGGCGACTCGGCCGAGCCGTACTCGGGCACCCAGAAGCGGGCCACCAGGAACTTGTGGTAGCGGACCATGTCCAGCAGCGGGTAGCGTGACACCACGGCCGCGAACAGCTCCGGCCGCTGGGTGACGGCGGCGCCGGTGAGCAGGCCGCCGTTGCTCCCTCCGGTGATGGCCAGGCGGTCGCGGCTGGTGTAGCCCTGGGCCATCAGCCACTCCGCGGCGGCGATGAAGTCGTCGAAGGTGTTCTGCTTCTTGTCGCGCATGCCCGCGCGGTGCCAGTCCTCGCCGAACTCGCCGCCCCCGCGCAGGCCGGCCACCGCGTACACCCCGCCGGCGTCGACCCAGGCCGCCGCCCGCGGGGACCACGAGGGCGTCTGGCTGACCGTGAAGCCCCCGTAGCCGGTGAGCACGGTGGGGTGGGGGACGTTCCGCGCCAGCCCCTTGCGGTGCACCAGGAACAGGGGGACGCGCGTGCCGTCCTTGGAGGCGTACCACTCCTGCCGCACCTCGTAGGCGTCGCTGTCGAAGGGGACCTCCGCCTTCCAGAAGACGTCCTGCGCGCCGGTGGCGGCGACGTGGCGGAAGATGGCGGGGGGCATGTGGAAGGACTGGAACGCGAAGTAGAGCCGCGGGTTGTTCCAGTCGCCGCTGAAGCCGTTCACCGCCCCCGCGGCGGGGAAGCCGATGCTGCGCACCAGCCGTCCGTCCGGGGCGAAGACCTTGACCTGCGAGCGCATGTCGTCGAGGTACTCGGCGAACACGTGGCCCCCGGAGAGGACCGCGTTCTCCAGCGTGGCCTTGGACTCGGGCACCAGCTCGCGCCACGCCTCGGGCCGCGGATCGGCGAGGTCCACCACCATCACGCGGCCGCGCGGCGCGTTCCAGTTGGTGCGGACGTAGGCGCGGCCCGCGGCCACGTCGGCGAAGGACCGTGCGGCCAGGCCCGTGACCACCGCCCGCGGGCCCTGGAGACCGGGGTCGGCGGCGGCGTCCAGGACGTGCACCTCGGTGCGCTCCGCCGCCGAGCCCTCGAGGACGGTCAGCACCACCCACTTGCCGTCCGCGGAGAGGCCGACGCCGACGATCTTCTCCGGTCCGAAGCCCTGGCCGAAGAGCTCGCGGTCCGTCGCGGGATCGGTGCCGAAGCGGTGCGCGAAGACGCGCGGGCCGGTCTTCTGGCTGTGCCGGCCGAAGAAGAGGTGGCGGCCGTCCGGGGAGAGCGCCACCCCGCTGTAGCGGCCCTTGGGCAGCGCCTCCGCGGTGTCGCGCCGGGCCTCCACGTCGAAGAAGCGGACCACCACCTCGTCCTGGCCCCCCTCGCGCACGGCGTAGACCAGGCGCGTGCCGTCCTCCGACGCCTCCATGAGGTCCACGGACGTGGTCCGCTCGGGGCTCAGCGTGTTGGGGTCGATCAGGACCGTCTCCGCCCCGGCCGCGTCGCGCATCACGATGACGAACTGCTCGTGGCCGGGCCGGCGGCGCTTGTAGAACGACCGCGCGCCCCGCTCCAGCGGCACCGTCACCGTGTCCACCTTGAGCAGCTCGCCCAGCCGGCGGCGGAAGGCGTCGCGCTGGGGCAGGGGGGACAGCACGGAGTCGGTGTAGGTGTTCTGGGCCGCGATCCAGGCCCGCGTCTCCGCGCTCCACTGGTCCTCGAGCCAGCGGTAGGGGTCGACGATCTCGACGCCGTGGAGCGTCTCGCGGACCTCGCGGGCGGGGGTGGGCGGCACCACCAGCGACGCGCCGCCGGCGGTGCCGGCGGCCAGAAGGACGCCCAGCAGGGCGTGGCGGAGAGGGATCATGGGATCTCCTTGGCTTTGGATGGCGGCACCGGTCAGACTATCACCACCGGGGAGGGGCGATCATGGCCGACCGCATGCGCGTGAGCCGGTCGTACACGCAGTCCATCTCCGGTCCGCCGGAGGCGGTCTTCCCCCTCCTGTGTCCCGTGCGCGAGACGGAATGGGTGCCGGGCTGGCGGTACCGCATGGTCTACAGCCGGTCCGGCGTGGCGGAGAAGGGCTGCGTGTTCACGACCCCGCACCACGGGGCGGTGGAGACGACCTGGCTGGTCGTGGACTACGAGCCGCCGCGACGCATCCGCTTCGTGCGCGTCACGGCGGGGGCCACGGCGGTGGAGATCGAGATCCAGGTGGCGCCGAGGGACGCGGGCAGCGCGGTGGACGTGCGCTACACGCACACCGCCCTGAGCGACGAGGGGGACGCCCTCGTCGCGGCCATGACGGAGGACGGCTGGCGCCGGGACATGGAGCGCTGGGAGCGGGCCATGAACCACTTCCTGGCCACGGGCACGCTGCTGCAGGGCTGAGGGCGCGCGGCGCGCCGCCCCCGCGGCGAGGGGCGCCGGGCGCCGCCGCGTCCGGAACGAGCCCGGCGGGCGGGCGTGCTATAGCAGGGCCGTGAGCGAGCGCGCCCCGTCCGAGCTCTCCGACGCGGACCTGGTGGCCGCGCTGGCGCGCCGCGCCCAGGGGGCGCGCGGGGCGACGGTGGGCCTCGTCGTGCACCTGGCCGAGCTCGACGCGCGCCGCCTGCACCTGGCCGCGGGCTTCCCCTCGCTCTTCGTCTACGCCACGGAGGCGCTCCGCCTCTCCGAGCACGACGCGTACAACCAGATCGAGGCGGCGCGGATGGCCCGGCGTTTTCCCGAGGTCGTGGCGCGGCTGGCCGACGGATCGCTGAACCTGGCCACCCTGCGGCTGCTCGCGCCGCACCTCACCGCCGGCAACGCGGGCGCGCTCCTGGCGGCGGCGCGCGGCCGGACGCGGCGCGAGCTGGAGGAGGTCCTGGCCCGCAGGTACCCGCAGCCCGACGTTCCCCCGCAGGTCCGCAAGCTGCCCGCGCCGCCGGCCACGCTGATCGCGCCGTGCGTGCCCGGCGCGGGAGCGCCCTGGCCCGCCACCACGCCGCGCGCGCCCGGCCGCTACGAGGTCCGCATGACGGTGGGCGCCGAGACCGTCCAGAAGCTCCGCCGCGCCCAGGACCTGCTGCGGCACTCCCTGCCCGCGGGCGATCCCGCCCTCGTGGTGGACCGCGCGCTGGCCGCGCTGCTCGAGCAGCTGGCGCGCGGCAAGCTCGCGTGCACGGAGCGCCCGCGCGCGGGGGCGCCCCCCGCCGCGGGCTCCCGCCACGTGCCCGCCACCGTCCGCCGCGCGGTCTGGACGCGGGACGGCGGGCGCTGCGCCTTCACCGCGGCGAGCGGCCGGCGCTGCGCGGCCAAGGGCTTCCTGGAGTTCCACCACGTGCAGCCCTACGGCGCGGGGGGAGAGGCGACGGCCGGGAACATCCAGCTCCGCTGCCGCGCCCACAACGCCTACGAGGCCGAGCTCTTCTACGGCGCCGACCGCCGCCCCGGGACGAGTTGAGCGCCGGCGCCCCGGCCTTCCCGCGCCTGCGCTGGCTCGGCCCGGCCTGGCTCGCCGTCTGGCTGCCCGCGTACCTCTGGCAATACGGCCCGGCCGTCTTCCTGAACCTGTGCGACGTCGCGGTGATCCTCACCTGCGTGGGCCTGTGGACGGGCAGCCCCCTGCTGCTGTCGAGCCAGGCGCTCTCCTCGCTGGTGGTGGACGTGGCCTGGAACGTGGACCTGGCCGTGCGCGCTCTCTTCGGGGTCCACCTGGTGGGGGGGACCGGGTACATGTGGGAGCCGAAGTACCCGCTCTGGCTGCGGCTGCTCTCGCTCTTCCACGTCTGGCTGCCCATCGTCCTGGTCTGGGGCCTGCGGAAGCTGGGCTACGACCGGCGTGCCTTCCTGGCCCAGTCCGTCCTGGCCGCGGTGGTGATGGCGGCGTCCCGCCTGCTGAGCAACCCCGCGGACAACCAGAACTTCGCCTTCCGCGACCCCTTCCTCGGGCGCACCTTCGGGCCGGCGCCCGTGCACGTGGCGCTGACCACGGCGGCGCTGGTGGGCCTGCTGTACTGGCCCCTCCACCGCCTGCTCGCGAAGAAGGTCCGTCCGCCTAGAAGCCCACCCGGCGCATGACGGCGCGGGGCAGGTTGCGCACGACCAGCATCACCCAGCGCCAGGGCGCGGGGGTGTAGACCTCGGGCCGGCCGCGGTCGAGGGCGCGCAGCACGTCGCGGGCCACGCCCTCGGGCTCGCCCGCGAACGGGGGCGCGGGCAGGCCGTCCGTCATCGACGTCTTCACGAAACCCGGCTTGACGCAGACGACCCTGAGGCCCTGGGCGCGGAACTTGTGGTCCAGGCCCTCCAGGTAGCGGGTGAGCCCGGCCTTGGCGGCGCCATAGATGATGACGGGCTTCCGGCCACGCTCGCCGGCCACCGAGCTGAAGACGCAGAGGGTTCCGCCGCCGCGCGCGAGCAGGCGCCGGCGCGCCTCCTCGCAGAAGGCCACCGTGTGCGCGAAGTCCACGGTCAGGACGCGGCGCGCCAGGTCGGGGTCGGCCTCCAGGCGGTCCTGGGTGGCGAACAGGCCCGCCGTGACCACCACCGCGTCCAGGCCTCCCAGGCCGCGCTCGGCGGCCTCGAGGGCGGCGGCAAAGCCCTCGGGCCGCTCCAGGTCGCAGGGGGCCATCCCCACGGTGCCGCGGCCCGCGCGTACCTCCAGGTCGCGCGCGCTCCGGGCCAGATCCTCCGTGTCGCGGCCCAGCAGGAACAGCTCGTCGCCGCGCGCCGCCATGAGGCGGGCCAGGGCGCGGCCCATGCCCTTGGTGGCGCCGAGGAAGGCGACTTTGGTCATCGACCCCCCACCCTATCCCTCCCCACGTAGGGGGAGGGGAACGCCTGCTCCGCGATCTGCCCCGCGCTCCGTTGCCTCACGGCGCGTCCCCGAGGAGGCGCACCGACTGCGCGCTGCGGATCCGGCCCTCGGGGTCCCACTTGCGCCGCACGCAGAGGAACCGCTCGAGGCGCGGCTCCATGGCCCGGAAGTGCTCGGCGCGCGTGAACTGGTCCTTGGCCAGGTAGACGCGGCCGCCGTCGGCGATGACCTGCTCGTTCAGCGCCGCCACCAGGGCCTCGGTGCCGTCGCGCACGGGAATGTCGAGGGCGATGGAGATGCCCGGCCGCGGGAACGAGAGCAACCCCGCGCCTTCCGGCCCGCAGTCCTTGATCACGCAGAGCATGGACGCCCCCCCGTGGCGCGTGAGCAGGTCCAGGAAGCGCCGCGCCGCGCCGCGCCCGGCCTCCTCGGGCAGCACGCACTGGTACTGCGTGAAGCCCCGCGGTCCGTAGAGCCGGTTCCAGTGGCCGATGGCGTCGAGCGGGTAGAGGAAGGCCTCGGGGTGGGTGACGCGCGGGCGGCCGCGGCCGCGGGGGACGGCGTAGTAGAGCGCGTTGAAGACGCGCACGGTGAAGCCGTTCAGCACGAAGCCGGGCAGCACGAAGGGGAGGGCGGGGCGCCGCAGGGGCCGGGGAAGCGAGGGCGGCGCTTCCTCCGGGGTGGCCCAGCGCCCCCGGTGGAGGACGCCCCGCCCCATGCTCGGGCCGCGGGAGAGGCAGTCGATCCAGCCCATGGTGTAGGGCCAGTGCGGCACCGACTCCTTCAGCGCGTCGATGAAGCGGTCGATGTCGCCGACGCGCACGCTCTCCACCATCATCCAGGGGGACGGCACGCGCTGCAGCCGGAACTCCACCTCCAGGATGTGGCCGGTCAGGCCCATGCCTCCCACCGTGGCCCGGAACAGCTCGTTCTCCGCATGGGGGCCGCACTCCACCAGGCGCCCGTCCGCCGTGCGCAGCCGCAGGGCGGTCACGTGGGCGCCGAAGCAGCCGTCGCGGTGGTGGTTCTTGCCGTGCACGTCGGCGGCGACCATGCCTCCCAGCGTGATCTGCTGCGTCCCCGGCGCCACGGGGGCGTAGAACCCGCGGGGCAGCAGGGTGCGGTTGAGGGCGGCCAGGGACAGGCCCGCCTCCGCCCGCAGGAGGGCGGCGGCGGCGTCGAAGGCCAGGATGCGGTCGGCCAGCGTCGAGGCCGCGACCACGGGACGGCTGGGCGGCGGGAGCGAGGAGTCGCCGTACGAGCGGCCGAGGCCGCGCGTGAGCACGGCGCCTTCCGTCAGCGCCTCGAGGTCCTCGGAGCGCACCTCGCGCCCGGGCCGGAACACGCGGCCCCAGCCCGAGAGCACCGGCCCGCGGTCAGAGCGGGCGCTCAACGTCGGGGAAGCGGCGCCAGACGGGCACGCCGCAGAAATGCTCGCCCTCGGTGCAGGTGGGCGTGATCCGCCCCGCCCGCAGCACGCAGGGCGGGCCCATGTGGCGCGCCAGCCGGGGGTGGACCTGCCGCACCTGGTCCAGCTCGTCCATGGACGCGCGGTAGATCTCCTCCTGCGCGTTGAAGCACGTGCGCATGACCCACTTGTGGGCGAGGTAGAGGAGGCTGCCCGTCTCGTGGAAGCGCAGGGCCTTCGCGTTGGGCAGCAGGTACAGCGCGTCCTCCAGGGGCACGCCCATGTCCAGCAGCCGGTTCTTGGCCCCCCAGGCGTCCTCCATGGCCTGGGCGTAGACCTCGAAGGCCCGCGGGTTGGCCGCCACCAGGGGCGGGGTGACGCAGTCCGGCCGC
>DATBIO010000005.1:0-16758 GCA_036556965.1 Vicinamibacteria bacterium
CGGCCCGCCCAGCGCCCCCAGCGCGGAGAGTGAGTGCTGCGCGTGCACGACGTCGGGATCGCCGCCGGCCAGGGCGGCGGCGAAGGCGCGGGGGAAGGCCAGGCGCTTGCGGCCGCGGGGCGCGGCCAGGCGCTCCACGGCGAGGCCGTCGAGGTCGCCCGCCCCCGGGCTCGTGGTGAGCACGCGGACGTCGTGGCCGGCGGCGCGCAGGCCCAGGGCCAGGGCCCGCGTGGACCATCCCGCGCCGCCCGCGCGCGGGGGATACACCTCGCTGGCCAGCACCACCCTCAGCGCCGGACCTCCTCCAGCACCGCCTCCAGCTGCTCGCAGTGCCGGGCCCACGAGTAGCGCTCCACCACGCGGGCCCGGGCGGAGGCGCCCAGCCTCTCCCCCAGGGCGCGGTCGCCGGCCAGCCGGACCAGCGCCGCGGCCAGGGAGGCGGCGTCGCGCTCGGGGAAGACCAGGCCGTCCTGCCCGGGGCGCACGATGTCGGGCAGGGGCGGGACGTCCACCGTGACCGTGGGCAGGCCGGAGGCCATGTACTCGAAGATCTTCAGGGGCGACCAGTAGAAGCCCAGCCGGAGCTGGCGCAGGCGCGCCGTGTCGTAGGGGGCCACGCCCACGTCGCAGGAGGCCACGATCTCGGGCATCTCCTCGTAGGGCACGGGTCCGAGGTGCCGGCCCCGATAGCCGCGCGTCTCGCCCTTCCCTCCCCCCACGAGCAGGAAGAAGATGTCGGCCCGGGCGGACAGGCGCCGCGCCGCCTCCTCGAGGACCTCCACGCCGTGCCAGGGCCGGAAGCTGCCGCTGAAGAGCGCCACCAGGGCTCCCTCGGGCACCCCCAGCGCGCGCCGGCGCTCGACACGCCGGCGCTCCGGGCGGAAGGCCTGCACGTTGGCCCCCCAGGTGACGGTGCGCGTGCGCGCGCGGGCGAACTCCGGCACGATGGCGGGCAGGGGAGACACCAGCGCGCGCGCGCGCCGGCACAGCGACTCCCGCCTCCGCCGCAGCGGGCGCACGAGCAGGGCGGCGTCCAGGACGGCCTTCAGCGAGCCCGGATGGTCCACCACCGGCGAGTTCACCTCCAGCACCGCGGGCACGCCCATGGCCTGCGCCGCGTCCACGCCCTCCCCCCCGAAGTTGTAGTAGCGCTCGAGCACCACGTCCGGGCGCGCCTCGCGGGCCAGGCGCTCCACCGCCGCCCGCGCGCGGAAGCGGAAGACGCGGTGGGGGGGCCACCACCCGACGCGGTGCCAGACCACGCCCTCGCCCTGCTCGCGCGCGGCGAGCAGCCGCTGCCGGTGGACCACTGCGTGCACCTCGTGCCCGCGCGCGGCCAGGCCGCGCGCCACCTCCAGCACGTGCACGCTGCCCCCCGTGCGGCCGGGGACCTCCTGGTCGCTGGCCACGTAGAGGATGTTCACGGCCGTCCCCCGGCCCGGCCGGCCGTCACCGGGGCTCCGCCCCGCGCGGCACGAGCAGCCCGAAGAAGGGGCCGGTGCGGACGCGGCCGAACAGGGCCACGTCCAGCCGGAGCAGCAGGGTGAGCGCGCGCGCGGCGGCCATGGCCATCCGTCCCGGCGCGGGCGCGCCCACGCGCGTGCCGGCGGGCGGCGCCTCCTCTCCCGCGCCGTGGGCGTGGGGGCCCGGGTCCTTCCGTCCACGCCGCCGCGCCTGCTCCACCAGGCGCAGGAGCAGGTCCTCCACCACCGCCTTGGCCACCACGTTGTAGTAGCGGCGCTCGGCCACGCGCAGCCCCGCCTCGGCGCACAGGCTGTCGAAGTGCTCGTGGCTGCGGATGGCGTTGCGGTGGTCGCTCTTGCGCATGGCCTCGCGCTCGTGGTCGATCAGCCCCCTCTCGCCCAGGGCCCGCGCCAGTCGGTTCACCGCCCGCTGGAAGCGGGCCAGGGCCGAGGACTCCATGGCGTGGGTGTAGACGAAGAGGCGGCCCTGCGGGCCCACCACGCGCCGCGCCTCCACCAGCACGTCGCTCACCCCGCCCTCGTCGAGGTGCTCGAGCACGTCCAGGGTGTAGGCGCGCGGATAGGCGCCCTTGCGGAAGGGCAGGCGCCGCAGGTCTCCCCGCACCAGGTCCACCTCGCGCGCGGCCCGGGCCAGGAAGAAGGGGGCGACGTCCACCCCCGCCGCGCCGGCGGCACCGCCGCGCGCGAAGAGGGCGAGCTTCCCCGCTCCGCAGCCCAGGTCCAGCACGTGGTCGTCCCGCCCCAGCGCGAGCATGCGCCGCATCATGTCCGCCTTGATGCGCGCGGAGAGCATGGGGGGGGCGTCGGTCACGGTGAGCCGCTCCTGGAACTCGTGGCTCTCGTAGTGCGTGCCTTCGCCGAGGGGGCCCGCGGGCGCGAGGTCCACGTAGCCCGCCTCGGCGTGGAGGGCGTAGAGCGCTCCGCAGCACGGGCAGCGCAGGCCCGTCTCCTCGCGGGACAGGGGCCTCTTGTCCGGCCCTCCGCAGCCGCAACGCGCGCGCCGGGCGTAGTCGGCGCACGCGCCGTGGCCGCCGCCCGGCGCGGCGCAGGAGGGGCAGCCCGCCTCCTCCAGGCAGACGGGGCAGGCCACGCGCGCGAGGAGGTCTTCCGAGATCACCGTGCCTCGCGCACCAGCCGCTCGCGATCGGTGAAGAAGAGCCAGGCCGCGCGCGCGAGCCGCGGGGGCACCTCCACCACCTGGTTGACCGCCACCGCGGGCCAGTCGAGGCGCTGGCGGTCCATGAGGCGCAGGCCGAACTGGACCATGAGCGACGCGTTCCACCACACGAAGACGGCGAGGAGACAGGCGGTGGCCGCGCGCCCCACCGACGCCACCAGCCAGGCCACCACGGTGGCCAGGCCCAGGGCGAAGAGGGGGGTGGCGGCCACGAAGCGCCGCGAGCCGAAGGCACCGGCCTGCGACCAGCTCTCCACCGCGCCGTTGATCCACACCTGGAGCGCGAAGGCCAGGAGGAACAGGACGCCCACGGGCGACGGCTGGCGGCGCGCGGCCACCACCAGGCCCACCACGGCCAGGAAGAGCAGGGGAGACCAGAAGAAGAGGCCGTGCCCGGGGTCGAACAGCACCTGCAGGGCGTGCGGGCTCAGGTAGTCCATCTTCCGGCGCACCAGCGGCGACGGGGAGAAGGTCCCGTTGAGGGCGCGATAGACGAAGAGCTGGGGCGCGAAGGCGGCCAGGGCGGCCGCGGCCATGGCCGCCCCCGCCGCGCAGGCGCGGCGCCAGGTGCCTCCGTGCGCCGCCGTCCAGAGGAGGTCGAGGGCGGGTACGGCCAGGAACAGCCCGTCCTGCTCGCGCACCAGCGCGCACAGGCCCCCGGCCAGCCCCACCAGCGCCCACGCGCGCGCGCCTCCCGACGCGCGCGCCCTTAGCCACAGCCAGAGGAGCGCGCTCACCGCGAAGAGCGAGCAGGCGTGGGCGAAGGCGGGCGCCAGCGTCGTGTAGTAGAGCAGCGGCGTGCCCAGCCAGAGGGCGGCCAGCGCCCAGGAGAGGGCGGGCTCGCCCAGGCGGGTGTGGCGGCGGAAGGCGTCGTGCACGAGGAGCAGGCCGGCGAGGGCGTAGGCCGCAGAGGCGAGGGACACCGCGGCCATGTAGGGCCAGGAGAGCCCGTCCGCGGGCACGGCCGCCCCCAGCGCGCGCGCTCCGAGGACGGCGCCGTGGGCGGCCAGGTAGAAGGGCGACCAGAGGAGGGCGCTGCCGACGGGACCGAAGTTGATGGGGCGGCCGGTGAGGGGCTCGCGACGGTCGAGGAAGGTGGCCTTGAACCCCGCCAGCCCCTGCGGGTCGCGCTCGTGGAAGTGGCGGTACTCGTTCTCGAAGTCGAGGTCGCCGTCGAGGACGAGGGACGGCAGGTAGGAGAAGTACTCGATCTCGTCCGCGCCGCGGACCCGCGGCGTCACCAGGGGCAGCGTGAGCACGAAGACGGCCACCAGCAGGCGCCGGCCTTCCCAGGGGCCCCTCACGGCAGGGCCTCGAAGAGGGCGCCCAGGCGGCGCGCCCGCTCCGGCCAGGCGTAGCGCGGGGCCTCCGCGAAGGCGGCGCCGGCCAGCCGAAGGGCGAGGGCGCGGTCGTCGAGGAGCCGGCGCAGCGCACCGGCGAGCGCGTCCGCGTCTCCCGGCGGCACCAGGAGGGCGTTGTCGCCGTCGCGCAGGAACTCGCGGCTGCTGGGCAGGTCGGAGGCCACGATAGGACGTCCCGCGGCCATGGCCTCGAAGGCCTTGAGGGGCGAGGTGTGCGCCTCCGTCATCCCCGTGTGGAGGAAGGGGACGGCCACCACCGCCGCCCGCTGCAGCTCCGCCGCCACCTCGCGCTGGGGCACGGTGCCGCGCAGCTCGCTGCGTGCGGCGAGGCCGCGCGCCTCCACCAGGGCGCGCACGCGCTCGAGGTCGCTCTCGCCCGGAAGGCCGCCGAGCACCACCAGGCGGCAGCCGGGCACGCGCGCGACGGCTTCCACCAGCACGTCCACGCCCTTCCAGGGATAGAGCTGGCCCGCGTAGAGCACGCGCGGCGGCTCCTCCGTGGCGAGGCCGGGAAAGGCGCCGGCCGGGCGATCGCAGCCGTTGGGGACCACGGCCGTCCGCTCGCGCGGGCCGTAGCGCTCGCCCAGCGTGCGCCGGATGCCGTCGGTGGTGGTCACGATGGCCGCCGCCTTCCGCCACACGCGGCCCTCGCGCCGGAAGAGCCGCCGCTCCTTGGCGGGGTCGGGAGGGGGAGCGCCGGCGTAGAGCCGCGAGCGCTCGGCGTACATCAGCGACTCCACGGCGTGGGCCTCGTAGACGAGCCGGCGCCGCAGGCGGGGGACGAGCCGCAGGAGGACGTCCGCCAGCTGGAGGTCGCGCGTGAAGACCACGCCCCGGGCGCGCGCGGCGGCGGCGGCCGCGCGCAGGAGAAATGCCGCGCGGGGCAGGGCGAAGGAGCCGCGGCGGTGGCGCACGGCCAGGCGGCGCACGCGCAGGTGGGCCTCCGGGGCCACGCCGTAGAGGGCGAGGATCTCCTCGGCCGGCCGAGGGTCGCTCCGGCGCACGAGGAGGGTGGTGGGCCAGCCGCCGGCGGCGAGGGCGGCCGCCGTCTTCACCACCTGCACGCCGTTGGCCCGCTCCAGCGGAAACCGGATGTCGGCGGGGATGAGCACGTCCCTCACGGCTTCTCCAGGACGCACTGCACGTGCCCGACGATCACGTCCTGGGCGAGCGGCGTGCGCTCCATCCAGCGCCGCACGAAGCCCGGCACGAAGCGGCGGAAGAAGCCGGTGACGTAGCGGTCCTCCCGGCGGACGCGGAAGCCGGCGTGCGCCGTCCAGGCCGCCAGCCGGCGCAGCGTCACGTTCTGCAGGAGGTCGTCCTCCTTCTCCCGGCCCGCCTCGGCCAGGGCGATGAAGGTGTTGGCTTCCTTGGGCTCCTGCAGGGCCCAGGGCGCCCGGCGCGCCAGCCAGCAGAAGAGCCGGAAGGCGCGGCGCCGGCCGAGGAGCAGATGCAGCGGGACGGGCAGGAGCAGGCGCGGCAGGTGCGCGCCGGCCAGCGAGAGATAGGGCGCGGTGGACAGGTAGAGCAGGCCCCCCGGCCGCAGCACGCGGTGGCACTCGCGGAGGTACTCCTCGGCGGACGTGACGTGCTCGATCACGGAATGGCTGAACACGAGGTCGAAGGAGCCGTCGCGGAACGGCAGGCGCGCGCCGTCCCCCTGCACGAAGGCGGCGTTGGCCACGCCCTTCTCCCGCTGCAAGAGGGTGCCGGAGCCCTCGAAGCGCGCGTGGAGGTCGAGCCCCACCGCGAAGCGGCTCTCCTCGGCCAGGGAGAGGGCGGTGCCGCCGCCCCCGCAGCCGGCGTCGAGCACGCGGCCGCCGAGGGGGGCCCCCGTGCGCTCGATGGCCTCGATGGCCTTGGCGCTGCGCAGGTATTCCCACAGCGCGTAGTGGTACTCGCTGCGGAACCGCGTGGCCGCCGCCGCGGCGATGGCGGGGGCGTCGATCTGCCTCACGTCAGCGACTGCCGGTAGAGCTCGAGATAGCGGTCGAGGACGCCGCCCAGGCGGAAGCGCTCGGCGATGAGGGCGGCCGTCTCCGGGGCCGCGCGCCGCGGCGCGGCCAGGAACGAGAGCACGCGGCCGGCGAGGGCCTCCGCGTCCCCCGCCGGGGTCAGCGCGACGTCGGCGCCGAACACCCCGTGCAGCTCCTCCCCGCCCGGGTTGTCGGCGGAGAGCACGGGGGTGCCGCAGGCCAGCGCTTCCAGGGCCACCGTGGGGGTGGCCTCCAGCCGGGAGGGAAGCACGAAGAGGTCGGCGGCGCCCACGAGGGCGGCCACCTCGTCGTTGGGCACGAGGCCGAGGAAGCGCGCGCTCTCTCCGAGCCCCAGCGTCTCCGCCAGCGCGCGCAGGGCCCGCTCCTCCTCGCCCGTGCCCGCGAGGAGGAGGCGCACGCCCGGCCGCTGGCGGCGCACGACGGCCAGCGCGCGCAGCAGGGTGGCCTGGTCGGCCAGCGGATGGAGCCGCTTGACGTTCACCAGCAGCGCGTCGCCGCCCGCCAGCAGCTCGCCCCGGCGCCGCGCGCGCGCCTCGGGCTCGAGGGGGCGGAAGGCGTCGGCCACCGGCGGGTACACCACGGAGGCGGCGGGCAGGGGCAGGTCCAGCTCCTGCGCGCGCCGCAGCAGGGCGCGGCTGTAGAAGGTGACGTGCCGCGCGTCGCGGTTCAGCCGCCGGAAGCGCGGGTCGCGGCCGTCGTGGTGCCAGATCTCGGTGCCGTAGTGGGTGACCACGTAGGGCGTCCCCCGCCGACGCGCCAGCCGCGCCGCCACCTGGTTCATCCAGGTGTAGGAGTGGATGTGCACGAGGTCGGCGTCCCCCAGCAGGCGGCGGCCCTTCCACCAGGTCTCCATCGCCTCCAGGGCCTGGGGCAGGCGCGTGCTCCGCAGCGCGCGCCGGCGCCGCACGTAGGCGACCTCCGCGCTCCCCGCGCCCCGTCCGAAGGTCAGGAAGCGCGCGCCGTGGCCGCGCGCGGCCAGGCCCTGGCCGAGGAGGTGCGGGAGGAGGGCGTTGGCCGCCTGGTGGGGCGGCAGGTGCGGCGTCACCATGAGCACGTTCACGCCGCCCACTCCTGGGCGAACTCGTGGTAGGTGCGCCCCACTGCCCCCAGCGCGCGCAGGTGCTCCAGCACGCGGGCCAGCTGGTCCAGGAACCGCTGCACGCTCCCCTCGTCCGGGTTGTAGGGGCTGCCCCCGGGCAGGACCTCGCTGGAGTGGAAGAGGAAGTTGAAGCACGGCACGCCCCGCTCGCGCAGCCGGCTGGAGAAGGCCACGATGTCGGGCACCGTGCTGTAGGACGGGCGCAGCCACACCGGGCGCAGGCCCAGCCGGCGCAGCGCGCCGCGATAGGGGATGGGCGGCAGCCGCGCGTAGAGCGATTCCACCGGCTTGGGGAGGAAGGGCAGCGTGCCCGCGGTGAGGGGCACCTCGAGGAGGCGCGCGGGCCCCGGACGGCGCACGTCGGCGTAGTCCGGCCGATACGGGACCAGGGGCGCGCCCGCGAAGAGCGCCCCGCCCTTGCGCCGCTCGTTGAACATCGGGTCCACGGAGCTGTCCACGGTGTAGCCCAGCTCCTCGAGCACGCGCAGCGAGCGCGCGTCGAACCCGTGGCGGCCCGCGCGGTAGCTGGTGGGCCGCACGCCCTGGGCGGCGGCGATGGCCTCCGTCAGCTCCGTGAGCTGCCGGCGCAGCAGGTCGTCGGGGAGCTGGTGCGGATAGGTGCCGCCCCGGTCCTCGGGCCGGTAGGGGGGCGAGCTCCAGGGATGGAGGTGCGCCCCGATCTCGCAGCGTCCCCCGCGGGCGAGGTCGCGCAGGACGGAGGCGGCCGGCTCGCGCGTGGCCATCTCGTGGGTGACGAGATAGGTCGGCCGCGCGCCGAAGGACTCGAAGAGCGCCTGCAGCGCGGGCAGCCGCTCCGCGTTGCGGACGGAGAGCCGCGCCCGTCCCTCGGCCGTCCACTGGTCGTCGGCCTCGGTGTCCACGCCCACGAGGAGGGCGGGTGCGCTCACCGGTCGAGGTCCCCGTCGCCGAACATCAGGTTCCAGTTGCCGGTGTCCGCGAAGGCGGCCCGCGCCTCCAGGCCGGCCTTGACGCAGAACTGCACCGCGGAGAAGCCCGGGAAGAAGCCGAAGCGGCGCAGGGCGGCGGCCAGGGGCGCGTTCATGGAGTAGGCCTGGGCGCGGGCCACGCCGCGGGCGCGGAAGGCGCGGAGCACCTCGTGCAGCAGCGCGTCCTTGGCCGCTTCGTCCCGCGTGTCGCAGAACAGGTCCACCAGCCAGCCCAGGCGCAGGCCGCGGTGGTCGTCCTCGCGGCTGACCGCGAAGCCCACCAGCTCGCCGCCTCGGCGCGCGGCGCGGACCTGGTAGCGGCGGTGGGGGATGCGCACGTACTTCCACGTGAGGTAGGCGGCATCACGGCGTACACACATGGTGTACGAGGGCCCCGCTTTCTCCCAAAGTCGGTCGTACTCCTCTCCGAAGGCATCCACCTCCCCGACCGTGACGTCCCCCGGCGGGGGCGGGGGTGCGCCGTGGCGCGCGCGCAGGTAGAGGGCGAGCCCGGGCCAGGCCACGACGCCCAGGGGGCCGAGCCGCCGCCGGGCCACGGCGCGGGCGTCCATGACCTTCTGGTAGAAGGGCACGGGCCCGACGTCCACGAAGCCGACCTTCTTGAAGAGCGGGTAGGACGAGGGGGTCAGTCCCAGCGCGAGGGCCGCGTCCTCGTGGTCGCTCCAGGCATCGCAGATGAGCATGCCCAGGCCACGGCCCGTCTGCCCCTTGCGCACGAAGTAGTCGTTGCCCCAGGAGGCCCTCACCTCGCGCCCCCCGAACCGCAGGCGGACGCGCATGGTCCCCATCTGGCCGAGCAGGGTCTCGCCCTCGCGGGCCATCCAGAGCACGGGACCGCTGGCCGCGGCCTCCGGGTTCTGCACGTACTGCCAGTCCCAGCGGCGGCGGCTCTGTGCCGTGGCGTCGGGTCCGAAGACCTCCTCGTAGAGCCGGAACATCTCCTCGTGGTGCTCGCTCCGGCGGGGGACGACCTCGACTTCTGACAACGGCCCCACCTCGGTCAAAACGGCGAGGCTAGCACCCCAAACGCCTATGAGTCAAAGAGTTCCATGGTAAGGTGCACGGGCCGTGGACGCCCTCCTCCCCGCCCTCGCGCTGGCCGCTCTGGCCGTCGTGGCGAGCGGCTGGGCCATGGCCCGGGCCTGGCCCGGCTGCCTGGTGGCGTGGTCGCTGGCCATGCCCGCGGCCGGCGCCTGTGCCACGCTGGCGGTGCTGCGCCCGCCCACGCCCCTCGCCCTTCTCGGCGCCGTGGCCGCCGGGCTGGTGCTGCTGCTCGTCGCCGTGCTGGCCGCCACGGCCGGCGTCGCTCCCCGCCATGGCCCCCTGGTGCAGCTCCTCCTGCTGGCCCTTCCGGTGGCCTGGCCGCCCCTGCTGGACCAGCGCGCCGCCGACCTCGCCGCGGGAGCCGCGGAGCTCGCCCTCGTCGTCCACCTGGCCCGCCGCCTGGGCGCCCTGGAAGGGGCCCGGGACGCGGCCGCGCTCTGCCTCTTCGTCCTTCCCGCCACCCTGCTGCGCTCGGCCGGCGCCGGCGACGTGATCGTGCTGGCCGTCGTCGCGGCCGGCCTCCTCCTGCGCGGCGGCGACACGCGGCGCGCCCTGCGCCTGCTGGGGGCGGTGCTCACGGCCACCGCGCTGGCCCTGCTCGTCCGCTGGACGGCGGGCCAGGTCGTGGGCACGGGCGGCGCCGGGCTGGCCGTCTCCGCGCTGCCTCCCCTGGGCACCCTCCTCCTCATCGGGCCGGCCCCCCTCGTGCTCTTCCGCGCGGGCCTGGGCGCCGCACGGTCCGTGCCGAGCCGCGCCGCTCTGGTGGCCGCGGGGCTGGCCGCCGCCGTCCTCATGGTCCTGGCCACGACGGGGGCCGGCGAGGGGGCCCCGTTCCTGATCCCGCTGGCGGCCATCGCGGCGGTGGTGGTCGCGCTGGGCTGGCCGCGCGGGCGCGCCGCGCAGGCGGCGGTGGTGGCGGGGGTGCTGGGCTGGGCCGCGTGGATGGCGGCCCCGCGCCTCCGCGGAGGGTCAGGCGGATCCGGCGCGGCCGCCCAGCTCCTGGAAGTCGATCTTCACCTTGCTCAGCGTGGCCTGCCGCTTGCCGGTGCGCACCATGGGGATGTGCTCCACGAACTCCACCTCGATGCGCGTGCCCTCCCCCAGGTAGTGCCGCAGCTCCCGTAGGGCCTCCGCGAACACCGCCTCGTCGAAGCGGGCGGCCTTAACCACCTTCAAGGTGAGGGCGGCGGGCTCGTCCTGCACGATCTGGTACTGGCGGACGGCGTAGTCGTAGTCCTTGAAGAGGTGGGCGAAGAAGGTGCCGGGGATGACGCGGCCCTCCGCCCCCACGATGAGCGACTGCACCCGCCCCTCGATGCGTCCCAGCCGCGGCAGCCCGCGCCCGCACGGGCAGGGCGCGGCGGGGTCCATGGCCACCGCCAGGTCGCCGATGCGGTAGCGGATGAGGGGCATGCAGAAGTTGTTGAGGTCGGTGACGACCACCTCGCCCAGGTCGCCCGGCCGCGCGGGCCGGCCGTCCTTGAGCACCTCCACCACGTAGCTCTCCGCCACCACGTGGTGGCCGTCGTGGGCCTCGCACTCGTAGGCGATGCCGCTGAACTCGCGCGCGCCGTACTTGTCGAAGACGCGCGTGGCGAACGCCTCCTCGATGGCCCGGCGGCTCTCCTCGGGCAGGACCTGGGCCGAGGAGATGATGCCCCGCGGCCGCACGCCGGGCAGCCCGTGCTCGCGCACGTAGTCGGCCAGGTAGTTGAAGGACTCGGCGTAGCCGTCGATCAGGGCCGGGCGCAGCCGCCGCAGGCGCCGCACCGCGCGCGCCACCCGCGCCGGCGACATCTCGAAGGCGGGGATGAAGAGCCGGCGGCTGAGGAGGGCGTCCAGGCGCTCGCGCAGGGCCTGGTGCCAGCGCATGCCCAGCGTCTGGTGCCAGAGGCGGGCCTGGCGGTCGCCGAAGCGCCACCCCGTCCACTCCATGCTGCGCTGGGTGGCCGCCCAGCGGATCTCGAGCTGCTGCTGGTCGGCGTAGCACACGAAGGGCTCGCCCGTGGAGCCGCTGGTGGCGATCTTGAGGACGCGCCGCTTGTCGTGGTTGTCGGAGAGGAGGTCGAAGTACAGGTTCTGGCGCACCTCGTCCTTGTCCAGGAGGGGCAGCTTGAGGAGGTCGTCCAGGGTGCCCACGTCCTCGGGCCGCAGGCCGCGCTCGTCCATGGCCTGCCGGTACCAGGCCACGTGGTGGTAGGCGTGGTGGACCAGCCGCCGGAGCTTGCGCTCCTGCAGATGCCGCACCTCGGAGGGCGCGAGCCACTGGCTCCGCTTGAGCTCGTCGTAGTAGAGGCCGGCCCGGCGCGTGATCATCCACTTGTGCAGGGGCATGGTGGCCAGGAAGAGCCGCCACCACGCCTTGCGCCAGCCGGCGAGGGGCGCGTCCGCGCGCGCGGGCGGGTAGTCGCGGAGGAACTGCGCCACCTGCGACTCCTTCTTCCCCAGGAGGCGGAACTCGACGAAGCCCTTCAGCACGTCCCAGGAGGCGAGGGCCACCACCTTGAGCGGGAAGCGCGACATGAAGGACTGCCCGAGCAGCCGGCTCTCGAACAGGGTCTCGATCTCGCGGAGGGCGTAGCCCTTGGCGTGGGCGGAGACGGTGATGAAGGTCTGGAAGTACCGGTAGCGGTAGCGGTGGTGGAGGACGTCGGCCATGGTCTCGCGCAGCGCGATCACGAAGCCCGACTTGTTGTCGCGCTGGCGCATGCCGAAGAGCGTGTTGAGGATGAAGTTGAGCCCCTTGCTCAGCAGGTAGCGCGAGTCGCGCAGGCGGCCCACCGTGCTGCGGTAGCCCTGCACGAGGTCGGCGTGGCTCCAGGCGATCTCCCGGTAGAGGCGGAAGACGTCCTCGGGCAGGTTCTGGAGGTCGGCGTCCATGAAGCAGACGTAGCGCCCGCGCGCCTGCGCCACCCCCGAGGCCCAGGCCGCCTCGATGCCCTGGTTCCGGCCGTGGAAGACGCCGCGCACCACCTCCGGGTAGCGCGCGGCCAGGTCTCGGATGACCTCGGGCGTCTCGTCGCGGCTGCCGTCGTCCACCAGCACCGCCTCCGCGCGCAGCCCCTTGCGCCGGAACACGCGGTCGAGGCGCTGCGCCAGCTCGGGCAGGTTCTTGGCCTCGTTGAAGCAGGGCACCACCACCGAGAGCTCCAGGCCGTCGCCGCTCACGGCATCTCCCCCCGCGAGAGCCACTCCCACGTCCTCCGCAGGCCGTCCTCCAGGGGCACGCGCGCGCGGAAGCCCAGGCCTCGCTCCGCCGCCTGCGTGTCCGCCACGCGGAAGGTGCCGTGCGTCTCGTCGGCGGGCAGGGGCACGGGGTCGGCGCGGCTGCCCGCGATCTCGCTCATGGTCGCCAGCAGCGCGCGCACGCGCACGGCGCGGCCGGTGCCCACGTTGAACAGGCTCCCCGCGGGCGCCTCGAGGGCGAGCAGCGCCGCCTCCACCGCGTCCTCCACGTAGACGTAATCCAGGGCCTGCTCGCCGTCGCCGCAGACGGCGGGGGGCTGCCCCGCGCGCAGGGCCCGGAACGTCTTCACGATGACGGACGGATAGCCCAGGCCCTCCTCCTGCCCCGGCCCGTACACGAAGAAGAAGCGGAGGGCCACCGCGGGCAGGCGCGCCGCGAAGTGCGCGAGCAGGCGCTCTCCCGCCAGCTTCGAGATGCCGTAGACGGTGGCCGGCTGCGGGCACTCGCTCTCGCGCATGGGAGGCGCCGAGGTGCGGCCGCAGGCGTAGAGGGACGAGGCGAACACGGCCCGCCGCACGCCGGCCGCCGCCGCCTCCTCCAACAGCGCGTGCATGCCGAGGACGTTGGCGCGCAGCACGCGCGCGGGCGCGTGGCGGCCCGCGGGGTGCTTCTCCGCCGCGAAATGGAAGAGCAGCTCCACGCCCTCGAGGGCGGAAGCGAGAACGGCGGGGTCGTGCTCGCCCAGCGTCACCTGGCGCACGTCCACGTCCAGGCCCTCCAGCCGGCGCGCGCCATGGGCCAGGCTGTCGAGCACGCGCACGCGCGCGCCCTCCGCGAGCAGCCGGCGGACGACGTGGGCGCCGATGAAGCCGGCGCCCCCCGTGACCAGGGCCGTGCGCCCGTGCAGGGCCTCGCCTTCGCGCATGACCGCCCAATCTACAACGGATGCCACACGGTGCGGGACTCGCCATTGGGCAGCGACTAGACGGATCACGAGTACTTACATTCGTCTTGCCTTGACTACTTGTACAGCCTGTGGGCTGAGAACAGGATCGACGGATCGCCGGGCGAGTTCCTAAAATGGGGAATCTCGTGGGCGCCCGCCCACCGATACGCGCACTGGTTCTTGAGAGGCAAGTTCATGCGAATCGAAGCCCACGGCACGCGGCCGGAGATGTTAAGGCTCGAGCGCAGTCTGACTGAAAGAGCCCCGGGCAACTTGAATCGTGAGCCGTGGGCCGGGAAGCGCCTGTTGGAGCTTGAGCCGTGATGGACATCGGGCGCGTGTATGGCGGCCCAGAATTGACCGGGTCGAGTGTCGACCATGCTATCAGCCGCGTCATTGTACTCAAACATGAATACCAGATAAGCGAGTTGCCTGCACTCGACATCGAGTTGCACGTTCCTGGCTCCATTTGGATGCCCGAGCACTCAGGCGTCCGGACAGGCACCCTATCAAGGCGCCAGCAGCGACTGCGGCTGCAAATAGCAGTGCCCGCTGACCTTCTTGAGGCCGAGGACGAGGCAGTCTACGCGTTCCTGCTCAGCGCCCTGCGAGAGGGGGTGCACCTGGCTACGGAGCGCTTTCGTCGGGCCAGGATCCCATACGACGAGCAGAAGCACTTGACGATCCTGGACAAGATCGCCGCACGGCTCATTCACTAGAGTTCGACATCCGACCGCCGGAGCCGCGCGGCCCCACGGGCCGTCGACCGTCAACGGCGAGGTCATGAGCTACGACCTGAATGGCAATCTCCTGTCAGGCCGTGGTCGAAGCTATGTCTGGAACGCCAGCGACTCGCCGACGCAGATCAACAGCACGTTGTTCGCCTACGATGGCGTGGGCGAACGACTGAAGCAAGCCTCCGCCGGCTCGACCAGCATCTACCCGCTCGGTGACGACTACGAGATCACCAACGGCTTGGTCACCAAGTACCTTCCGTCGATGGCCTTGGCGTGCTGGCCAAGCGTGCTCCGCGCGCCAACTGACCGACTGCATGGATCTCCCGCGCCAAACGGCGCCGCACGTTTTTCCTCTGGCTACGACGCAGTGCCCGTGTGTCGGGTCTACTCAAGAACACATGTGCCTGACGCGATCAAGAACCAGCCATGGAACCTCATGGGGTTGCCGAATCGCGCTGTCCACAACAGCGTCCATGGTTGGTCTCCTCATCAGTTCAACTGGTGGGAACGGGGTTGGTACGGTAGCCCAGGGTGGTTCAAGGCTCTGGCCTTAAGTTCATCGGGTCGAGGCGTCAACGCGGGCTATGGGATTACCGGCGAATGGTAGGCACTGACCGCATCGAGTTCCCCGCACTCTGCATCGCGAGCAACGGTTTCGTCTACGGCGTTGCTGACCAAGCGACGCTGGACTCTTGCTCGACAACCGCGTTCAAGGCCGGATACTTCGACGGTCTCCGCGTGTTCGACGCCGAGGGGAAAGCGGGTGTCGTGCGAGGCACGACATACGCGGGCGCCATGAGCTCACCGGTCGGGTGGCGACTGTGGCGCATCTTTCGGACAAGCTTCATTCGAGTCGGCCTCGACCTGGAATGGTTACCCGAGCTGGTCGGACTGCATCAGCTCCAACAAGTCGTCTGCGCCTCCATGGATCAGCTGCCCGATCCCTGGGAAGACTCCGAGGGCGGTGTAGCTTCGGCGAAGCGGGCGGTCCGAGAAGCGCAGTCCATTCCTGCCCTCGTCCAGCTCTTCTTGGGTGAGGTGTTCACCGCCAAGGAGTCTTGGCGATGGCGGTGAGTGGAGCACGCCGTTTCCATGGCAGGCCGGCCGGGGCAGACGCCCGGGTGGATGCCTCTGTGGCCTGCCGCCCGTTTCCGCGCACCTCGCAGGTGACAGCGCCGCCTTCGCGCATGACCGCCCAATCTACAACGGATGCCTCCACGCCCGCGAAACGGGAGAATCCGCATCGTGGTCACACGGGGCCTGGGGAAGCTGCGCGCCCACGCCGTCTCGCGGTCCCTCTTCCCGCCCACCGGCTTGAAGGCGGCCATCGCGCGGCTGGGGTTCGTGCAGGCCGATCCCATCCGCGCCCCGGCGCGGGCGCAGGACCTCATCCTGCGACATCGCGTGAAGGACTACCGTGCGGGGGACCTCGAGCGCCTCTACGCCACCCTCGACGTCGAGGAGGACGCGTTGTACGCCTACGGATTCCTGCCCAGGGAGGTCTGGAGCCTGCTGCATCCGCGCAAGGCGAGCCGGCTGCCCGCGCTGGAGCAGAAGGTGCTGGCCACCGTCAGGCGGTACGGCGCCATGCACCCGCGCGAGCTGGAAGCGCACTTCGGGCGCCGGCGCGTCGTCAACGCCTGGGGCGGTTACTCGAAGGCCACCACGTCGGCCCTGGAGCGCCTGCACCATCGCGGTCTTCTGCGGATCGCGCGGCGCGAGAGCGGCATCCGCATCTACGAGGCGGCGCCGCCCCGCGCCGAGCCGATCTCGCCCCGGGACCGGCTGCGCAAGCTGGTGCTCGTCGTCGCGCGGATCCTGGAGCCCGTTGCCGAAGGAACCCTGCAGGCGATCGCGGCGCGCCTGCGGCGCTCCGTCCCGGGAGTCGCCGACCACCGAAAGGTGCTCCGCGAGATGTTCGGCAGCGGGGAGCTCGAGAAGGAGTCCGTCGACGGTGTGACTTATGCATGGCCGGCGTCCCGGAGGGTCCAGGAGGACCCGCCCCGCCGCGTGCGTTTCCTGGCTCCCTTCGATCCCCTGGTGTGGGACCGGCGCCGCTTCGAGCACCTCTGGGAGTGGTCCTACCGCTTCGAGGCCTACACGCCGCCGGCCCAGCGTGTCCGCGGGTACTACGCGCTGCCGCTCCTTTGGGGCGACCGTGTGATCGGCTGGGCCAACGCGCGCCTGGCGGAGGGCCGGCTCGGCGTCGAGCTGGGCTTCGCCGAGCGCCGTCCTGCCGAGCGCGAGTTCGCTCGCGAAGCAGAGGCCGAGCTCGCGCGCCTGGAGGAATTCCTGCGTCCCCGGCGGGGCTAGCGCGCCCCGCTCACGGAAGCGCCGCCAGGCGGGTGTACGTGGCCACGTACCCGGCGTACCGTCCGAGGCAGAAGACGGCCAGGCCGGCGAGCACGAGTCCCGCCGCCCAGGCCCCGCCGCGTCCACGCGCGGTGAGGGCCTCCAGCGTGGCTCCCGTGGCCGTGGCCACCAGCGGGGCGGCGAACTCGATCTCCTTGAGGTCCTTGAAGAGGCCGGCGGTGAGCCCGCGGAGCGCGACGAGGAGGGCCACGGCCAGGGCGTAGGCCCCGAGCACCGGCCGCCGCTCCGGAGACGTCTGCCGCCACAGGAGCACCAGTCCGCCGGCGGCGAGGACGGGGATGGCGGGGCCGTAGAAGATGACCCAGCGCCGCAGCGCGGGCAGCAGCCCCGTCTCCGGCATGTCACCGCCGCCCACGCCGCCCTGACCGAGCCCGGGCAGGATCTC
>DATBIO010000006.1:0-10509 GCA_036556965.1 Vicinamibacteria bacterium
GAGGAGTCGTACAAGAACTAGCCGCGGGCGCGCCCGGCCGGCGGCGTGGACGCGGCGCGGGGGGGGGAGCCGGCCGTCCCCGCGCCGCCGCCATCTCTCAGCGCGCCATCTTGAACCGCGAGTCGTCCAGGGCCGGGTTCAGCTCGACGTTCTCCACCACGATGCGCAGCCGCTGCGGCCGGCCCTTCACGCCCGTCACGATGGAGCGCGCGAAGCGGATCCCGCCCGTCTCGCGGTAGTCGCCGTAGACCGTCTCGAACTCCAGGGGGTGCCCGCGCACCTTGCGCATGGCGCCCGTCTTCACGATGAGGCCGCTGGCCGCGTCCACCCAGACGTGGCGCACGACCCCCGACTTGAGGGTGACCTTGAGCTCGTGGGCGGCACCGCCGGGCAGGTCGGACTTGCCGACCAGCTCCACCTTGTGGCCCTTGGCCTTCCAGGCCACCAGCGGGCCCTCGAAGTCGGCCTGCTCCGCGGAGAGCATGGCGGCGTCCTCCGAGAGCGGCTCCGGCTCGAGGTTGCCGTCGAGCGGCGACACCCGCCACCCGGAGGTCCCGTCCCAGACGTAGACGCCGGTGGTGCCCTGGAACACGAACTCGGTGCGGATGCGGCCGGGGCGGGCGATCTCCCGCCGCACGATGGCCTCGCGGCCCGGGCCCGCGTTGGCGCGGCCGCTCATGCGCAGCGTGCGCACCGCGGCCAGGGCCTCCCGGCCTCCGCGAGCGGCCACGTGCCGCGCCACGATCTCGTCCACCGTCTGGGCGTGCGCGCCCGTGGCCGCGAGCACCGCGCCCGCCGCGAGCCAGAGACGCCGGGGAGCGGCCCTCACCGCGGCACCCTGACCGGCCGCGTGATGGGGTGGGTGACGATGGGGCCCGAGGGCCACACCGTCGGGCCCGCGCCCCACCCGTACCAGAGCGGGAGGCCCTCGCTGGCGGACTGCGCCTCCGCCTCCGCCTCGCGCGCCCGGGCCTCCGCCTCCTGCGCCCGCGCCTCCGCCTCGCGCACGCGCGCCTCGTTGTCGGCCCGCGCGCGCTCCTGCTCGGCCTCCATCGCGCGGCTGCGCTCCATGGCGTCCCGCTCCGCGGGGGTCACCCACTCGCCCTGGTGCTGCACGTAGCCCTGGGCGCGGTAGCTGTCCTCCTCGCTCAGCCAGCGGCCGTCCATCTGGACCTTGCCGAGGGCCGCGTTGGCCCGCGGATCGCCGGGCGCCGCGGCCAGCGCGCGGTTGTAGGCCTCGCGCGCCTGCGTGCCCAGGCCGCGGGCGCTGGCCCACTCGCCGAGCGCCACCCAGCCGTCGACGTCGCCGGCGGCCAGCCGGCCCGCGCGCTCCTCGTACTCGTGCAGGGGGGACCGCCCCTCCTCGACCCGCACCACGCTCGCGGTGGGCACCGCGATCCGGCCCGCCCCCACGTCCACCTCGATCGAGGTCGCGGTGCGGCTGACGATGCGGCCGGAGAGCTGGCCGCCGCTCTTGAGGTAGATCTCGTCCGCGGCGGCGGCCAGGGGCAGCGCCACGGCGGCGAGAGCAAGGATCGCTCTTCTCAATCGGCCTCCTCGTCCTCCCGGCCGTCCGCCGGGCCCGGCGCTCCACCGCCGGCAGGACTCGTCAACGGATCTTCGGACCTGCACCAGCGCCACCGCGGCCGCTGCGAGACCGCCATTGTAGCCACCATGCCGAGCCGGCGCGCGCTCGGGCGGCGTCCCGCGGGGCCACCTCTAGAGGGCCAGGGGCTCCACGGGCAGGGCCTCGCCCCAGAGGCGGGCCACGGCGGGAGCGACCTCCGCGGGCTCCCCCGTCGTGAGGAGCCGCACGGAGCCGGCGCCCTCCGCGGCGCGAAGGCCCGCCTGGTCGAGGAGCGACGTCGCGCGGCGCGCGATGGCGGGCGCGCTGTCGATGAGGTCCACGTCCCCGCCCAGGACGCGGGACAGGGCCTCCCGCACGAAGGGGTAGTGCGTGCAGCCGAGCACCACCGCGTCCACGCCCGCCCGGACCAGGGGCGCCACGTAGGCACGCAGCCGCTCCTGCAGGAGGCTGCCGTCCACACCCTCCTCGATCAGCTCCACCAGCCCGGGACACGGCTGGGCCACGACCTCGAGCGAGGGCGCGTGCTGCTCCACGAGCCTCCGGAAGCGGGCGGACGCCACCGTGCCCGAGGTGGCGAGCACGCCGATGCGGCGGGTGCGCGTCCGCGCCGCCGCCGTCTTGACCGCGGGCTCCAGGCCGACCACGGGCACGTCCAGGACCTGCCGCAGCTCCTCGAGCGCCGCGCCGGTGGCCGTGTTGCACGCCACCACCACGAGCTTGGCGTCCTGCGCGCGAAGCCACCCGCCCACCGCCAGCGCGCGCGCGCGCACCTCCTCCGCCGGCTTGTCCCCGTACGGGCAGTGCGCGGTGTCCGCCACGTACAGCAGCCTCTCCGCGGGCAGGGCCGCGCGCAGCGCGCGCAGCACGCTCAGGCCGCCCACGCCGGAGTCGAAGACCCCGATCGGCCGCGAAAGCATCAGCGACTATTATTCCTCCATGCTCAAGAACGCCCTCTCCAGCCTCCTCCTCGCCGCCCTGGCCGGTCCCGCGCCCATCCGCTTCACCACCGGCGAGGCGTACTCCGCGGGGGCGGTGGCCGCCTACCGCGGGAGCCACGACAAGGCCTACGCCCACATCGACGCGAACCTGGCCCGGCACCTGGAGAGCATCCAGCGATGGGTCCGCCAGCCCTCCGTCAGCGCCCAGAACCGGGGCATCGCGGAGATGGCGGCCATGCTGCGGGACGACCTCCAGAAGCTCGGCTTCAAGGAGGCGGAGCTGGTGCCCACCACCGGCCACCCCGGCGTCTGGGCCTACTACGACGCGGGGGCGCCGCGGACGCTCGTCCTCTACCTCATGTACGACGTGCAGCCGGAGGAGACGGGCTGGACGGTCGACCCCTACGAGGGCGCCCTGGTGGACCGCGACTTCGGGCGCGTGCTCATGGCCCGCGGGGCCGTCAACCAGAAGGGCCCCGAGCGCGCGTTCCTGAACGCGGTGGAGTCCATCATCGCCACCGCGGGCACGCTGCCCGTCAACATCATGGTGGCGGCGGAGGGCGAGGAGGAGCTGGGCTCGCCCCACTACCCCGAGATCATCGCCAGGTACGAGCACCGGCTGAGGACGGCCCAGGGCGTGCTCTTCCCCATGAGCGGCCAGGACCGCAACGGGGCGGCGGGCATGGCCATGGGGGTGAAGGGCATCGTGTCCTTCGAGCTGGAGGCGAAGGGCGCCGCGCGGGGCGGGCCGCAGCGGGCGGAGATCCACAGCTCGCTGAAGGCGGTGGTGGACGCGCCGGCCTGGCGGCTGGTGCAGGCCCTCTCCACCCTGGTCAGCGAGGACGGCAACACCATCCTCGTGCCCGGCTACTACGACGACATCCGCCAGCCCACGCTGGAGGAGCAGAAGCTGGTCAACGCCGCCCTGCCCGACCTCCCCGCGCGCGAGGAGGCGATGAAGAAGAGCCTGGCCGTCACCCGGTTCGTGGACGGGCTGAGCGGGCGCGACATGCTCTCGCGCCTCTTCTTCTCCACCACCATCAACATCAACGGGATCTGGAGCGGCTACACCGGTCCCGGGGGCAAGACCATCCTGCCCCACGTGGCCACCGCGCGCCTGGACACGCGCCTGGTGCCCGACCAGCAGCCGCAGAAGCAGATGGACCTGATCCGCAAGCACCTCGACGCCAGGGGATTCGCCGACGTCACCCTGCGCCAGATCTCCGGCTACCCGCCCGCGCAGACCTCGGTGGAGGCGCCGCTGGTGCAGGCCGCCATCTCCGTCTACAACAAGCACGGGGCCACGCCCATCGTCTCCCCGCGCAACGCGGGCAGCGCGCCCTACTACGTCTTCACCGACCGCCTCAAGCTGCCCATGATCCCGGCCGGGCTCGGCCACGGCGGGGGCGCCCACGCGCCGGACGAGTACCTCGTCATCGAGCCCAGGGCCGGCTCCCGCATCGCCTCCCTGGCCCAGATGGAGAAGTTCTACGTGGACCTTCTCTACGCCCTGGCCGCCTCGCGCGGGTAGGCCAAGCCCTCCACCACCGCGGCTCCGGCGGCCCGCAGCGCCTCCGGGGCCATCCGGATCTTCGACGACCGGCCGCCCCCGCCCAGGATCACGAGCGGGCGCTCCATGACGCGCTGGTCCACGTACACGGGCAGGCCCGCGGGCAGGCCGAACGGCGTGACGCCGCCCACCATCATGCCCGTGACGCGGACGGTCTCCTCCGCGGAGGCGAAGGAGAGGCGCGACACGCCCAGCAGCTCGCGCACCTTGTGGTTCACGTCCAGGCTGGTGGAGGCCAGCACCACGCAGACCGCGAAGCGGCGCGGCTCCTTCTTGGAGGCGACCAGGATGGTGTTGGCGGACTCCTCGGCGCTGAACCCGTAGCGCGCGCAGAAGGCCGCGGTGTCCGCGGCCTCGGGGTCGCAGTCCAGCCGCTGGTAGGGGAGGCCGAGCGCCTCCAGCGCCCTGAGCACGGGAGCCTCGGGGTCGTCCATGGCGTCCCAGGATGTTGCCTCGCGTTCTAGACGGGGGGCAAGCGCAGGCGCAGATTCGGCGGGCAGGAGGAAGTCACCATGCGCAGGCGCGAGGTCGTGGGCGGGATGCTGATGGGCGGGGGGGCGCTCCTGGCGGGCGGGCGGGCGTCCGCGGAGGGCCGCGCCGCCGGCCCCCTGAAGGCCCCTCCCGCCGGCCACATCAACGTGGCGGTGACCCTGAGCGAGAACGCCACCGTCATCGACTTCGCCGGGCCCTGGGAGGTCTTCCAGGACGTCCACGTCATGGACCGCGGTCAGGACATGGACGCCATGATGCCGTTCCGGCTCTACACCGTGGCGGAGAGCACGAAGCCGATCACGGCCACCGCCGGGCTCAGGATCCTGCCCGACCACGACTTCAAGTCGGCGCCCGCGCCGCACGTGGTGGTGGTTCCCGCCCAGCGGGGCGGGCCCGCGCTCCACGAGTGGCTGCGGCAGGTGGCCAGGACCGCGGACGTGGTCATGTCGGTGTGCACGGGCGCCTTCCACCTCGGCCGGGCCGGGCTGCTCAAGGGCCTGGAAGCGACCACGCACCACGACTTCTTCGACCGGTTCGCGCAGGCCTTCCCCGACGTCACCCTGCGGCGGGGCCATCGCTTCGTGGAAGGCAGCGAGCGCATCGCCACCTCCGGTGGCCTGACCTCCGGCGTGGACCTGGCCCTGCGCGTGGTCGAGCGCTACTTCGGCCGCCAGGTCGCGCAGAACACCGCCGACTACATGGAGTACCAGAGCACCGGATGGCGGATCTGAGCGCGGCTATCGCCGGCGGTAGGCGGCCGGGGTCGTCCCCGTCAGCCGGCGGAACACGCGCGTGAAGTGGCTCTGGTCGGCGAAGCCCGCCTGGGCGGCGACGTCCGCCACGCTGCGCCCCTTCTCCTCGAGCAGGCGGGCGGCGGCGCGAATCCGCGCTTCGCGCGCCAGGTCGCCCAAAGGTCGTCCCTCCCACCGGCGGACGGCGCGGGCGAGGTGTACGGGATGGACGCCCAGCGCCGCCGCCACCTCGGAGAGCGTCCAGCGCCGCAGGGGCTGCGCCTCCAGCGTCTCCCGCACGCCGCCCAGCCAGCGCGGCCGTCGCGCGGCGCCCGGGGCGCCCTCACGCATGGCCAGGACCAGCAGCTCCGTGGCCAGCGCCTCCACGGCCAGGGCCTGTCCCGCCGCGGGGGTGGCGCATTCCTCGCGCAGCCGGCGCGCGATCCAGGCCGCGGGCGCGGGGAGGAGGGCGGCGCGCTCGGGAAGGGGCCCGACCTCGCGCGTGCGATCGAGCCACCCCGCGGACATCTCCACGGTGAGGAAGCGGCCGCCCCCCTCGTCCACCTGGTCGCGGTGCGTCAAGAAGGCAGGGTGGAAGCCCACCACGCCGGGCCGGTAGCGCAGCACACGGCGCCCGTCGCTCTCGTGGTATCCGCCCGCCACCAGCACGTTGAAGAAGGCATGCTCGTGCGCGTGCTCGGGGAGCACACGCCCCGCCCGGTGCTCCACCTCGGCCACGGTCAGGCCGGAGGCGCGGTAACGGACCTGCGTGTGGCCGTAGAACGATCCTGCGGTCAGGGCCGCGGTGGCCATCGGAGGTTTAGACGCCGGAAGGGGTTCCCTGGTCCGGGACGAGCGCGGCGCTGGCCAGGAAGCGCGGGGCCCGCCGGTGTCGCGTGGCCTGCTCGAAGGCGTAGGCCAGCCGCAGCAGCACCGGCTCGCTCCACGCCGGGCCGATGAAGGACAGGCCCACGGGCAGGCCGAAGACGTAGCCCGCGGGCACGCTCAGGTTCGGATAGCCGGCCACCGCGGGCGCCGTCGAGCTGCCCCCGCCGAAGTGGTCGCCGTTCACGAGGTCGGTGAGCCAGGCGGGGCCGCCCGTGGGCGCCACCAGGGCGTCCAGCCGGTGCCGCCGCAGCACGGCGTCGAGGCCCTGGGCACGCGACAGCAGCCGGTTGCGGGCCAGGGCCTTGCGGTACGCGGGTGTGGTCAGCGGCCCCTTCTCCTGCGCCTGGAGGAACAGCTCCTGGCCGAAGTACGGCATCTCGCGCGCGCGGTTCTGCTCGTTGAAGGCGATGACGTCGGCCAGCGTCTTCACGCGTGCGCCGGGGCCCAGAGAGGCCAGGTAGGCGTTGAGGTCCGCCTTCAGCTCGTGGAGCAGGACCTCCAGCTCGCCCTGGTCGTACTCTCCCAGGTGCGGGACGTCGGCGGGGTCCACCAGGGTGGCCCCCTCGCGCTTCAGCACGTCGAGGGCCTCCGCCATGCGGGCGTCCACCTCGCGGTGGAAGCCGAACAGCTTGCGCACCACGCCGATGCGCGCGCCCTTCAGGCCGGCGGGGTCGAGGAAGCGGGTGTAGTCGCCGTGGAGGTGGCCGGCGGCGGCGCGCGTCTCGCCGTCGCGCGCGTCCACCCCGGCCATCGCCGCCAGCAGGATGGCCGCGTCGCGCACGGTGCGCGTCATGGGCCCCGCCGTGTCCTGGCTGTGCGCGATGGGGATGATCCCCGCGCGGCTCACCAGGCCCAGCGTGGGCTTGAGGCCCACGATGCCGTTGGCGTTGGCGGGACAGACGATGGAGCCGTCCGTCTCCGTGCCCACCGCCGCCGCGCAGAGGTTGGCCGACACCGCCGCCCCCGAGCCGGAGCTGGAGCCGCACGGGTTGCGGTCCAGGGCCCAGGGGTTGCGGCAGGAGCCTCCGCGCGCGCTCCAGCCGCTCGTGGAGCGCGTGGAGCGGATGTTCGCCCACTCGCTCATGTTGGCCTTGCCCAGCAGCACCGCCCCCGCCGCGCGCAGGCGCGCCGCCACCGTGGCGTCCTGGGCGGGGATCGACCCCTCCAGGGCCAGCGATCCCGCGGTGGTGGTCATCCGGTCCGCGGTGTCCACGTTGTCCTTCAGGAGCACGGGTATGCCGTGCAGCGGCCCGCGGGCGCCCTTGGCGCGCCGCTCCGCGTCCAGCGCCTCCGCGACGGCGAGGGCCTCGGGGTTGGTCTCCAGCACGGAGCGGAGGGTGGGGCCCTGCCCGTCGAGGGCCGCGATCCGTTCGAGGTAGGCCTGGGTCAGGGCGCGCGCGCTGAGGCTGCCCTCCGCCATCCTCTTCTGCAGGTCGTCCAGCCCGACCTCTTCCAGCTCGAAGGCCGCGTCCGCGGCGGCGGCGCCGCCGTGGGCCAGGGCGGCGGCGCCCGCGGCCAGGCTGGCCAGGAACTGCCGGCGGTCCCCGCTCACGCCCGCACCGAGACCAGCGCCGGGCACAGCTCGGGCCGGCGGTCGCGCAGGAACAGCGAGCGCGCCGTGCAGGTGGGCAGGAGCCCCAGGTCCAGGTCGGCGATCAGGACCTCGTCGGTCAGGGCGCCGGCCCGGGCCAGGATGCGGCCTTCGGCGTCGCTGGCGAAGGACTCGCCCGCGAAGACGAGGTCGCCCTCGTCGCCCACCCGGTTGCACAGCGCGGCGAAATACCCGTTCTGGAACGCGGCCACGCGCACCTCCGCCTCGAAGAGGCCCTCCGGCCACTCGCCCACCGTGCCCGCCTGGGGGATGACCACCAGGTCCGCGCCGCCCAGGGCCAGGGCGCGCATGACCTCGGGGTAGTGGCGGTCGTAGCAGATGGCCACCCCGATGCGCCCGGCCCGGGTGGCGTAGACCTGGGCCCCCGTGTCCCCCGGCTGGTAGTAGTCCTTCTCGTGGAAACCGGGGAAGTCGGTGACGTGGAGCATGCGCGTGACGCCGAGCAGCCGCCCGTCGGCGTCGATCACGGGCGAGGCGTCGAAGCAGCTGTCGCCCTCGCGCTCGTACAGGTTGATCACGGTGACCAGGCCCAGCTCCGCGGCCTTCTCCATGAACCGCCGCGTGGTCGGCCCCGGGATCGGCTCCGCGCCTTGCGCCGCCTCGTGCCGGCCCGGGCGCGAGGGGAAGAAGCGCACGAAGGCCAGCTCGGGGAAGACGACGGCGTCCGCCCCGCGGCCCTTCGCCTCCTCCATCGCGCGCAGGCCACGCTGGACGTTGGCCTCGCGGTCGTCGGTGGCGTGCTGCTGGACGAGGGCGAGCTTCATGCCTCGAGCAGCCAGTCGGCAGCCTCCCGCCAGAGCGTGTCACGGAACCGCCCGCGGAAGAAACCGAAGTGGCCGACCTCCCGTCCCAGCTGCCTCCGCTCCACCGACGCGCGCGTGTACCAGGCGTGCAGCGCGTCGATGGCGGCGGGGGGCGCGAAGAAGTCGCCCTCCGCCCCGTAGGCCCGGATGCGCGCGCCCACGCGGGCGAAGGCCTCGCGCCGCGACGGGTCGGGCCCGATCAGGTATTGCGGGTGCCGGCCCCAGCGCGCCCACTCGCGGGCCACGCCGCCGGGCACCGCCGCGCGCATGCCCGCCCACGGCGGCACGTAGCCGAAGAGGGCGGTCACGGTGGGGATGAGGCCCAGCCACACGAGGCCCAGGCGGTAGCGCGAGGGACGGGGCCACAGCCCCCAGTAGCCGCTCTGCGCCGCCACCGTCACCGCGGCCCGCACGCGCTCGTTGCCGGGCGCGATGCCGAAGAGCTGGCCGCCCGCGCTGTGGCCGACCAGGAAGAGCGGCCCGGCGCCGGTGCCCTCCGCCGCCCAGGCCAGCACTCCCGCCAGGTCCTGCTCTCCCCATTCCGTCAGCGTGGCGCGGAAGCCGCGCAGCCGCGGCGGCGCGGACCCGCCGATGCCGCGGTAGTCGTAGGTCACCGCGCGCAGGCCGCGCTCGGCCAGGTAGGCCGCGAAGTCCGCGTAGTAGCCGCGCGTCACGGCCATGGCCGAGCTGACCACCACCACCCCGCGCGGCGCCGCCGCCGGCTCGAACACGGTGGCGGCCAGGGGGTAGCCGTCGCGGGCGGGCACGCGCGCGACGGCGTCCACGGGCGGCGCCGTGGCGCCCGCCGCCATCAGGTGCGCCTGGCCGGGGTGCGCGTCCCGTCGCCCGTCGCTGTCACGCGCCCGTCCGCCTCCATCCCCGGCCGGCAGCCTACCAGAACGGCGTTGCGCGCATGCTCACTCCGCCAGCGCGGCCGCGGGATCGATGCGGCTGGCGCGGCGCGCGGGAAGCGCGCAAGCGGCCAGCCCCACCAAGGCCAGCAGCAGCGAGGCCAGGGCCACCACGGCGGGGTCCATGGCCCGCACGCCGAAGAGCTGGGCGTCCAGCACCCGGCGGACGAGGAAGGCGCCGAGGGCTCCGACCAGGAAGCCCACGGCCACGAGGGACGCGCCCTCGCGAAGGACGAGGTCGAAGATGGAGCGCCCGGTGCCCCCCAGGGCCATGCGGATCCCGATCTCCCGCGTGCGCTCGGTCACGAGGTAGGCGAGCAGGCCGTAGAGACCGACGGCGGAGAGCAGCAGCGCGACCCCCGCGAACCCCGTGGAGATCAGGGCCGGCCAGCGCCGGTTGCGGAGCGCCCTCTCCGTGCGTTGCTCCATGGTGCGCGCGTCGAAGAGGGGCAGCTCGGGGTCGAGGCCGGCCAGGGCTCCGCGCAGGGAGGCCATGACCGCCTCCTCGCGCCCCGCCGACTTCAGGGCGAAGGTGAGCAGTCGCGAGGGGTCCTGGTCCATCGGGAAGTAGTACGTGCCCACCGCGCTCCTGCCCGCGATCAGATCGCGCTGGGCGACGTTGCGCACGACCCCCACCACGGTGAAGAAGACGGTCTTCTCGGTCACGGCCAGGAGGTTGTTGATGTCCTCCGGGAGGTACATGCGCCGGCCGAGGGGGCTCTGGCCGGGCCAGAACCGCGCGGCCAGCCGCTCGTCCACGATCACCACGCGCAGCGTGCCCGCGGCGTCGCCGTCGGCGAAGAAGCGGCCCCCCACCAGGCGCACGCCCATGGCCTCGAAGTAGCCAGGCGTCACGGTCACCTGGGCGGGCGAGATCACGGACTCGCCCGGCTTCATCTGGTAGCCCTCGGCCAGGATGACGGAGTCGCTGTGGGAGCCGCCCAGGGGGATGCTGTCGGTGGCCCCCGCGGCGGCC
>DATBIO010000007.1:0-3865 GCA_036556965.1 Vicinamibacteria bacterium
GCACGCCCTCCTACATGTCGCCCGAGCAGGCCATGGGCGAGAAGCTGGACGGCCGCAGCGACATCTTCTCGCTGGGCGTGTGCGCCTTCGAGATGCTCTCCGGCGAGCAGCCGTTCGGCGGCCCCAACGTCACCTCCATCCTCTACAAGCTGGTGCACGTGGACCCCGTGGAGCCCGCGAACCTGGAGATGAGCGGCCTCATCCCCCAGAAGTGGCGCGAGGTCTTCGGGAAGGTCCTGGCCAAGAAGCCGGACGACCGCTACCAGACGGCCACCGAGTTCGTGCAGGACCTGGAGTACTGCCTCGGGAGCTGGTTCGGCGGGGTGGGGGAGACGATCGCCGACGACTCCCCGATGGCCATCCGCGCCATCGCCCAGGCCGCGGCCGTGGCCGCGCAGGAAGAGGAAGAGACGCCCACCCAGGCCATGCCCGCCATGGTCCCGCCGCCGGCCGGCGAAGAGGGCTTCCAGGCCACGGTGATGATGGAGGCGCCCGCGGCCCCCGCGGAGCCGGAGCCGGCTGCGCCCGAGGCGGAAGAGGGCACGCTCCTCATCCGCGCCCCGGCCGGGGCCCCCGCCGCCGCCCCGCCGCCGCCCCCGCCGGTCGCCATGACGCCGCCGGCCACGCTGGTGCCGGGGTCCATGAAGGCGCCGCCCGCCATGGCGCCGCCTCCGCCCCCGATGGCCCCCGCCGAGGACTCCACGATGCTGGTGCCGGCGGTCACCGCTCCGCCCGCCGAGTCCACCATGCTCATGCCCGCGCTGGGCAAGGGCGCTCCGCCGCCTCCGCCTCCGTCCGGCCAGGACGAGGGCGGGGCCACCATGGTGATGCCCGGGCTCAAGCAGCCGATGCCGGCGATGCCCACACCGCCGCGGCCCATGCCGCCTCCCGCCGGAGCGAGCACGGCCGACCCCACGATGTACATGAGCGCGGTGCCGGCGCCGCCCCACGAGGAAGCGGGCGCCACCATCGTCATGCCCGCCGCCCCGCGCGAGGAAGCGGGAGCCACCATCGTCATGCCCGCTGCCCCGCGCCCGGGCGAGCCGCCGCGCCCGCCCGCGGCGCGCCCGGGGCCGCCTCCCCCCGCGCCCGCGGTCTTTCCCGCGGCGGGAGCGGCGCCCCTGCCCGCGCCCGCCGAGGTCCGCAAGGGTGGGGCCAGGAAGGGCCCCCCCGTCGCCCTGCTCGCCGGGATAGGCGTGCTCGTCGTCCTGATCGGCGTGGCCGCCGTGGCCTTCCTGATTCGGGACCGCGGCGAGGAGACGCAGGCCGAGGCCTCCCCGGCGCCCACCACGGTGGCGCCCAGCGTGGCGCCGCCCACGACGCAGGCGGCCATCGCCGACATCAAGGGCGCGGTGAGCATCACCAGCCAGCCCGCGGGGGCCACGGTGGTGGTGGACGGCACCCCGCGCGGCGTGACCCCGCTGGAGGTCTCCGACCTGGCCATGGGCGCGCACGAACTGAAGCTCGAGTTGAAGGGCTTCGCCCCCGGCCAGCAGAAGTTCGTGCTCAGCCCCGAGGCCCCGCGCAGCGAGCTCAAGGTCGCGCTCTCGCGCACGGCGCCGCCCATGGCCACCGCCGAGATCACCTCGCAGCCCTCGGGGGCGCTGGTGAAGATCGACGGCGTGCCCGCCGGCCACACGCCCTTCATGGACAAGCTCAAGCTGGGGTCCCACCAGGTCGAGGTCAGCAAGGACGGCTACGAGCCGTGGTCGGGCAGCCTCGACGTGGCCACCGGCAAGAAGGCGGCCGTGCACGCCTGGCTCAAGTCGAAGAGCGCGCCCACGCCGGCGGCCGCGGTGGAGGCCGCGGACCCCAACCGGGTCCATGCCCTGAGCGAGGTGGACACGCCGCCCAAGAAGGTCTCCGGCAGCACGGCCTCCTACCCGGAGGGCCGCGCGCCCAAGCTCAAGTCGGGACAGACCGTCTCCGTCACCGTGTCCTTCGTGGTGGGCACGGAGGGCGGCGTCCACGACGTCACCGTGCTGGACTCGGGCGGGGCGGCGGTGGACCGCGAGGTGGTGAAGGCGGTCAGCCGCTGGAAGTACACGCCGGCGGTCAAGGGCGGGAACACGGTCCGTACGCGCGTCTCCTTCAAGCAGACGTTCCAGGGCGGCTAGGTGGCGCGGCGCGTGAGCGCGTAGAGGTCCCTGGGAGAGCGTCCAACCTCGTGGCCAAGCTGGTCGTCAATCCGACCTCCTCCTCGCGGCGGGAGGTGGCGCTCGCGCGCACGCTCCTCTCCATCGGCCGCGACCCGTCCAACGACGTCGTGCTGCCGGACGCCATGGTCTCGCGCCGCCACGCCGTCATCGAGTACCGGGGCAGCCAGTACTTCATCCGCGACTGCAACTCCTCCAACGGCTCGCTGGTCAACGGCGACAAGGTGAGCGAGCGCGGCCTGCGCGACGGAGACCTCCTGGCCATCGGCACCGCCCGCCTCCTCTTCCGCGAGGAGCCGGAGGTGGAGAGCGGGGCCAAGGTCGTGCAGCACCCGTCCGCGCCGCGGCTCCAGTGCCCGGGCTGCGGGTCCGACCACCGCCAGGGCGACCACTTCTGCCGGCAGTGCGGGGGCGCCCTCCAGCCGAGCCTCCCCGCGAAGTCGGTCTGCGTCTCCTGCGGCACCGTGGTGCCCCTGCCCGCGCACTACTGCAACGCCTGCGGCACCGTGCTGCCCTCCGAGCCGGCGACGCGCCCCGCCCATCCCGAGCCGCCCGCCCCCGGGCCGGACCCCGGGCCCGCCCCCCGGCCGGACCCTCCCGCGGACGAGGAGCCCTCGCCGCCCGCGCCTCCGGTGGAGGCGCTCGCCCCGCGGGTCACGCCGCTCCCGTGGCAGGGCACCCCGTCCGGCGTCTCCGTGACGGCGGCGGTCAAGCGTCCGGTGGGGGTGACGCGGGCCATGCCCACCACCGAGCCGCGTCCCTCGCCGCTCGCCGCCGTGCCCGTCCCCAGCGCCCCCGCCTCGCTGGGCGCCCGCTTCGTGGCGGCGGCGGCCGACGCCGTCATCGCCGGCGTGGGCCAGGCCCTGCTCATGAGCCCGGCCATCCTCTACTGGTCCCTGCGCGACCCCACCCAGGCCCCGCCCTTCGTGGCCGTCCTCCTCACCCTCACCCTGGTCCCCCTGGCCTTGGCCGCGGCCTCGCTGTACTACATTTACTTCTGGGGGACGGTGGGGGCCACGCCGGGCAAGCGGCTGATGGGGATCTGCGTGCAGGCCGAGGACGGGAGCGCGCCCATCGGCAACGTGCGGGCGGCCATCCGCCTCCTCGGCTACCTTCTCTCCGGCGCCCTCCTCGGCGCCGGCTTCCTCATGGCCTTGTCCGGCGGGCGCGCGCTGCACGACCGGCTGGCGGGCACGCGGGTGGCGCGGCGCGCTTGAGCCTCGACAGCCCGGGCATCGAGCCGGTGGCGGGCGACGGCGAGATCGCCCTGGGGGGCACCCGCGCCGCCCCGCGCACGCAGGTGTGGAAGGCGCTGTGGGAGCTCGTGCACGACCTCAGCGTGGCCGTGCTGTTCTGCTTCTTCCTCATCACCTTCGTGGCCCAGGCCTTCCGCGTGCAGGGCACCAGCATGCTCCCCCTGCTCGAGGACGGCGAGCGCATCATCGTGAACAAGTTCGTCTACCGGTTCTCGCACATCGAGCGCGGGGACGTGGTGGTCTTCTGGTACCCGCGCGACCCTTCCGTCTCCTTCATCAAGCGGGTGGTGGGCCTGCCCGGCGACACCGTGGAGCTGCGCGGAGGCCGGCTCTACGTGAACGCGCGCCGCGTGGAGGAGGGCTACCTGCGCCCCTCCTTCAACGACGGGGAGAGCCACCCCCCCGAGGAGGTGGGGAAGGGCCACTACTACGTGCTGGGCGACCACCGCAACA
>DATBIO010000008.1:0-17777 GCA_036556965.1 Vicinamibacteria bacterium
CTCTACGCGCCCCGCGGGCGGTACGCGGGGTTCGACCGGGGCGCGCTCCTGGCCTGGCTGTCGGGGACCGTCGCCTACTTCGCCGCGGAGCCCATCGGGGGCACGCTCCCCGCGCTGGCGGTGGGGGTGACGGTGGGCGCGCTCACCGCCCCGCGCGCAGCAGGCGCAGGCCGTTCCCGATGACCAGCAGCGAGGCGCCCATGTCCGCCGCCACCGCCGCCCACAGGCTGCCCATTCCCGCGAGGGCGAGGAGCAGCACCAGGCCCTTGATGGCCAGCGAGGCCGCGATGTTCTGACGGACCACCCGCCGCGTGGCGCGGCCCAGGCCCAGGGCCATGGGGATGCGGCGGAGGTCGCCGCCCAGCAGCGCCACGTCCGCCGTCTCCAGGGCCACGTCGGAGGCGCGGCCGCCCATGGCGATGCCCACGTCGGCGGTGGCCAGCGCGGGCGCGTCGTTGACCCCGTCCCCCACCATCACCACCGGTCCCAGGCGCGCCCGCAGCGCGCGCAGGCGGGCGACCTTGTCCTCGGGGAGCAGCTCCGCGGCCGGCTCCGCGATCCCCACGCGCGCGGCCACCGCCTGCGCGGTGCGCGCGTTGTCGCCGGTGAAGAGCGCCACCTCGATCCCCGCCCGCCGCAGCGCTTCCACCGCCTCCGCGGCTTCCGGGCGCACGTCGTCGGCGAAGGCCAGGGCCCCCGAGACGCCGACTCCGACCTCGCCCACCAGGACCACGGTCTTGCCCTCGCCCTCCAGCCGCTCCAGCTCGGGATCCAGGCGGTGGTCGCACAGGCCCAGGTCGTCGAAGAGCCGGTGGCTGCCCAGGGCCACCGCCCTCCCCTCCACCACGCCGCGCAGGCCGCGTCCCGGCAGCTCGCTCACGTCACCCGCCTCCGGAACGGCCACCCCGTCCTTCCGCGCGCGCTCGAGCACGGCCACGGCCAGGGGGTGGGTGCTGTGCTTCTCGAGGGCGGCCGCCCACGCCAGCGGGTGGCGGCCGGGGCCGGAGGCGGTGATCAGGTCCGTGACCACGGGCACGCCGCGGGTGAGGGTGCCCGTCTTGTCGAAGACCACCGCCCGCGTGCCGGCCAGGGCCTCGAGGTGGGCGCCGCCCTTGACCAGGACGCCCGCGCGCGAGGCCGCGGTGAGGCCGGAGACGATGGACACGGGCGTGGAGATCACGAGCGCGCACGGACAGGCGATGACCAGCAGCACGAGCGCCCGGTAGGCCCACTCGGCGGGCGTTCCCCATCCCAGCAGGGGCGGGGCCACCGCGGCCAGGGCGCCGAGCGCGATCACGGCGGGCGTGTATACGCGGGCGAAGGCGTCCACGAACCCCTGGCTCCGCGCGCGCGAAGCCTGCGCCTCCTCCACCCGGCGCAGGATGCGGGCCAGGGTGGTGTCCGCCACCACCCGCGTCACGCGCAGGGTCAGGGCGCCCTCGCCGTTCAGGCAGCCCGCGAAGACCTCGTCGCCCGGGCCCTTGGCCACCGGCCGCGATTCGCCGGTCAGCGGCGAGAGGTCCACCGAGCTGCGGCCGCTCAGCACCACGCCGTCCAGGGGGAAGCGCTCCCCGGGCCGCACCGCGATGACCTGGCCGCGCGCCACCGTGGCCACGGGCACCGCGGCGGCCTCGTCCCCGGCCAGGCGCGCGGTCTCCGGGGCCAGGTCCACCAGCGACCCGATGGCGCGCCGCGCCCGCTCCAGGCTGCGCGCTTCGAGGAGCTGGGCCAGCGAGAACAGCACCACCGTGGTGGCGCCCTCGCCCCACTCCCCGATGGCCATGGCGCCCAGCACGGCCAGGGTCATGAGGCCGTTCATGTCCAGGACGCGGTGGCGCGCGCGCTGCCACCCGCGCCGCGCGATGGGCAGGCCGCCCGCCACGATGGCGGGCAGGTAGAAGGCGATGGAGAGGGGACGCGACAGGAAGCCCGCCGCGAAGCCGGCGGCGGTGAGCAGGGCCGCGGCCATGGTGGCCCCGGCCGGCGTGCGCGCGCCCGCCGCCTGGCGCGACTCCCGCACCCGGAACCCCGCCTCCAGGAAGGCGCGCTCCAGCCGGCCCGGCTCCAGCGTGTGCACGACGGTGGCGCTGCCGCTCACGGGGGAGGCGCGCAGCGCGCAGACGCCGGGCAGCCGCCCCACGCTCTGCTCGAGGAGGGCCACCTCCGCCGCGCAGTCCAGCCCGTCCACCAGGAAGGTCTGCGCCCGCTCGCCCTCGCAGCCCGGGCACGCCCCTTCCGTGCGCTCCTCCGCGAGGAAACGGCTCATCCGCGACGCTCCTCCTCGGCGGCGTGGCTCAGGCCCATGTCCACCAGGGTGCGGATGTGCTCGTCCTGCAGGCGGTAGTAGGTCCGCTTGCCCTCGCGGCGCACCGCCACCAGCCGCCGGTCGCGGAGCAGGCGGAGCTGGTGGCTGGCCGCGGACGGGCTGATGCCCAGGAGCAGGGCCAGGTCCCCCACGCACAGCTCGTCCACGGAGAGGGCGTGGAGGATGCGCGTGCGGGTGGGGTCGCCGAGGAGGGAGAAGGTCTCCGCGAGGTGGGCGGCCGCCGCCTGGGAGACCAGGGCGCGCGCCACGCGACGGACCCGCCCGGCGTCCACGAAGGACGAGGCGCGGTCCACGGGGGGCGCCGGCGGCCGCCTGACGTATGCACGCTTGTTCATATGAAGAGACGATACACTCCCCCGGCGCCTCCCGTCAAGCGGCCGCGGCCGTCGGGAACGGAAGGGCCGTGATACCTTCTGCCGCGATGGTCATGGGCAGGCCAGCCGGCGCGCGCCTCGCCGCGTGGTCCCGCGCGCGGGCGGGCGCGGCCACCCGCCTGGCCGTCGCCGCCGTGGCGGGGGCGGTCGCCGGCTGCGACGTGAACACCGCGCTCGAGCAGATTGCCCAGGCCCGCCACCTGGCATCGGACCTCCTCGTCCACTTCACGAGGGCCGCCGACTCCGCGAACCGCGCGGTGATGGCGTCCACCGACGAGGCCTCGGTGGCCCTGGCCCGTGAGGCCGAGGAGTCGAAGCGGGCGGCCCAGGCGGACGTCGAGGCGCTGGGGCCGATGCTCCAGGCCCTGGGCTTCGAGGACGAGACGCGCCTCCTCAAGGAGTTCGTCGCCCGCTTCGCGGAGTACCGCGAGCTCGACCGCCAGGTCCTGGAGCTGACCGTCGAGAACACCAACCTCAAGGCGCAGCGGCTCTCCTTCGGCCCGGCCCTGGAGTCGGCGGACGCCTTCGTGGCCGCCCTGGGCCGCGTCGCCCCCGCGAACCCGGCCCGGGACGCCTGGCGGGTGAAGGCCCTCGTGGCCAGCGCCGCCGTCAACGTGCGCGAGATCCAGGTGCTCCAGGCGCCCCACATCGCCGACGCCGACGACGCGGTGATGACGCGCATGGAGAAGCGCATGGATGGCTCCGCCGCCGTGGCGCGCCGGGAGCTGTCCGCCCTCGCTCCGCTCCTCTCGCCCGCCTCCCGGGCCCACCTCGACGCCGCCAACGCCGCCCTCGACCGCTTCATGAAGGTCAACGCCGAGCTGCTGCACTTGTCCCGTCGGAACACCAACGTGCGCGCCCTCGCCCTGTCCCTGAACCAGAAGGCGAAGGTGGCCGCGGGGTGCACGGACAGCCTGCGCGCGCTCCGGGACGCGCTGGCCAAGCGCGGGTTCTCGGGAACCCGCTGACGGCCCTCCCGCCTAGGAGGGGAGGCGCGCCAGGTAGGCTTCCGCGGTGGCGCGGGGATCCAGCCCGACCATGCGCGCGTACTGCTGCAGGAAGCCGCGCAGGTACACCTGGGCGGGGAGCATCTGGTGGCGGTCCGCCTCGATGTACTCCAGGAAGCGCATGCCGATCTTGGTCTCGTTGGCGATGTCGCGCAGGGCGATGCCCCGCTCCTCGCGGAACCGGCGCAGGGCGGGCCCCGTCACCGGGGAGGGCAGGATGCGCGGCGCGTCCGACACCGGCTCCGGGCGCGGCGCCGTCACGGCCGCCGCGGCGGGCGGCATGCGCACCGGCTCGGGCTCCTCCACCTGCGTCAGCTTCTCGTAGGCCTCCTGCACGCGGCGGCGGGCGGCGATCACCTCGTCGGCATCGAGCAGCGAGTAGGTGGCGAGGGCGGTGTCGGCGTAGAGGTCCAGGCAGAAGCGGTAGGCGCGCTCCACCTGCTCGGGCGACGCCCCCGGCTCCAGGCCGAGGATCTCGTGCGGGTTGGTGACGCTCATGGCCCGGTCACCAGGGAAGGGGCAGGCTCTCGCCGTCCAGCAGGCTGGCCGCCAGGTGGCGCATCTGGAGGGCGGCCCGGCACTCGGGCGCCTCCACGGTGAAGAGGCGGCGCCGCCGCACCGATTGCCAGACCGCGTCGTCGTAGTCCACCCAGCCCGCGTAGGCCGCGTGCAGCCCGAGGTGGCGCGCGCAGGCGGTGACGAGCTGGTGGCCGACGGCGGCGTCCTGCTCGGAGCGGACCTGGTTGACCAGGAAGCGGGGCCGGAAGCCGGCCATCTCGTGCTTGAGGATCTCCGCCTGCGCCTCGTCCTCGCGCGCCACCGCGCCCAGGAGGTCGAGGGGCGTCTTGATCCCGTGCGCGTTCTTGTGGTCGAGCGCGCTCTCCACCAGCAGGCGCACCGCCTCCGTGCGCGCCGCGCCGCGCAGGCGCCGGTAGAGCGCGCTCTTGATGAACCGGTAGCCGTTCTCGATGGAGGTGGGCTCCGGGACCACGGCCAGCATCCCGACCTCGGAGACGATGAAGAAGTCGAGGATGTTGTAGGACGTGCCCGCCCCGAGGTCCATGAGCACGATGTCCACGTCCAGGCCGCGGATGCGGTTCAGCACGCGGACCTTCTGCTGGTACTTGATGTTGGCCGCGCCCAGGAAGTCGGAGGCGCCGCTGATGATGCCCAGGTTGGGGACGCCGGTGTCCATCACCACGTCCTCGATGCGCTCGGTCCGGCGGCAGATGAAGTCCCCGAGGGTGCGGGGCGGCGTGGCCAGCCCGAAGCAGGTGTGCAGGTTGGCGCCCCCCAGGTCGGCGTCCACGAGCACCACCCGCTTCCCCAGGCGCGACAGCTCGGCGCCCAGGGCCGCGGTGAGGAGGGACTTGCCGATGCCGCCCTTGCCCCCGCCCATCGACCAGATCTGCCGCCGGGCGCGGCCGGCCGCCTCGCGCGCCGGCGGCGGCACGGGGGCGGGGTCGGGGAGGGAAGCCCCGGGGTCCGGCTCGATGGCCGCCGTCGAGGCGCCCATCACCGGAGGACCACGCTGCCCAGGATCGCGTCGAGGGTGGCCCTGGCCTGGCCGGACTTCTTCCACGCCGCGGAGGGGGCGTAGGTGATGACGCAGAGCGAGTGACCGCCGCCCACGATGGTGACGGTGCGCTGCCTCCAGTCGCGGTGCCCCTCGATCTTGGCGTCGTAGCGGACGGTGAACGCCGAGTCCAGGGCGCGGTGGTTCAGCACGACGCCCCCCACGTGGTCGTACTCGTAGCGGAGGCGGGGATCCATGTCGATGGGCGCGGCCAGCCGCTCGTCGCGGCAGGCGGCGTGCAGCGCGTCGAGGCCGCTCTCACCCGGCTGGTAGACGAAGCGCACGCCGAGGGCGGGATCGCCCCAGGCCTCGACCACGCCGGGCCGGGCGTCCGCGCGGAGCTGCCAGGCTTCCGGGAGCCGATAAGTGAACGCGCCCGAGGAATGGACGCGCTCGGGGCCCAGCGCAGGCGGCGCGGCGGACGTGCCTCCCGCCCACACACGGACAGGCATCGTGGACGCGGCGGCGAGAACGAGCCAGCGCTGCGCCATCACCTCGCGAGCCTTCCGAGAGGCGTCACCCTTCTCCGAAAACTACCGGCACGGCCTGAGCCGGCATTTCGGACGTCAAGCGTATCCGATCAGCACCCCTGAGTTCAAGTGTTTCTTGAGGATCATGGGGCTACTGATCCCGTTTCATGAGATCCGTGACGATCGCCTCCAGGACACCTGCCGCGACCGTGCGCGCCTTGTCGGATACGGCGGACGGATCGATGATCGCGCCGCGCGGATCGACGTCGCCCACCTTCATCCCCGCGTCGGCGGGAACGCCGTCCGCGAGGAGGCCGCGCAGCCGGCCGGCGATGGCGGCGATCACGGGCGCCTCCCCGACGGCGCCCACCACGGCGCCCTTCTCCACCAGGTCCCCGAGGCACGCCCTGGAGCGGAAGACGCCGGCCTGGGGCGCCCGCAGCACGCGGCCGTCGTCGTGGCCGAGCACGGGCTCTGGCCGGCCCGTGTCCGGCTGGGCGGCGCCTTCCCAGACCACGCGGCCCAGGCCGGGCCCGCGCTGCGTCTCCACCACCGCGTGCACGTCGCGCCCGGCCACGAACCCGGGGCCCAGGCCGACGACGAACGTCGCCTGCTCCCTGCGCGTGCCCAGGTTGCGCTTCGCCATCCGCCCGTCCACCAGGACGCCGGGGGCGAGGCCGGCCAGGCACTCCCCCTCGGGATCCACCAGCACGGCCACGGCGTCGGCCACGGGGCGCGGCTCCTCCACGCGGCGCCCGGGCACCCCCTCGACGGAGCAGGCGCCCGACCGCACGGCCTCCGCGAAGCAGACGCGGCGGCGTACGGCCAGGGGGAGCGCGCGCTCGAGCACGAGCACCGGCATCCGGCACAGGAAGAGCAGGCGGGCCGCCGCGGAGGCCATCTCTCCCCCGCCGCGGACGACGACGACGGGGCCGCCCGCCCTCAGCGCACCGCCTTGAGGCGGCCGGGCAGCTCCATCTTCATGGGCCGGACGGCGTCCGCGGGCACGCCGCGCCGCACCGCGATCATCTGGGCCAGGACGCTGACCGCGATCTCCTCCGGGGTGGCCGCGCCGATCTCCACGCCGAGCGGGCAGTGGATGGAGGCGAGCTGCTCCGCGGGCAAGCCGCGCTCCTCGAGCGCGCTCACCACGTGCACGAGCTTGGGCCGGCTCCCGAGCAGGCCCACGAAGCGCAGGCCCTTGCCCAGCACGGCTTCGAGGGCGTCCTCGTCGCCGCGATGGCCGCGCGTGACCACCACGGCGTAGGAGTTGCGCCCCAGGGTCATGCGGGCGGCCGCGGAGGCGAAGTCGTCCAGGACCACGAGGTCGGCGTCGGGGAAGCGGTCACGGTTGGCGAACTTGAGCCGGTCGTCGGCCACCTCCACCCGGAAGCCCACGGCCTTGGCCATCCGCGCCAGGGGCTGGGCCACGTGGCCCGCCCCGAAGAGGCAGAGGGTGGGCGTGCCCTCGATGGGCTCGATGAAGACCTGCATCCGGCCCCCGCACACCAGCCCGTCCTCGCCCGCCTGGTCGGGGGTCAGGTCGTAGGAGGCGAGCTGGGGCCTGCGCGTCTCGATCGCCTGCCGCGCGCGCCACGTCATCTCCGCCTCGACGCAGCCGCCGCCGATCGTCCCCACGATGGTGCCGTCGGGGTAGACCACCATGCGTGCCCCCGCCTTCTGGGGGGTGGAGCCCTCGGTGGCCACCACGGTGACCAGCGCCGCCGGCTCACCGCGCTCCTCCGCGCGCAGGACGGCCTCCAGGACCTCCTTCACGCCGGCCAGGATACCGCGTCCCGGTTCAGGACGCGCGGGTGGCCGCGGGGCTGGGCAGGACGCTCTCCGCCGACGGCTCGGCGCGGCTGGCGCGCTGGTGGATCCATTCCATCACGAAGGTACCCAGGAAGTACCCCAGCACGAAGCTGCGGATCTTGGCCCAGGTCGGCTGCATGTACAGCTCGAAGAGCCAGAGCGTCGCCGCGGTGCACACCGAGACCAGGATCAGCTTCAGGGGCAGCCGGCTGCGGCCTCTCCTCTCGACGCGGGCTTCCGGCATGTGTCCTCCTTCACGCGCCGCGCCGACCGCACGAGAGGTGCGCGCGGACCGCGAAGCTCTCTTTCACGACGCGTGCCAGGACCGCCGGTGGGCGGAGGGTCCCCCGCCTCGAGAGGTGCGCCGGCGGCCTAGGGCCAGATGCGACGGCCGCCGCCGCGCGCCGACCCCGCCACCACGAAGGAGTAGGGCGGGACGAGGCGGCGGGCGATCCGCCGCGCGGCCTGCCAGCACTCGTCGCCCTCGGCCTTGTTGAGGAAGACGGCGGCGCGGGCCCCGGGGGGAACGCGCGAGGGATAGCCGAGGGAGTAGCGCAGGCAGGCAATGACGGTGTCCTCGTCCACGGCCTCCCCCACCTGCGTGCCGCTGGAGGAGGAGACCAGCTCCAGGCGGTGGATGCGGTCCTCGTCCAGCGGCTCCCCCAGCACGTCGAGGGCGGCCATGACCACGAACAGCGTGGTCTGGCGCGGCACCACGGGCTCGTGCGCGGCCGGCACCTTGAGCGACCGCCCCCGCGCGCCGTCGGCCTCCACCAGCACCAGGTCCGCCCCGCACATCAGCCGGCAGAGGCGGTCCGGGGCGACGCCCTCCAGCTTGTCCTCGCGCAGGCGGCGGCCGAGGAGGGTGGCCAGGCCTTCGCGGGCCAGGGCCTCGCGCAGGCGCGGCGCGGGGTCGCCCTCCTCCTCCTCGATGAACACGGGCCCGGTGGTCGCCTCCGGCAGCGTCCCCATGTGCGTGGTGGTGGTCACCAGCACGCGGAGGCCGGCCTGGCGGGCCTCCGCGGCCAGACGGTACACGAGGGTGGTCTTGCCCCCCGCCCCCGCCACCGCGACCACGTCCCCGTGGCCGATGCCCAGGCAGCCCAGCAGGCTCACGGACCGTCGTAGCGCAGCACGAATAGCCCGTTGTTGATGTCGCTGGCCAGGATGAGGTTGGTCCCCGGGAAGACGTAGGCGCCCCACACGCCGCGATAGCCCCCGGAGCTACCGGTGAAGGTGTCGTAGTACCCGAGCAGGCGCGGCTGCTCGGGATTGCTCACGTCGAGCAGGTGCACGCCCTCAGTGTAGTGCGCCACCAGCAGGCGGTCCCCGTCCGTCATCACGTTGTGGGCGATGCTGGTGGCGCGCGCGAGGTACTGCGACACCTTGCGCGGGGCCATCGGGTTCAGCAGGTCCCAGCCCTCCAGGGGGAACCCGTCGCGCTCGTCGGTCGTGAACAGGTAGCGGCCGTCGCGCGTGAGCCACGAGTTGTGGGTGAAGCGGCCGCCCGTGGCGAAGCGCGTGATCTCGCGTATCTGGGCGGGGTCGCGCACGTCGAGGAGGGCCAGGAAGCCGTCGTAGATGGCCGAGGCGTAGAGCACGTCTCCCCGCGCGTAGGAGTCGTGGACGTAGAAACCGTCCCACCGCCCCACCTCGCGCGGGTCCTCGGGGTTGCGCCCGATGTCGAGCACGCGCATGCCGCCCGTGCGGCCCTCCGCCCCGTTGACGTACAGGAGGCCGCGCTCCGCGTCCACGGCGAGGGTGTGGGCGGAGCGCAGGGTGCGGTTCCAGGTGCGGACCAGGCGTGGGAAGCCTGGATCCGAGAGGTCGACGATGTCGATGCCGTGCAGCGCCTCCGTGCTCACATAGGCGTAGTGGCCGTACGTCTTCACCTCGCGCCACTGGTTGGCGGGTCCCTCGATGAGGCCGACGTTGTGGGGCCGCGAGGGGTCGGTCACCTCCACGATCGACAGCCCGGCGGAGATCCCGGTCAGGGCGAAGCGCCGGCCGTCCGGCGCGGTGTAGCCCCAGTTGCCCGCGCCCGAGAAGGCGCCGTCCACCACGATGGGCTCGTCGTGGTGGGCGTGCACGGGCTGGGAGGCCAGGGAGGCGGCGTCCAGGTGCGCGAGCAGGGTCATGCGCAGCCGTCCCGCGTCGTCCCGGTCGAGGTTGGAGGCGGGGTCCCCGGAGACCGCCTCGGGACCGCCGGGCGTGCCTCCCCCGCAGGCGGCCAGGAAGGCCAGGGCCACGGCGGCCAGGGCGCGCGGCCGCGGCCTCGTCACAGGCCGGCCCGGGCCGCGTCGTCCAGCGCGGCGGCCAGCGCCCCCGGATCGATGGGCTTCGGGAGGCAGGCGCTGAAGAGCGCGCTCTGCCCGGCCATCGCCTCCGCGTCGGCGAGCACGAGCACGGGCACGGCCCGGGTCGCGGCGTGGTCGCGCAGGCGCTCGGCCACCTGCTCCGCGCGCAGGCGTGGGAGCACGCGGTCCACGACGCAGGCGGCGGGCATGAGGCGGAGGGCCGCCTCCACCGCCTCCACCCCGTCGCCCACCTCGTGGGTGGCGAAGCCCTGCTCCTCGGCCACGCGCCTGACGTCGCGCCGGGTGGCTTCGTCGCCGGCGGCGATGAGCACGAGCGGGCTGCCCACGGAGGAGGCCACGCCGTACACGGGCAGGGAGAAGGAGAACGTGGAGCCCGCCCCCACCTGGCTCTCCACCCAGAGGTGGCCGGCGTGCGCGCGCACGATGCGGTCACAGATGTAGAGGCCGAGGCCCGACCCCTCGATGGCGGCGGTACGGCGGTTGCGGATGCGCGAGAAGGGGCGGAAGAGGCGTCCGAGGTCCGCGTTGTCGATGCCCAGTCCGCGGTCGCGCACCGTCACCACCGCCTGCCCGCCGTCACGCCGCAGCTCGATCTCCACCTCTCCTCCGTCCGGGGAGTATTTCACCGCGTTGGAGACCAGGTTCTCCAGCACCTCGACCACGCGCTCGCGGTCGGCCCAGGCGGGGACGGGGTCCTCCGGCACGGTGACGCGCAGGGGATGGGCGGCGTCGTCCACCACCCGCGCCACCACCTCGTTCACGGCCGCCGCCACGTCCATGAGCCCGAACTCGAACGGGAACTGCCCCGTCTCCAGGCGGGTGGTCTTGAGCGTCTTCTCCACCAGGCTGGCCATGTGGGTGGCGGAGGCCACGATGGCCCGCGCGTGCTCGAGCCTCTCCTCCGCGGGCGCGTCGGGCAGCCATTCCAGCAGCTCCCCGTGCCCGAGGATGCCGGCCAGGGGCGAGCGGAAATCGTGGGCCACGATGTTCACCAGCTCGCTCTTGGTGCGGTCCAGCTCCACCAGCCTGGCGTTGGTGCGCTCCAGGGCCTGGTACAGCTCCGCGTTGCGCAGGGCGATGGCGATGCCCTCCCCCAGCGCCTGCAGGGCGATGACCTGCCCGCGCCCGAAGGCCCGGCGCGCGTCGCTCTCCACGTTGAGCATGGCCACCAGGTCCGCCCCGCTGAAGATGGGGACGGCCGCCTCGCTGCGCGTGGTGGCCACCATCTCCACGTAGTCGGGGTCCTCCGCCACGTCGTCCACCACCACCGTCCGGCGCTCGCGGATGGCGCGCCCCACCACTCCCTTGCCCAGGGGGAGCAGGGTGTCGGTCAGGCCCTCGGGGGTGACGGAGGCGGCCACGCGAAGGAGGCCGCTGGCGAAGTCGGGCAGGCCGAGGGCGACCACGGGGAACCCGAAGGACTCCGCGATGCGCCGGGCCGCCGTCTCCAGGATGCGCTCGCGGGAGAGGAGGCCCGCGAACTCGCGGATGAGGCTGTTGAGGAGGGTGAGCTGGCCGCTGCGCTGGCGCTCGGCCTCGAAGGACATGACGTTGGCCAGGGTGATGGAGAGCTGCCCCGCGAAGCGCATGAGGTAGTCCAGGTCGTCCTGCACGAAGGCGGGGGCGCCCGGCTTGCGCGTGGCGTTGAGCACCCCGAAGACCACGCTCTGCTGGCGCTCCTGGTCGTAGTAGGTGACGGGCACGCTGAGCAGCCGGCCCACGGGGTTGGGCCGCGACACGAAGCCGGTGGCCTCCCCGGGCTCGTTGACGATGGCGGGAAGCCGTTCCACGGCCACGCGGCCGGCCACACCCTCCCCCAGGGCGAAGATGGGGTCGGTGAGGGTCTCGCGGCGGGGGTCGCGCGCCCAGGCGGCGAAGAGGCGCAGCACCCCCGCCGCCTCGTCGAGGCGCAGCACCGAGGTGTGGTCGCAGTTGATGAGGCGCCCGGCCTCCGCGGTGGCCTTGGTGAAGAGGACGGGCAGGTCCTTGAGCACGCCCGTCTCCAGCCCCACGTCGTAGAGGGTGGCCATCTGCGCGGCCAGCCTCTCGGTCTGGGCCACGCTGTCGCCGCGCTCCAGGGCGATGGCGAGCTGGCCGGCGAAGGTGGAGAGGAGGTTCACCTCCTCGTCGGTGAAGGCGTCCTGGTGGCCGGACACGTGGAGCACGCCCAGGGCGTGGTCCCCCGCGCGCACGGGAACGGCCAGCTCGGCCCGCCCATGGTGGCCGGCCCCGCGCAGCGGGCGGGTGGCGCGCAGGGCCCAGGTCAGGAAGTCCGCGTTGGTCCCCTCGCCGCCGCGGTTGCCCGCCTCCGCCTCCAGGTGCAGGCCGCCGGGACGGGAGGCGTGGAAGGCCACGCGGTCGTAGCCCAGGTCACCCTGGACGCGCCCGATGGCCAGGTCGAGGAGGCGGGGGCGGCCGGCGCTGGCCCCCATCTCTCCCGCCAGGAGGGCGAGCTTCTCCAGGCGCGTGGCGTGCCGCCGCGCCCGCCCGAAGATCTGGCGGCTGCGGATGAACGACGCCGCCGGCCCCGCGAAGATGCTCAGCAGCTGCACGTCGGCCTCGGTGAAGCCGCCGGGCTTGTTGAGGGCCACCAGCAGCCCCAGCACGTGGCCCTCGGAGAGCATGGGCACCAGCACGATGGAGTCCGCGTCCGCCAGCTCGACGATGTCGCGGATGAGCCGGGGATCGCTCTTGGCCCGGTTGGTCATGAAGGCGCGCCCGGTGCGGAAGTTCCACAGCGCCCGGTGCTCGGGCCCCACCTCGTAGCGGAGGCGCCGGGCCAGCTCGTCCTCGAGGCCGTGCGCGGGCACCGCCGCCGCGATGACGCGCGTGGCGGGGTCGTAGAGGGCGATCAGGCAGACGGGGGCCCCGATCAGGCCGGCCAGCCGCTGCGTGACCATGCGGTGGAACTCCTCGGGCTCGGCGATGAGCGACCAGTCGCGGCCGATCTCGTGGAGGAGGGCCAGGTCGCGCGCGCGCGCCTGCGCCCCCTCGCGCGCCCGCTCGATCTCGTCGTGCAGGCCCTTCAGGCGCAGGAACGCACGCACCTTCAGGATGAGGGCGGGGACGTCCACCGGCTTCTGCAGGAAGTCGTCGGCCCCCGCCTCGTAGCCGCGGCGCAGGGAGGCGGCGTCGCCCAGCGCGGTGAGCATGACCACGGGCAGCGAGGGGCCGTGGCCCTCGCGGATGCGCACGCAGGTCTCGAAGCCGTCGATGCCGGGCAGCCGCACGTCCAGGATGACGAGGTCGAAGGGCTCGTGCACGAGCCGCTCGAGCGCCTCCTCGCCCGACTCGGCCCTCACCGCCGCGTACTCGTGCACGGCGAGGAGGTCCGCCACGGTGCGGGCCACGAAGGGATCGTCGTCGACGACCAGGATCCGGGAGGGACTCATGCTGACACCGACCCCGCGATTGTCGCCCCAGCCGGGGGCCCGTGTCATTCCCGAAGCTTAGACCACCCCCTGCGCGCGCAGGGCGGCCACCTCCGGCGGGGGCAGGCCCACCTCCGCCAGCACCTCCTCGGTGTGCTGGCCGAGGAGGGGAGGGGGCAGGGCCGCGCCCCGGCCCGCCCCGTCGAGGTGTATGGCGCTCCCCACGTAGCGGCCGGCCCCCGCCCGCGGGTGCGTGCGCTCGATCAGCAGGCCCCGCGCCGCGATCTGCTCGCCTTCGAGCGCCTCCGCCACCGTGCGCACGCGGCCGCAGGGGATCCCCGCCTCCCCCAGGCGCCGCAGCCAGTCGTCCACCCCGCCCTCGCGCAGCCGCGCGGCCACCGCCGCGCGCAGCGCGTCGTAGTGGGTGACGCGCTGCGCGTTGGTGGCGAAGCGCGGGTCGGCGGCCAGGGCCGGGTCGGCGAGCGCGGCGCAGAAGGCCCGCCAGAGCGACTCGCTGCCCACCCCCACGATCACGTAGCCGTCGCGGGCCTCGAAGCTCTCGTAGGGGGCGAGGCTCGGATGGCGGTTGCCCAGGCGGCGCGGGACCTCCCCCGCCAGCAGGTAGGCCGCCGTGTGGTAGGCCAGGGGCGGGAGGAGGCTCTCGAGCAGGGAGACGTCCACGCGGCCGCCCTCTCCCGTCTGCGCGCGGCGCAGGAGGGCGAGCAGGATGCCCTGGTAGGCGGTCATGCCCGCCACCGTGTCCGCGATGGAGGCGCCCGTGCGCAGGGGCGGCCCGTCCTTCTCGCCGGTGATGCTCATGAGGCCGCCCTCGCCCTGGATGACCGCGTCGTAGCCCGGCCGGCCTCCCCAGGGGCCGTCCGCCCCGTAACCTGAGATCGAGGCGTAGACCAGCGGCGGCCGGCGGCGGTGCACCTCCTCCCAGGAGAAGCCCAGGCGGTCCAGCGTGCCCGGACGGAAGTTCTCCACCAGGACGTCGGCCGTCTCCAGGAGCCTCCAGAGCAGCGCGCGCCCCTCCTCCTGCTTGAGGTTCAAGGTCACGCTGCGCTTGCCGCGGTTCACGGAGAGGAAGTACGCCGATTCGCAGTTCGTGCCGGGAATCGGCGTGGGTGTCGGCAACGGGCTCGAGGGCGCGACGGATTCACTCCGGCGCGCCCGAGGGGGGGTCTCAGGGGGGCGCGACGCAGCGCCCCCCTGCTCGAAGAAGACCCAGGGCGGGCCCCACCCACGCGTGTCGTCGCCCCTGGCGGGCTCCTCCACCTTGATGACGTCGGCGCCGGCATCCGCCATGGCCTGCGTGCAGAAGGGGCCGGCGAGGATGCGGGAGAGGTCGACGACGCGGATGCCGGCCAGGGGCTCCATGGCCTCAGCCCGACCGGCGGCGAGCGACGGATTCACTCCGGCGCGAGACGCGGGGGGTCCGGGGGACGCGGCGCAGCGTCCCCCGGATAGACGACGCCCATAAGGGGCCGGCGAGAATGCGGGAGAGGTCCACGACGCGGATGCCGCGCAGAGGGTCCATGGAGGTGGAGATGTTACCCCTCGCGGCGTCGTTGAAGTCGCGCGGGAAAACCTCTACGCTGGTCGCGGCGCGCCTGCGGGCGCGCTGACGATCGGGGCGCCGCGCCCTGGAGCGGGGCCGGGGCCCCGGAGGGGATTGCCCATGGCCAACGCCGGCGCCGACGCTCTGCTGAGCATCGTCAAGCAGAAGCAGGACCTCCAGGGCTACCGCGAGCGGCACTGGACGGGCGCCTTCGAGGACTACCTCGGCATCGTCCTCGACAACCCGAAGGTGGCGCGCAACAGCTACCAGCGCCTCTTCGACATGATCCTGGCCCACGGCGCCTCCGAGTACACGCGCCACCACGAGCGCCACGTCCACTACCGGCTCTTCGACGACCCCATCGACAAGGGCCGCGACGCCGTGTTCGGCCTGGACGCCCCCCTCACCCGACTGGTGCACAACGTCAAGTCCGCCGCCTACGGCTACGGCACGGAGAAGCGCATCCTCCTCCTGCACGGGCCGGTGGGCTCCTCCAAGTCCACCATCTGCCGGCTCCTGAAGAAGGGCCTGGAGCTCTACTCCGGCACCCCGGAGGGCGCGCTCTACACCTTCGGCTGGCGCATCGACCCCGCCGCGGGCACGGAGTCGGTGCAGTGGTGCCCGATGCACGAGGAGCCGCTGCACCTCGTCCCCTTCGAGAGCCAGGACGCCGTGTACGCGGAGATCAACCGCCGGCTGCCTCCCAACGACTACCGCATCGTGCCCACGGGCAACCTGTGCCCCTTCTGCCGGCGCACCTTCCAGGACCTGATGACGCAGAACGACGGCAACTGGGAGAAGGTCGTCCGGCACGTGGTGGTCAAGCGCCTGGTGCTCTCCGAGAAGGACCGCGTGGGCATCGGCACCTTCCAGCCCAAGGACGAGAAGAACCAGGACTCCACCGAGCTCACGGGGGACCTCAACTACCGCAAGATCGCGGAGTACGGCTCGGACTCCGACCCGCGCGCCTTCAACTTCGACGGCGAGCTCAACATCGCCAACCGCGGGATCGTGGAGTTCATCGAGATCCTGAAGCTGGACGTGGCCTTCCTCTACGACCTCCTGGGCGCCTCCCAGGAGCACAAGATCAAGCCCAAGAAGTTCCCCCAGACCGACATCGACGAGGTGGTGGCCGGCCACACCAACGAGCCCGAGTACCGGAAGCTCCAGAACAACGAGCTCATGGAGGCCTTCCGCGACCGCACGGTGAAGATCGACATCCCCTACAACACGGTGTGGCAGGAGGAGGTGAAGATCTACGCCCGGGACTTCAACGACCGCCAGATCACGGGCAAGCACATCGCCCCCCACACCATCGACATGGCCGCCATGTGGGCGGTGCTCACCCGCCTGGAGGAGCCCAAGAAGGCGCAGATCACCCTCCTCCAGAAGCTGAAGCTGTACGGGGGCAAGACCCTGCCCGGCTTCACCGAGGACAACATCAAGGAGCTGCGCGAGGAGAGCCCGCGGGAGGGCATGGACGGCATCAGCCCCCGCTACATCCAGGACAAGATCAGCAACGCCCTCGTGCGCGACGACACGGGGGCCTGCGTGAACCCCTTCATGGTCCTCAACGAGCTGGAGGCGGGGCTGCACCACCACAGCCTCATCACCCGCGAGGAGACCAAGAAGCGGTACCGCGAGCTGCTGGGCATGGTGAAGCAGGAGTACGAGGACGTCGTCAAGAACGAGGTGCAGAAGGCCATCTCCGCGGACGAGGAGGCGGTGGCCCGCCTCTGCGGCAACTACGTGGACAACATCAAGGCCTACGTCTTCCGGGAGAAGGTGCGCAACAAGTTCACGGGGCAGGAGGACGACCCCGACGAGCGGCTCATGCGCTCCATCGAGGAGAAGATCGACATCGCGGAGAGCCGCAAGGACGACTTCCGCCGCGAGATCATGAACTACATCGCGGCCCTGGCCCTGGAGGGCAAGCAGTTCGACTACCGCACCAACGAGCGGCTGCAGAAGGCCCTGGAGCTGAAGCTCTTCGAGGACCAGAAGGACTCCATCAAGCTAACCTCCCTCGTCTCCTCCGTGGTGGACCGCGACACCCAGGAGAAGATCGACATCGTGAAGGGCCGCCTGGTGAAGAACTACGGATACTGCGAGATCTGCTCGGTGGACATCCTCAACTTCGTGGCCTCCATCTTCGCGCGCGGGGACAGCAAGCAGCGCTAGGGCGCCCGGACGCCGCGGGCCGCCAGGCCTCGATTGGCTCGACCAGAGCGCCGGATCCGCTGGGGCGTCCTCGGGGTGGCCCGCATCGCCACCCGCAAGGTCGTTCCCGCCCTCCAGGGGAGCCGCTTCGGGCAGGTGGTGGCCATCGCGTCGCGCGACCACGCGAAGGCGGCGCAGGCCGCGGCGGAGCTCGGGATCCCCCGGGCCTACGGGTCCTACGACGCCCTCCTGGCCGACGCGGAGATCGACGCCGTCTACAACCCGCTGCCCAACCACCTCCACGTCCCCTGGACCCTGGCCGCCCTGGAGAGGGGCAAGCACGTCCTCTGCGAGAAGCCCATCGCCCTCTCCGTGGCCGAGGCGGAGACCCTGGTGGCCGCCCGGGACCGCACCGGCCTGAAGGTGCAGGAGGCCTTCATGGTCCGCACGCACCCCCAGTGGCTCGGCGTGCGCGAGCTGGTGCGCACCGGCCGCATCGGGCCCCTGCGCGCCCTCACCTGCACGTTCTCCTACTTCAACGAAGACCCCGCGAACGTGCGCCACGTCCCCGAATTCGGGGGGGGCGCCCTCCTCGACATCGGCTGCTACCCGGTCACCGTGTCGCGCTTCCTGTTCGAGGCGGAGCCCCTGCGCGTGTTGGCCGCCCTCGAGCGCGACCCCCGCTTCGGCACCGACCGCCTGGCCTCCGCCGTGCTGGAGTTCGAGGCGGGGCACGCCACCTTCACCTGCGCCACCCAGCTCGTGCCTTACCAGCGCGTGCAGGTCCTCGGCGCGCGCGGGC
>DATBIO010000009.1:0-4733 GCA_036556965.1 Vicinamibacteria bacterium
CGGCCGCCTGCACCGCCCACTGCGTCTTGCCGCTGCCCCGGTCGCCCATGAGGGTGACGAGGGTCCCGCCCCAGAAGCCTCCCCCCAGCACCTCGGCCACGTTGCTCCAGGGCAGCGGGATGGGCGTCTCCTCGCCGCGCGCCCGCCGGGCCATCCGCTCGAGGGTCTCGTCGAGGACCCGTCCCAGCGGCCGCGGCATGGGCTCGAGCGAGTCGAGGGACATCGTGCCCATCTTATCGCCCGGCGCGCCGCGGCGAGCGCGCTTCTTACAAAGAAGAGCCGGGACATGAGGCGGGGCTCGCCCCGCGAGCCGTTGGTCGGTCAATCACTTACCGCGACCCGGGGCCATGGCACGTCCATTGCTCTCCCGCGGGAAGCGAACGGACTCCAACGAAGGAGCGGCTACATGGCACTCGTGATCGCGCGCATCGCTTCGGGCAACGCCGAGACGGACGAGACCCTGGCCGAGGCCCTGGAGGGCCTCGGCTCCCCCGCCGGCGAGCACTGGACGGCCTCGCTCGAGGCGGCGGGCACCGGCTCGTGGGAGCTGGTCCTCGACGGCGCGCCGCGGCGCAAGGACCACCACATCGACTGGGAGATCGTGCCGGGCGACGGCTCCGTGCGCTACCGCAAGCTCCTCCAGAACGGCGAGCGCTGCCCGGACAAGGTCCGCCGCTGCGCGCGCGCCGTGGTCTGGGAGGCCATACAGTTCCGCGAGAACCCCATCCGCCAAGTGAACCCGCGTCTGGCCGCCGCCTTCGAGGAGGCGGTCTGGCGCGAGCTGCGGGCGGAGGACATGGGCCCCCTCCAGGTCCGCTTCGGCATGTGGCGGGAGGGCTTCGACGGCACGAAGTACGTGTGCAAGGTGGAGTACGAGGCGGTGCACGCGCCGCACCGCCCGCTCCCCTGGAGCTGGTGGTCCTCCCTGGCCCGCACCCCCGACGACGTGTCGGCCGAGCTGCGGCGCGCCCTCGTGGCCCGGCGCAAGCGCCAGGCCGAAGCCCAGGCCATCATCGCGCGCACGCGGCGCCAGGCCGCCCGCCGGCGCCGTCCCGTCCCCGCCGCGGCGCGGGCGGCCGCCTCGCGGGCCGCGTCGGACGCGCTGCATACGGCCTAGCCTCCGCTCCCCGTCCGGCCGCGGGTCATGGTGTAGAGTCCGGCCATGCCCCGGCGCCGTCGCGTTCGTGTGAAGACGGCGCCGCTGCTGTACGACGGCACGCAGAAGCTCCTGGCGCGGCTCCAGGCCCGCATCCCGGGCACGCTCCTCACCTACTGGACCTCCACCTCGGGCTCCGTCTGCGACAACGACGTCATGGCCATGCGCGAGCTCCTGCGCGACGCGGGCCCCCAGCGCGAGATCGCCCTCTTCGTGAAGTCGGACGGCGGCAGCGGGATGGCCGCCCTGCGCCTGGTCCACCTCCTGCGCCGCTACACGCGCCGCCTCACCGTGCTGGCTCCCCTGAACTGCGCCTCCGCCGCCACCATGCTCGCCCTGGGCGCCGACCGCATCGTCATGGGCCCGCTCTCCTTCCTCACCGCGGTGGACACCTCGCTGGAGCACGACCTCTCCCCCGTGGACCACACCAACAACCTGGTGGCGGTGAGCAACGACGAGGTCGAGCGGGTGATCCGCCTGTGGCACGAGGCGGCGCGCAAGGGGAGCCGGGAGATGAACCCCTACCAGGAGGTCTACAAGTACCTGCATCCCCTGGTCATCGGCGCCCTGGACCGGGCCAGCAGCCTGTCCCAGATGCTCTGCCGCGAGATCCTGGGCTACCACATGAAGGACCGGCGCAAGGCGGACCGCATCAGCCGGCGCCTCAACGCCGCCTACCCCGCGCACCAGTACCCCATCACCAGCCGGGAGGCGCGCGCGCTGGGCCTGCGCGTGGCGGACATGGACCCCGAGGTGGACCGCCTGCTCCAGGAGCTGAACCTGCTCTACTCCGAGATGGGACAGCGCGCCATCACCGACTACGACGAGTCCAACCACCACGACAACGAGATCACCAACATCCTGGAGGGGAGGCGGCTCCAGGTGCTCTACCAGGTGGAGAAGGACTGGCACTACCGCAAGGAGGAGCGGCGGTGGGTGCCCATGAACGACGTCTCCGCCTGGTACCGCTGCCGGCGCCGCAACGGGCGCCTGGTGAAGAGCAAGTTCCACATCCGCTGAGGCGGGCGGCGGGAGCCCGCGGCGGGGCCCGCCCGTCGGGGTTAGACTGGCCTCGGGCGGAAGTGGCGGAACGGCAGACGCGCACGCCTTAGGAGCGTGTGCCCGAGAGGGCGTAGGGGTTCGAGTCCCTTCTTCCGCACCACGAGGGGCGCCGCGGGGCGCCGTGCTATCCTGGCTCCCGCCCGCCGCCGCTCCCCATAAATAGAAGATAGGCAGGAGATGCCGCGTTGAAGGTCGAATACGTCGAGGAAACGCAGGTCCGCAAGGCGCTCAGCTTCGAGATCGAGCCGGAGCTGGTGGAGAAGGAGATCGACAGCCGCTCCCGCGAGTACGCGCGGAAGGTGAAGCTGCCGGGGTTCCGTCCCGGCAAGGCCCCCGCCTCCGTGGTCCGCCAGCGCTTCCGCGAGCAGGTGCTCGAGGAGGTGGCGGAGAAGATCGTGAACAAGGTGGTCTTCGACGAGCTGGAGGGGCGCGGGCTCCGCCCCCTGGCCAGCCCGCGCGTCACCGACCTGCGCATGGACGAGGGCCAGCCCATGACCTTCCGCGCCGTGTTCGAGGTGCTGCCCCTCGTCGAGCTGCCCGTGTGGCGCGGTCTCGAGGTGAAGGGGCGCGCGGCCGAGGTCAAGGAGGAGGACGTCGACCGGGAGGTGGACGAGCTGCGGGAGAGCGCGGCGCGCTACGACGCCATCGAGGGGCGGGAGTCCCGCGCCGGCGACTACCTGCTGGTGGACGTGGAGCGCCGCACGGCGGACGCGGCGGCGCCCCAGAAGGACGAGAACGTGCTCTTCGAGCTGGGGGCGGAGCGCAACCACCCCGACCTCAACGCCGCCCTGGCCGGGGCGCGCCCGGGCGACGCGCGGCAGGTCCGGGTGGTGCACGAGGACAAGGACGCGCCCCTGGGCGCGCGCACCATCGACTATTCCTTCACCGTGAAGGGCCTCAAGGACAAGGTGGTGCCCGCGGCGGACGACGAGTTCGCCAAGGACCTGGGCGAGTTCGAGAGCCTGGCCGAGCTGCGCGAGGCCCTGCGCCGGCGGCTCCAGGACGCCCAGGAGCGCGCGGTGGACCGCGAGGTCAAGGGCGCCCTCGTCGAGCGGCTGGTGGACATGGCCGGCTTCGAGGTCCCGGAGTCCCTGGTGGAGCGGCACATGAGCGCGCGGCTGGAGGGCACGGTGCGGAACCTGGCCCTGCAGGGGGTGGACCCGCGCCGGCTGGAGGTGGACTGGGCCAAGGTGCGCGAGGGCGGGCGCGAGGACGCGGTGAAGGCGGCCAAGGCCGAGATCGTCCTGGACGAGATCGCGCGCCAGGAGGGGATCGAGGTGCCGGAGGCCGAGGTGGAGGCCGAGCTGCGGCGCCTGGCGGAGAGGACGCGCCGGCCCCTGGAGGCGGTGCGCACCCAGATGCAGAAGGAGGGCTCGATCCAGGCGCTCAGGGCGCGGATCCGTGAGGAGCGCACCCTTGACTTGATCAAGGCCAATGCTAGACTGGCCGTCGAATGAGCGGCTCATCCATGGGCACTCTCGTTCCGATGGTTGTGGAACAGACGGCTCGCGGTGAGCGGGCCTACGACATCTACAGCCGGCTCCTCAAGGACAACATCGTCTTCATCGGGACGGCCATCGACGACCTGGTGGCCAACCTGGTCATCGCCCAGCTGCTGTTCCTGGAGGCGGAAGACCCCGAGAAGGACATCCACCTCTACATCAACAGCCCCGGCGGCTCCACCACCGCGGGCATGGCCATCTACGACACCATGCAGCTGGTGCGCCCCGACGTGCAGACCATCTGCGTGGGGCAGGCCGCTTCCATGGGGGCCGTCCTCCTGGCCGCGGGGACCAACGGCAAGCGCTTCGCCCTGCCGAACTCCCGCATCCTGATCCACCAGCCGTGGGGGGGCACGCAGGGCCAGGCCTCCGACATCGCCATCCAGGCCAAGGAGATCCTCCGCATCAAGGATCGCCTCAACCAGATCCTGGCCTTCCACACCAAGCAGCCGGTCGAGCGCATCATCACCGACGCCGACCGGGACTTCATCATGGACGCCGAGCAGGCCAAGGACTATGGTATCGTGGACCAGGTGATCTCCCGGCGGGAGAGATGAGCTCCAGCAGCGACCCCGGACGGACGCCCGAGCGGCGGGATCCCCTCCCCACGCGAGGGGGGCGGCGCAGCACCCCCCGGCTGCCATGAAGAAGAACGGCGGCGACTCCGAGATCCTCCGCTGCTCCTTCTGCAACAAGGACCAGAACGACGTCCGCAAGCTGATCGCGGGCCCCACCGTCTTCATCTGCGACGAGTGCGTCGACGTCTGCAACGACATCATCGCGGACGACCGGCGGGTGGAGGGGCGCACCTACAAGTCGACCCTCCCCGTCCCCCACGAGATCAAGAAGTTCCTCGACGAATACGTGATCGGCCAGGAGACGGCCAAGAAGAAGCTGGCCGTGGCCGTCTACAACCACTACAAGCGGATCGAGATCTCGAAGCAGCGGGGCAAGAACGAGGTCGAGCTCACCAAGTCCAACATCCTGCTCATCGGCCCCACCGGGACCGGCAA
>DATBIO010000010.1:0-23837 GCA_036556965.1 Vicinamibacteria bacterium
GTATCGCTCTCGTGGTGCCGATGTGGTCCGGCGAGCACGTGGTGGGGCTCATCGCGCTCGGCGAGCGCCTCTCCGGCGCGCCGTTCGGGGAGGAGGACGCCGACTTCGCCGAGACGCTCGGCCGCCAGGCACTGGCCGCCCTCGACAACGTGCGCGCGCTCCGGCTCCGCGAGGAGAAGCAGCGGCGCGACCGCGAGATGCAGATCGCCCGGGAGATCCAGCAGAGCCTGTTCCCGCGCCGCAGCCCGCGCCTGGCGGGATTCGACCTGGCCGCGGCCAGCGTGCCCTGCTACGAGGTGGGGGGCGACCACTACGACTTCATCCCCCTCGGCGAGGACCGGCTGGCCGTCACGGTGGCCGACGTGTCGGGCAAGGGCGCGCCCGCCAGCATCCTGATGGCCTCCGTCCACGCGTCGCTGCGCGCGCTGGCGGGCACGGCCCCGCTGCCCGCGCTCATGGGCCGCCTGAACCGGTTCCTGTTCGAGAGCACGCAGACCAACCGCTACGTGACGCTCTTCTACGGCGAGCTGGACGCGGGGGCGCGCCGGTTCCGCTACGTCAACGCCGGGCACGTCCCGCCCTGGCACCTGGGGCGCGGGGGCGAGGCGGCGCGGCTCACCACGGGGGGGCCCGTGCTGGGCCTGCTGGAGGACGCGCGCTTCGAGGAGGGGGAGGCGCGGCTGGAGAGCGGCGACCTCCTGGCCATGGTCACGGACGGCGTGACGGAGGCGCTCTCCGAGGACGAGCAGGAGTTCGGCGACGACCGCGTGGCCGCCGCCCTCGGCCGCCAGCAGGGCCGGGCCGCGGAGGAGGCGCTGCAGGGCCTGCTCGCGGAGGTGTCGGCCTGGACGGGCGCGGCCGGGTGCGCGGACGACCTGACCGCGGTGCTGGTCGCGGCGCGATGACCGCGCCCCTGCGCCTGCACAACACGCTGGGGGGCGCGCTCGAGGAGTTCCGCCCCGCCGACCCGCGCGCGGTGGGCCTCTACCTGTGCGGGCTCACCGTCTACAGCCGCGGCCACGTGGGCAACTACCGCTCCTTCCTGGCCGTGGACCTCCTGCGCCGCGCGCTGAAGTACAAGGGCTACGGCGTGCGCGGGGTGATGAACATCACGGACGTGGACGACCGCATCATCGACCTCGCGGCCAAGGCGGGGCGCGACCTGCGCGCGTTCACCGAGGAGAACATCGCCTCCTTCGAGCAGGACATGGCCACCCTGCGCATGGAGTGGCCGGAGGTGGTGCCCAAGGCCACCGACCACATCGCGGAGATGGTGGACCTGATCGACAGCCTCATCGCGCGCGGCCACACCTACATGGCGGACGGCAGCGTGTACTTCCGCATCTCCAGCTTCCCGCAGTACGGGGCCCTCTCCGGCCTCGACACCTCGGGCATTCGCGCGGGCGCGCGCGTGGACAGCGACAAGTACGACAAGGAGAACCCGCGCGACTTCGCCCTGTGGAAGGCCAAGAGCGACGAGCCGGAGTGGGCGCAGTGGGACGCCCCCTTCGGGCGCGGGCGGCCGGGCTGGCACATCGAGTGCTCGGCCATGAGCATGAAGTACCTCGGCGAGACCTTCGACCTGCACTGCGGCGGGGTGGACCTGATCTTCCCGCACCACGAGAACGAGATCGCGCAGAGCGTGTGCGGCACCGGGCAGCCCTTCGTCCGCCACTGGGCGCACGTCCAGCACCTGATGGTGGAGGGCGAGACGATGTCCAAGAGCAAGGGCAACGTCTTCACCATCCCGGAGATCGTGGAGAAGGGGCACCGTCCCGAGGCCGTCCGCTACCTGCTGGCCAGCGCCCACTACCGCAAGTCCCTCAACTTCACCTGGGAGGGGTTGCACCAGGCGGCGGCCGCGCTGGAGCGCATCCACGGCTTCGCGCGGCGGCTCGACGAGGTGGAGGGCGAGGGGGCCCCCGACGCGGCGGAGGCGGTGGCGGCGCGGGCGGCGCAGGCCTTCGACGCCGCCCTCAGCGACGACCTCAACACGCCGGAGGCCCTGGCCGCCGTGCACCTGCTCGTCAACGAGGGCAACGCCCTGCTGGCGGGCGGGGGGGCGGGGCGCGCGGGGGCGGCGCGCCTGCGCGAGCAGCTCGCCTCCATGGACGCCGTCTTCGGCGTGCTGCTGCCGGACGACGCCGACCGGCTCTCGCCCGACGAGCAGGGCCTCTACGACGCGCGCCAGGACGCGCGGCGCCGGCGCGACTGGGCCGCGGCCGACGAGGCGCGCGCGAAGCTGCTCGCCCTGGGCATCGTGCTCGAGGACACGGCCAAGGCCACCCGCTGGCGGAGGGCGCGCTGAGGGGACTGCTCGCCCGGCTCCGCGACGCCTGGGCGGCGTGGCGCGGGCAGGGGACGGGCGCGCGCGGCGAGGACCTGGCCTGCCAGCACCTGAAGGCGCAGGGCTACGACATCCTGGCCCGGAACTTCCGCTGCCGCTCGGGCGAGGTGGACGTGGTGGCGGCCCGCGGCGGCACCACCGTGTTCGTGGAGGTCAAGGCCCGGCGCGGCGCCAGCCACGGCGCCGGCCACGAGGCCGTCACCTTCGGGAAGCGCCGCCGCCTCGTCCGCGCGGCCCGCCTCTACGCCGCCTCCCGCGGCCTCTCCGAGACCGCCTTGCGCTTCGATGTGATCTCCGTGGACTGGGCCCTGGGGCACCCCCGCCTGCGCCACGAGCTCGGCGCCTTCGACCTGGAAGGCGGCCGGCTGGGTTGACGGCCGAAGGGGCCAAAACGTAGCATTGGGGTTCCCGCGAGCGGGAATAACTCAGTGGTAGAGTGCGACCTTGCCAAGGTCGAAGTCGCGGGTTCGAATCCCGTTTCCCGCTCCATCCTCCCCGCCGAACAAACCTGGGCCGAAGGCGTAGGGTCCAACGTTTCCAGGGGTTGGATGCGGCCCGCCGGGTCGCTATACTGGCGTTCCGCTAGGGCGGCGTAGCCAAGTGGTCAAGGCGGAGGTCTGCAAAACCTCTACTCAGCGGTTCAAATCCGCTCGCCGCCTCCACTCTCCCCGCGGCCAGGGCACCTGCCTCGCTTCAGCCCCTCGGTCCGACGCACCGCGTCGCTGAAACCGTTCGACGTCGCGAAGGCGTCGTCCTCGACAGAGGACGGCACGCGTGGCGCGCGTGGCGCGTAGATCCGGTGGCACAAGCACTTGTGCGCATACGACGCATGGCACCGTTCCTGCTCATTGCGCGCGGCAGCGGGCGGATGCGTTGAAAGCGCCCCGGAGGAGATCCGATGCCGCGGCGATCGGTCGTGCTCAGTTTCCTCGTGACCCTGGGGCTCCCCCTCACGGCCGCGGCCAGCGGCGTCGAGCTGAGGCTGGGAGCGTTCTTCCCGCGTGCGGAGAGCACGCTCTTCGACGACACCAGTGAGCTGTTCACCGCCGACCGTGACGACTGGACGGAGTTCTCGGGCGGCCTGGAGTACACGTTCCGCGTCGCGCCCAAGATCCACCTCGGCCTGCACGTGGACGGCTACCAGGAGACGCTCCACACCTCCTACCGCGACTTCACCTTCGAGAGCGGGCGGGAGATCACGCAGAGCCTGAAGCTGAGCGTGGTGCCGCTGGGCGCCTCCATCCGCTTCGTGCCCATCGACCGCAAGGGCGCGATCACGCCCTACATCTCCGTGGGGCCGGACGTCATCTTCTACGAGTACGAGGAGTTCGGGGACTTCATCGACTTCGACACCGCGGACTTCACGGGGGCGGACGTGATCAACGACGCCTTCTTCTCGGAGGGGGCGGCCTTCGGGTTCCACGTGTCGGGCGGAGTGCGCATCCCGCTCAACCGCGACTGGAGCGTGCTGGGCGAGGGCCGCTACCAGTGGGCGGAGGACGACATGGGCGACGACTTCCGGGGAAGCGGCCTGGACCTCAGCGGCTTCTCGGGCTACTTCGGCATCCGCCTCGATTTCTGAGGGCGGCCGGCGTTGGCGGCGGCGGGCTTTGTGGCCCGCCGCCGAGTCCTGATAGCCTGTCGTCAGGACCGATGACCGCCCCCTCCACCCCACCACGCAGCCACCCCGCCGCCGATCCCCGGGCCTGCCTCCGGTAGCCGTCACGCGTGCACAAGGTCGTCGTCTGGATCCAGACGGTCCTGCTGCCCGCGGTGGGCGCCCCGGGCCTGTTCGTGGTGGCGTTCTTCGACTCGTCGTTCCTCAGCCTGCCCGAGATCAACGACATCCTGGTGGTGACGTCGTCCGCCGCGCACCCCGGACAGGCCTGGCTCTTCGCCAGCATGGCCACCCTGGGGTCGCTGGCCGGCTGCCTCGTCCTCTACTACATCGGGCGGCGGGGTGGGGAGCCGCTGCTGGTGCGGAAGTTCGGCGCGGAGCGGGTGCAGAGGAGCCGGGACCTGTTCCACCGCTGGGACTGGGTGGCCCTGGCCGTCCCCGCCGTGCTGCCGCCGCCCATGCCGTTCAAGATCTTCGTGCTCGCGGCGGGAGTGTTCGGGTTCCCCCTGCGGCGCTTCGCCCTGACCCTGGTCTTCGCGCGCGGGCTCCGCTACACGTTCTGGGGCGCCATCGGGGTGGTCTACGGGGAGCGCGGCCTGGGCATGCTCAAGGCGGTGGACGCCTGGTTCGCGGCGCGGGGACCGCTCCTGCTGGGGCTGGCCGGCGTGGTGGCCGCCGTCCTGCTGGGCGCCTGGTTGATCCGCCGGCGGAGGGCCTCGTCGGCTCTGTTATGATGGCCACGGGATGATGAAGATCTCGCGTCTGGGCCGGCTGAACCTCTTCCTCCTCGCCGCCTGCACGGTGCTGGGGGGCCTCTTCGGGTCGCGGGTCGCCTCCGGCAGCACGCGCCTGGCCGACCACCTCCGCACCTACGGGGCCATCCTCGACGCGGTGAAGGTGAACTACGCCGAGGAGGTCAAGACGGAGCGGCTGGTCTCGTCCTCCATCCGCGAGATGCTGCGCACGCTGGACCCGCACTCGAACTTCCTGGAGGTGAGGGAGTACGGGCAGCTCCAGGAGCGCCAGAAGGGGTCCTACCACGGCCTCGGCATCACGGTGCAGTCGGTGGAGGGCAACATCACCGTCGTCTCCCCCTTCGAGGGCACGCCCGCCCACCGCCTGGGCATCCGGGCCGGCGACGTGATCAGCCGCATCGAGGGCGAGGACGCCCGCGGCATGGGCATCGACGAGGCGGTGAAGCGGCTGCGCGGCCCCAAGGGCACCGCCGTGCACATCACCATCGTCCGCCAGGACTTCGACACCCCGCTGGAGTTCACCGTCATCCGCGACGAGATCCCGCTGCACTCCGTGCCCTACGCGTTCATGCTCTCCAAGCGCACGGGCTACGTCCGCCTCACCGACTTCAACGAGACCACCGCCTGCCGCCCCTCGGACAGCCGCACCTGCGAGAGGGAGCTGGAGAAGGCCATGTCCTCGCTCCTCAAGCAGGGCGCCACCTCGGTCATCCTGGACATCCGCGACAACCCGGGGGGCCTGCTGGACCAGGCCTTCAACGTCTCCAACCTCTTCCTCAAGAAGGGGCAGATGGTGGTGTTCACGCGCGGCCGCAGCCGGCGCGACGAGTCGAGCTACGTGACGGAGGTGGAGGGACGCTTCGCGGACGTGCCCCTGGTCCTGCTCGTCTCCAAGCACAGCGCCAGCGCCTCCGAGATCGTGGCGGGCGCGGTGCAGGACCACGACCGGGCCCTGATCGCGGGGGAGACCACCTTCGGCAAGGGCCTGGTGCAGACGATCATGCCCCTGCGCCACCTGCGCGGGTACGCCCTCGCCCTCACCACCGCCCGCTACTACACGCCCTCGGGGCGCTCCATCCAGCGCGAGTACGGGTCCACCGCCTTCGAGGACTACGTGGCCCCCCGCGAGCGCCGCGGCTGCGACTACGCGGGCACGGACGCCAAGCTCACGGACGCGGGGCGCAAGGTGTACGGGGGGGACGGCATCACGCCCGACTACTGCATCACCCCGCCCAAGCCCGGCAAGTTCATGGCCTACCTCGGCGCGCGGCAGGCCTTCATCGGCTTCTCGCGCGGCTTCGCCGCCGCCAGCGCCGTGGGCACCGCCCGGATCGAGGGTGCCGGCTCGCGCTCGGAGGCCGCCGCCGGCAAGGTGACGGTCATCGGGCCCGACTTCACGGTCACGGACAAGGTGCTGGCCGACTTCCGCTCCTACCTCGACCGGCGGAAGCTCCGCTACACCGCCGCCGACCTCGCCGAGAACCGCGAGGCCATCTCCCGCCAGATCCTGGAGGAGGTGCTGCGCCAGGTGTTCGGCGAGGGCGAGGCGCGGCGGCGCACCGCGGCCTGGGACCCGCTGATCCAGCGCGCGCTCGACCTCGGCCCCCGCGCCGAGCAGCTGCTCCGCGCCCCCCAGCGCTTCATCGCGGAGTGGCAGGCGGAGCGCCAGGCCGCCCCTCCCGCCGGCGCCCAGGCCCAGCAGAACCCGCGCTGACGCGCCGCTTCCGGCGCCGTGCGCCGGGTGGTATTCTGCCCCCTCGCCCAAGGAGGGGGAAGCATGTTCACGCGCATCCGACGCTTCTTCGCCGCCATCTTCAACGCGATCATCGGGGAGGCGGAAGGCCAGATCCCCGTCTCCATGCTCGAGGAGTCGGTGCGCGAGATGCTGGAGAACCTCCGCTCCCTGCGGGAGGCCACCGCCACCACCATCGCCTTCGAGACGCGGGCCAAGCGCGAGTTCGACGCCCAGAACGCGCGCCACCGCAACCTGGAGAAGCAGGCCGAGGAGGCCCTGAAGGCGGGCAACGAGAAGCTGGCCCGCCGCGCCCTCCAGCTCCAGGTGGAGGCCAAGACGACCAAGGAGATGGCCGAGCAGACCTGGCGCGCGGCCAAGCTGCGCGGGGACAACGCCCGGGGCAAGCTCAAGGTCGAGGAGGAGCGCATCCAGGGCAAGATCCGCCAGCTCGGCGAGCTGAAGTCCATCCACGCCATGAACGAGGCGCAGCGGCGGATGCAGGACATCACCGACGAGTACAACATCGACGGCGCGGTGTCCGTGTTCGAGAAGACGGCGGGGCGCATCCAGGAGCAGGCGGACAAGCTCTCCGCCATGGACCAGATCGCGGTCTCCGAGGGGGAGGAGCTGGACCGCCAGCTCGACGCCATCAGCCAGAAGACCGAGGTGGACGCCGCCCTCGACGCCCTCAAGGCCAAGCTGGCGGGGACGGCGGCGGCCCCCGCCGCGCCCGCCAAGGACAAGGACAAGGAAAAGGTCTCGTCGGCCTTTGATCAGTAACCCGGGGACGGCCTCCGCCTGACCGCCATGCCCGACGCCATCGTCGCGCGCGGCGTGCGCGTGCACAACCTCAAGGGGATCGACGTGGAGATCCCCTTGCGCCAGATGGTGGTCCTCACGGGAGTCTCGGGAGCGGGGAAGAGCAGCCTCGCCTTCGACACCCTGTACGCGGAGGGCCAGCGCCGCTACGTGGAGGGCCTGTCCGCGCACGCGCGCCACTTCCTGGAGCGGCTGGAGCGGCCCGAGGCCGACCTCATCGACGGCCTGTGCCCGGCGGTGGCCGTGCGGCGGCGGGCGGGCGCGCGCGGCCCGCGCTCCACGGTGGCCACGGCGGCGGAGGTCCACGAGCTGCTGAGCGCGGTCTTCACCGACCTCGGCGAGGCCTCCTGCCTGGCCTGCGGCGGGAAGGCCGGCCGCGACGACCCCGAATCGGCGGCGGGGCGCCTGCTGTCCGAGGCGGAAGGGGCGGCGGCCGTGTTCGCCTTCGCGCCACCGCGGCCGCTCGACGCCGAGGAGCGCGCGCGCCTGCTCGCCCGTGGGTACCGGCGGCTGCTGGTGGGCGAGGCGGTGGTCTCCGCCGAGGCTCGGGAGGCCGATCTCCCCGACCTCGGGAGCGCCCTCGTGGTGGCCGACCGCGTGGCCGTCACCGCGGACAGCCGCTCGCGGGTGGCGGAGGCGGTGGAGGCGGCCTACCGGGAAGGCGCCGGCGTGGCGTGGGCGCAGGTGGGCGCGCGCCGCCTGCGCTTCGCGGAGGTCTACTCCTGCCGGCAGTGCGGGGCCGCCGTGGAGGAGCCGCGCCCGCGCCTCTTCTCCTGGAGCGATCCCTCGGGCGCCTGCCCGGAATGTCACGGCTTCGGCAACGTGGCGGAGCTCGACCTGGCGCGCGTGGTGCCCGACGCCTCGCGCAGCCTGGCCCAGGGCGCGGTGGAGCCGTGGTCGCGCGCGCGCTACCGCGCGCTGCGGGGTCGCCTGCGCCGCTTCTGCCAGGAGAACGCCATCCCCTGGCGGACGCCCTGGGCGCGCCTGACCCCGGAGCAGCGCGCCGCCGTCATCGAGGGGAAGGACGGCTTCCCCGGGGTGGCCGGCTTCTTCCGCCGTCTGGAGAAGAAGAAGTACCGGGTGCACGTGCGCGTGCTCCTGAGCCGCTACCGCCGCTATCGGCCGTGCCCGGCCTGCGAGGGCTCGCGCCTGCGCGCCGAGGCCCGCGCCGTGCGCGTGGCCGGCCGGGGAGTGGACGAGGTGTCGCGCTCCACCGTGGGCCAGGCCCTGGAGTTCGCGCGCGGCCTGGGACCGGGGGCGGGGTCGCCCGCCGCGCGCCTGCGCCACCGCCTCTCCGTGCTGGACGAGGTCGGCCTGGGCCACCTGGAGCTGCACCGCCCGCTGGCCACCCTGTCCTCGGGCGAGGCGCAGCGCCTGGCCCTGGCGGGGGCGGTGGCGGGCGGCCTGGCGGGCGCGCTCTACGTGGTGGAGGAGCCCGCGGCCGGCCTGCACGCGCGCGACGTCCTTCGCCTGGCCGGCGTCCTGCGCCGGCTCTGCGAGGTGGGCAACACCGTGCTCGTGATCGAGCACCACCCGTTGCTCGTGCGCGCCGCCGACCGCGTCATCGACCTGGGCCCGGGCGCGGGCGAGCAGGGCGGGCGCGTCGTCTTCGCGGGGTCGCCGCAGGAGCTCGAGCAGGACGGGCGCAGCCTCACCGGCAAGTTCCTGCGCGGGGAGCTGCGCGTGCGCACGCGCGAGCGCCGGGCGCGCGCGGGCGCCCGCGCCTTCCAGGCGCGCGAGGTGCGCGGCCACAACCTCCACGGGGTGGAGGCCCGGTTCCCGCACGGCGGCCTCACCTGCGTCACCGGCGTCTCCGGGGCGGGCAAGTCCAGCCTGCTGCGGGCGCTGCACGCCGCGCTCTGCTCCACCCCGCCGCGCCGCGGCGAGCTCTCCGCCCGCGTCGCGGGCGCGGAGGGCGTCGATCGCGTGATCCTCCTCGACGACGCCCCCGTGGGCCGCACGCCGCGCTCCAACGCCGTCACCTACCTGAAGGCCCTCGACCCGGTGCGCGAGATCTTCGCGGGCTCCCCCGACGCGAAGAGGCTGTCCCTCACCGCCGCCGACTTCTCCTTCAACGTGGCCGGCGGCCGGTGCGAGGACTGCGCGGGGGCGGGGGTCACCGTGCTCGACCTCCACTTCATGGGGGAGGCGGTGCTGCCCTGCGAGGCCTGCCAGGGCCGCCGCTTCCGTCCGACCGTGCTCGAGGTCCGCGTGCGCGGCCAGAGCATCCACGACGTCCTGCAGATGACGGTCCAGGAGGCGCTGCACTTCTTCGGGGGTCAGCCGAAGGTCACCGACCGCCTGCGCCCGCTGGCCGAGGTCGGCCTCGGCTACGTGCGGCTCGGGCAGCCCGCGAGCACCCTCTCCAGCGGCGAGGCGCAGCGCCTGCGCCTGGCCGCCGCCCTGGACCGGCCCTCGCCGCGGACGCTCTACCTGCTCGACGAGCCGACCATCGGCCTGCACCCCGCGGACGTGGCGGAGGTGCTCGACGCCCTCCTGCGCCTCCTCGCCGCGGGGGCCACCGTGGTGGCCGCCACGCAGGACATGGACGTGGTCAAGCAGGCGGACTGGGTGATCGAGCTCGGTCCCGGCGGGGGCACGGCCGGCGGCCGTGTGCTGTTCGAGGGGAGCCCCGAGGGACTGGCGGCGGGCGAGTGGCCCACGAGCCCGCCGCTGCGCGCTGCGCTCGCGGGGGCGGAGGCCCCCGCCCTCGTGCCCGGCCTGCAATCCTGAGCCCTTTTCGGGCCCTCGCCTGTCCGTCGCATGCGCTAAGATCGCGCGAGCCTCAGGCTCGCGTCCCAAGGAGCTGCCCATGGACCGATCCCTCGCCGCCGTGCTGGCCCTGACGCTGTGCGGCGCGGCCGCGCTCGCCGCGGCCCCGCCCTCGTTCGAAGACCTCGTGGCCGGCCTCGGCAGCCCGAGCGCCAAGGCGCGCGAGGAGTCGGCGGCCGCCCTCGGCAAGAGCAAGCGGCGCGAGGCCGTGGCCCCCCTGGGCGCCGCCGTCCGCGACCCGGAGAAGAAGGTGCGCGTCCAGGCGGTGCGCGCGCTCCGGTCGCTGGGCGACCCCGAGGCCGCCGCCGCCCTCGCCGGAGCCCTCACGGACGGCGAGCCCGAGGTGCGGCGCGAGGCGGTCGGGGCCCTGGTCGAGGTCTACGGCGCCTCCCGGCCCGGCCCCGTCGACCGCTTCATGGACACGTTCTCGGACGAGACGGTGCCGCCCAGCGTAGGCCCCGGCGTGGCCATCGAGCCGCGCGCGCAGGAGGCCCTGCTGGCCGCGTTGCGCGATCCCGACGAGGAGGTCCGCGAGCGCGCGGCGGAAGCGCTCGGCATCCTGAACGTGCGGTCGGCCTCGCCCGCGCTGGCCTCGGCCCTGCTCGACCCCGCCCCCGGCGTGCGCAAGACGGCGGCGCTGGCGCTGGCCCAGGTGGGGACGGCGGCCGACGGCAAGGCGCTCATCCCCCTCCTGAACGACGAGTCCGCCGAGGTGCGGCAGCGGGCGCTCCAGGCGGTGGGACACCTCAAGGTCCGCGAAGCGGCGCCCACGCTGCGCGAGCTGTACGAGGCCAACGCGCGGAAGGACTCTGGCCTGCGCGCCCTGGGCGCGCTGAGCCGGGTGGGGGAGCCCGCCCAGGGCGAGCTGTTCCAGCAGCTCGTGCAGGACACCGACCCGCTGAAGAAGCGGCTGGCGGTGGAGGGGCTCGCGCGCATCAGCGACACCACGCAGCTCTCCGCCTTCAAGAAGGACTACCAGCGCGAGAAGAACGAGGAGGTGAAGCTGGCCTACGCCTTCGCCCTCGTCCGCCTGGGAGACCGGGACTTCGTGGACACCCTGGTCCTGAACCTGCCCTCGCGCACCACGGGCGGGCGCAGCCGCGCCTATCTCCTCGAGCTGGGCCCCGACGTGCTGCCGGCGCTCTATCCCTACCTCACCGACCCCGACGCCGGCGTGCGCGCGGCCCTGAGCGACATCATCGGGGCGGCCGGCGATCCGGGCGCCATCCCGCGCCTCACGCCGCTCCTCAACGACCCGAGCACGACCGTGGCCGACCGGGCACACCTCGCGGTGGAGCGGCTCAAGCGCATCGAGTCCGCGCAGCAGTCCCGCTGAGTCCCTTGCGGCTAGCGGCCCTCTCGGCGGTGGTGCTCGCCGTGTCCGGCTGCGCGCGCGGCGGGCCGTCCGGAGGCGGCGCCGGCGGGGAGGCGCTGGCGGAGGCGCGCTCCCTCGCCGAGGCGGGCCGGCTGGACGAGGCGCTGCAGAAGGCGGCGGAGGCGCCGAAGGACGCGGAGAGCCTCTACGAGCAGGGACGGATCTGGACGCTGAAGGCGCGGCAGGCGCCCCTGCCCACCGCCGCCCCTCCGGTGTCGCCCCTGCCCAAGGGGGTCGCGCCGCCACCGCCGCCCGAGTTCAAGGAAGAGGAGTTGCGTGCGGCCGACCTGTTCGAGCAGGCGCTGTCCGCCCGGGGCGACCATCCGAAGGCCGGTCTCGCCCTCGCCGAGCTGCTGGCGCCGCACGCGGCGCGGCGGCACGACCGCGAGAAGGAGGCGGCCCGCCGGCGGCGCGGGCGCGCCGCCCCCCCGCCGGTGGCGGAGACGGACACCGCCGTGGACTGGAGCGTGGACCGCGCCCTCCGCCTCTTCCAGCAGGCCATGCAGGCGGAGCCCGCGTCACGCGGGCCGGCGGAGGCCCTCATCGCGTTCGCGGTGCGCGTGGACCGGCTGGACGCGGCGGAGGAGGGCTACCAGGAGCTGACGCGGCGTGTGAAGGAGAGCCCCGAGCCCCACGTGCTGTACGGCGACTTCCTGCTGGACCGGCGGAAGGATCCGGCGCGCGCGGTCGAGCAGTACCGCCAGGCCCTGATCTGGAAGGCCGACGACGAGACGACGCGCCGCAAGCTGGCCGAGATCTACCTGACCCGGGGCGCCGACCACTACCGCCGGCAGGAGTACGGGATGGCGGACGCGCAGTTCCGCGAAGCCGCCAAGTACATCAGCGATCCCGGCAGCGACCAGGCGGGCCGCCTCCAGGACTTCCGCCAGCGCCTGTCCCAGCTGCGCTGGTAGCGCCGCCCGCGTCCGAGCGCGGGCTAGAACGGGTTGTGGCCGAGGCCGTTCTCGTCGATGTACACGAGCGCGCTCTCGTCGGTGGTGCCCGCGTCGCGGAGGCGCGTCAGCAGCTCGCTGCCCACGGTGATTCGGTTGGCGCTCAGGCCGCCCAGGCTGTCGCCACGCAGGTGCGGGTCGAACACACGCACCTGGTAGGGCTCGCCGCGCGGGGGAAAGTTCACGGGAACGCCCAGGGCGCGCCCGCGCCAGACCGGCGTGCCCCCTTCGTCCTTGAGGAGCGGGATGCCGACGCCCGCGGGCAGCCAGGTCGCGTAGAAGACCACCGCCTCCGCGCACCGCGGCGCGGCCTCCAGGCAGCCCACCGGCTGGCGGTACTCGATGCTCACCGCCACCATCGTCGGGGGGTTGATCGGTGTAGGGTCCTCGGGTCCTTCCTTGTGGAACGCGTCGCAGCCGGCGCCCAGCAGGGCGACGGCCAGGACCGAAGCGAGAGCACGTAAGGCCACGACGGAACCTCCCGCACGCCGGCGTGCTTCCGGCGATGTTGCGCGGATGATACCATGCCGTGGATGTCCCTCCGGACGCCCACGACCCTCATCATCGACGACGACGATATCGTACGCCGGGCCTGTGTCGACCTGCTCAAGGCTCGGGGCCACCACCCCGTGGCCGCCTCCTCCGTCCGTGACGGGCTGAAGCTCTTCGGCCAGACGCGGCCGGACGTCGTGCTCCTCGACCTGAAGCTGCCCGACGGGACCGGCATCGACGTGCTGCGCGAGCTGCAGCGCCAGGCCCCGGGGACGCCGGTGGTGGTGATCTCGGGTCAGGGCAGCGTGACCGACGCCGTGGAGGCCATGCGGGTGGGGGCGGCGGACTACATCGAGAAGCCGATCTCGCGCGAGCGGCTGTTCGCCATCGTGGACCGCCTGTTCCGGACCACGCCCCTCGACGGGGAGACCGACCCGGAGAAGGTGGCGGACGGGTCGCGCTACGGCATGGTGGGCCGGTCGGAGCCCATGCGGCGCGTCTACCAGCTCATCGAGATGGCCGCCCCCACCAAGTGCCGGGTGTTCATCTCGGGGGAGAGCGGGACGGGCAAGGAGCTGATCGCGCGGGCCATCCACGCCCTTTCGCCCCGCCGCGACGGGCCGTTCGTGGAGGTGAACTGCGCGGCCATCCCCGGGGAGCTCATCGAGAGCGAGATGTTCGGCCACGTCAAGGGGTCTTTCACGGGAGCGCTCGCGGACCGCAAGGGGAAGTTCGAGGCCGCCAACGGGGGCACGCTGTTCCTCGACGAGATCGGGGACATGAGCCTGATGACGCAGGCCAAGCTCCTGCGCGTCCTCCAGGACGGGGTGGTGACTCCCGTGGGCAGCGCGGAGGGCCGGCCGGTGGACGTGCGGATCGTGTGCGCCACGGCCAAGAAGCTGCTCGAGGAGATCGCACGCGGGGCGTTCCGCGACGACTTGTATCATCGGATCAACGTCCTCACGGTCCCGGTACCACCACTACGGTTCAGGCGCGAAGATATTCCCGAGCTGGCCGAGCACTTCCTGCGGCTGTCCTCGGTGGAGAACGGTATCGCCCCCAAGCGGCTCTCCCCGCGCGCCGTGGACTTCCTGGTCCAGCTGCCCTGGCCGGGCAACGTCCGCGAGCTGCGCAACCTGATGGAGCGCCTCGTGGTCCTGGTGCCCGGCGACGTGGTGGAGCACCGCGACGCGCTCGAGGTCCTCCAGATGCCGGTCTCGGGTGAGGAAGGGGGCGCCCTGCCCCTGCGCCAGGCGCGCGCCCGCTTCGAGCGGCAGTACATCCTGGCGCGGCTCTCGGCGAACCACGGCAACCTCGGCAACACGGCCCGGGAGCTGGGGATCGAGCGCACGAACCTCTACCGCAAGATGAAGCAGTTGGGGATCCCCTCGCCGAGCAGCCGGGTCTAGTGTTGTGGTTGCGATAATCGATCGTTGAGATTTCGCATCATCCGGCCCCGGGTACGACGCGTCCCGACGCACAGGCAGCCATTTGAATCAACAACTTACAGTGATCAACGGGTCTGGCATGCCTCGTGCTTGTTTCGATAACGACGAGGGATCGCGCAGCCGGGAAGCGTAGCCGGCGCGTCGGGACCTCCCGGAGTGGCTGTCGGGGTTTGGAGGGAGCCTCGGCGGACGCGAAGGGAACGGCTGGTCATGCGACCAGTCGGGGATCTCCGAGCGCGGGCTGCTGACCGGTGAAACGCGATCCCTTTTCATTTTCTCTGCGTCCTCGCTCCGGGTTTCCCATCTCGAGAGCTCGGCGGCGCGCAGCAACGCGCCGCCGAGGCAGAGGAAACCCTCCGCTGCGGAAAACGCCCTTCTGCGTCCTCGCTCCGGGTTTCCCATCTCGAAATCTCGGCGGCGCGCAGCAACGCGCCGCCGAGGCAGAGGAAACCCTCCGCTGCGGAAGACGCGTGGAGCGTCCCGACGCTGGCGGCCTCCTTTGACCCTCCCGCGGCCCACGCGGTAGAGTCCTCCGTTTCACGCCCTTCGGGGGGAGGTCCGTGTGGCGGGGCGCAAGGGGTTCATCACCGGCATCACCGGCCAGGACGGCAGCTACCTGGCCGAGCTGCTCCTGGAGAAGGGCTACGAGGTCCACGGCCTCGTCCGCCGCAGCAGCTCCTTCAACACCTGGCGCATCGACCACGTGCGCGAGCGCCTGATCCTCCACTACGGCGATCTCGTGGACCAGAACAGCCTCATGCGCACCCTGGAGGCGGTCCAGCCCGATGAGATCTACAACCTGGCCGCGCAGAGCCACGTCAAGGTCTCGTTCGAGATGCCGGAGTACACCGCCAACGTCACCGCCCTCGGCGTCATGCGCGTGCTCGACGCCGTGCGCGAGCTGCGCCTTTCCGCCCGCGTCTACCAGGCGGGCAGCTCCGAGATGTTCGGGCTGGTGCAGGAGACGCCCCAGACGGAGCGGACGCCCTTCCATCCCCGGTCGCCGTACGCCGCGGCCAAGGTGTTCGGCCACTGGATGGCCGTGAACTACCGCGAGGGCTACGGCATGCACGTCTCCAACGGCATCCTCTTCAACCACGAGTCCCCGCGGCGGGGCGAGAACTTCGTCACGCGCAAGATCACCATGGGCCTGGCCGCCATCCGCAAGGGTCGCGCGCAGGAGCTGCGCCTGGGCAACCTGGACGCCAAGCGCGATTGGGGCTACGCGCGCGACTACGTCGAGGCGATGTGGCTGATGCTGCAGCAGGAGAAGCCGGACGACTACGTGGTGGCCACCGGGGAGACGCGCTCCGTGCGGGAGTTCCTGGAGGAGGCGTTCGGCTACGCAGGGCTGGACTGGCAGAAGCACGTGGTGGTGGACCCCAAGTACTTCCGGCCCTCGGAGGTGGACCTCCTCCAGGGCGATCCCGGCAAGGCCCGCGCGGCGCTGGGCTGGCAGCCCCGCGTCACCTTCAAGGAGCTGGTGCGCCTGATGGTGGACGCGGACATGGAGCAGGACGGGCCCATCCGGCCCCCGCGCTGAGGCGCGGTCAGGACGAGCGCGCGGCGATCAGGGCGTCGAGCTCGGCGCGGAGGCGGGGCAGGATCTCGTCGTAGGTGAAGGCCCCCAGCGTCTGCGTCTTCCGCTTCAGGTTGACGTGGGTGGGGCCGCACCAGAGGCCGAGGTCGGCGTCGTCCGTCTCCCCCGGGCCGTTCACGCGGCAGCCCATGACGGCGATGGTCAGGGCGTGGCGCTCGGCGTAGACCGTCATCTCCTTCACCGCCTCCGCCAGCTCCACGAAGCGCTCGTTCTCCACCCGCGAGCAGGAGGGGCAGGAGATGATGTTGAGCTTGTCGTCGTCGAAGACGGGCACGGAACGGAACCGGCCCGCCGCGATGTCGGCCAGGATCTGCCGCCCTACCGCGATCTCCTCGTGCTTGCGCGGGTTGGGCAGGGTGAGGCTGACGCGGAGCGTCTCCCCGATGCCGCGGGAGAGGAGCTGCTCGAAGGCCACCCGCGTCTTGATGATCCCCTCCGGGGGGATGCCCGCCTCCGTGACCCCCAGGTGCAGGGGCACGTCCGGCCGGCGCTCCGCGAAGCGGCGGTTGGCCTCGATCACCTTGCGGGGGTGCGAGTCCTTGAGGCTGACCACGTAGCGGTCGAAGCCGGCGTCCTCGAGGTGGCCGCAGTGCTCGAGGGCCGAGTCGACCATGGCCTCCACGTCGTCCTCGCCGTGGCGGGCCTTGACCCCGGGGTCCACGCTCCCGCAGTTCACGCCCACGCGCAGCGCGCAGTCGTGGTCGCGCGCCACCGCGGCCAGGAAGCGGACCTTGTCCGCCACCGGCTTCTCCTTCTCGTGGTGGTAGAGGTGCCCGGGGTTGTAGCGCACCTTGTCCACGTGCGGCGCCACGGCGGCGGCCAGCCGGTAGTTCTCCTGGAGGTCCACCACCAGGTTGGCGCTCGTCTGCCGGCGGATCTCGGCCAGCGCCTCCACGTCGCGGGCGCTGTCCACGGCCACACGGACCACGTCGCCCCCGGCGCGGCGGATGGCCTCCGCCTGCTCGACGGTGGCGTCGACGTCCTGGGTGCGCGTGGCGCACATGCTCTGCACGGCCACGGGATGGCCGCCGCCGATGGTGACGGTGCCGACCCGCACCCCCCGCGTCCGCCGCGGCGTGCTCACGAGGGGGCTCCGCTCAGGCGAGGGGCGCGCGCGCCGCGGGCCCCGGCGCGGGAATGCGGAACGGGAAGAAGAAGGCGCGCCGGCGCTCCTGGCGCCAGGCGTCCCGCAGGCGCGTCATCGGGCGCAAGGGCGCCGTGACCACGCGCACCCGCTTGGCGCGGATGGCGGCGAACACCGCGGGGATGGTCCGGGCCTCGGCCTCCACCAGGGTGTAGGTGGTCCCGAGCTGCCACAGGCGGTGACTGTCGGAGGTCCCCACCAGGGGCAGGTCCATGCGCCGGGCGTACTCCACGGCCTTGCGGTTGAAGTCCACGCGCGCGGTGTAGAAGTGCGAGAACTCGAGGGCGTCGAACAGGTCGAGGTTCTCGCCGACCTTGCGCCCCAGGCACTTCGGCGCGGGGAAGAAGGGGTGCGGGGCGATGACCAGCCCGCCGTCCCGCCGGCGCTCGCGCACGTGCGCGAAGGTGCGCACGCGCAGGCGCTGGTAGGGCATGTCCAGGAGCAGCGTGTGGCGGCCCTCGATGGCCGCCTCCACCCCGGGGATGAGCAGGATGCCCAGGTCCTCCGCCCGCCGGCGCAGGTCCTCCGTGTGGATGCGCTTGTTGTGGCAGGTCAGGGCCAGGACGTCGAAGCCCTGCCGGGCCGCCTCGTGGAGCAGCTGCACGGCGGTGTAGCGGATGAAGTCGTGGGGGTCCTCGCGCGTGTGGATGTGGAAGTCGGCCTTCAGCAGCACGCGCCCTTCGTCCCCCGCAAAAGTCCCAGTATGGAGAAGGGCGCCCGTCCGTTCAAGCCGCCAGGTCCTCCAGGGCCTGCACCCCGCGCCGCATCGAGGTCCAGAACATCACCAGGCACAGGACGAGGGCCGCCGCGAAGGACAGGACCATGAGCGCCCCCTTGTAGGGGGGCACGGGCAGGTCGTGGAAGCGGTGCCAGAGGTAGGTGAAGGACGGCCAGGCCAGGAGCGCGATCTCGGCCACGATGAACTGGACGGCGGCGATCATGAAGGAGATCCCGCCGTAGGAGCCGGCCACCTGGGCGACGTTCTCCGCGGTGAAGCGGGGGTTGCGGGCGCCCATGCCCGTGGCCATGCCCACCAGGGCGAAGGTCATGAAGAAGATGGCCAGGGCGGCCAGCGCCTTCAGGAAGGGCACCGCGCCCAGGAACTCGTTGGAGGCGATGGTCAGGGCCTCGGCCAGGAGGAGGATGGGCACCAGCCCCGTCCAGAACTTCGACCAGAGGAAGGCCTTCATGGAGACGGGGGACGAGCGCACCACCCAGAAGGCGCGCCCCTCCGCGGACACGGCGGGGAAGACGAAGCGGACGGCCACCGCCGAGAGGACGAAGGCGGCCAGGCCCAGGTTCACGAACGCGTAGGCGTTCTTGACCAGGCCGCTCATGTAGGGGATGCGGTCGAGGTCCAGCACCCGGAAGTTGTAGAGGTAGACGAAGACGAGGGCCAGCAGGAGCAGGAGCTGCGACCACTGCGTGGTGTCGCGCAGGAACACCTTCACGTCCTTGAGGAGCAGCGCGCGCTGGGGCAGGGCCAGGGGGAGGCGGCCGAAGAGGACCTCCACCCCGCGCAGGCGGGTGAAGCGGGCCTTGCGCGCTTCCTGCGCCTTGCTCCAGCCCGTCCAGTAGAGCCGGGAGAACGCGGAGCGCGCGGCGACGGTGGCGAAGAGGGCCGTGGTCCACAGCGCGCCGGCGTGCAGCCAGTCCATCCGCCCCTGGAGGGCGGAGAACAGCGTCTCGCCCGCCCAGAACGAGGGCAGGAGCGGGGTCACCGGCGACTGCAGGGTGGCGAAGAAGTCGGTCACGTCGGGCAGCGCCTGCGTGCTGAGCAGCCTCTCCGGCCGCACGAAGCGCAGGAGCAGGATGAGGGTGACCCCGAAGAGGAGGCCCATCAGCATGAGGATGTCGCGCGCGCGGCGGGCGGGGAAGACGTTGACCAGGGCCAGGGTGACCAGCGAGCCCAGGGCCACGGGGATGAGCACGAAGGGCAGGAGGGTCACGGGGATGGCCAGGTAGTAGCCCGGACCGGCGCAGCGGGCGAGGCCCACCGCGAGCAGGACGGGCCCCAGGAAGACCACCACCATCCACGAGGCCTGGCCCACGGTCTTGGCGAAGCGCGAGTAGAAGAGGCGCTTGCCGTCGAGGGGGGCGGCGATCAGGAGGCGCAGGTCCTCGGAGAGGAAGAAGGTGGAGAGGGCGGTGACCACCGCGCTGAAGGCGAGGAAGGAGAGGAAGGTGAGGAAGAGCCAGGACAGGCCCAGCCGGACCAGGTAGTCGCCCAGCTCTTCGTAGTCCAGGAGCTGCCAGGTCAGCCAGAACACGATGGCGAAGATGGACAGGGCCACCGTGAGGGAGATGCCCCCGAAGACCACGGCCCGCCGGGTGTCGCCCTTCTCGCGGCGACGGGCGGCGTTGCGCATGCCCCACCAGACCGGCATGAGCAGGTAGGGGAACGGGTAGGAGGCCCGTCGGGCGACGGCGCCGGCCATCAGACCACGTCCTCGATCTCCTGCAGCGCGCTGCCGCCCGTGAGGGTGAGGAACAGGGGCGTGAGCTGGGTGTCCTCGGTGCCGGCCAGAGCGCGCAGCTCGTCCACGGTGCCGCGGGCGATGATCCTCCCGCGGTTGATGATGCTGATGCGGTCGCACATCTCCTGCGCGACCTCCAGGGTGTGGGTGCTCATGAGGATGGCCACGCCCTTGCGGCTCATGGCGCGGAAGACGTCCTTGATGAGGCGGGCGCCGCGGGGATCGAGGCCCACCATCGGCTCGTCCACCAGCACCGCCCGCGGCCGGTGGAGGAAGGCCGCGCACATCACCAGCCGCTGCTTCATGCCGTGGGAGAAGCTCTCCACCAGCTCGCCTTCCCACTTCGAGAGCTCGAACAGCTCGAGCACCTCCGCGATGCGCTGGCCCACGCCGTTTCCGTCCAGGCCGTAGAGCCCTCCGTGGAAGCGGAGGAACTCGCCCGCGGTCAGCTTCTCGTACACGAAGGGACGGTCGGGGATGAAGCCCAGGGAGGCCTTGGCCGCCTCGGGTTCCCGCTCCATGTCGTGGCCGCCGATGCTCACGCGGCCGGCGGTGGGCTTGAGGAGGCCGGCGATGATGCGGATGGTGGTGGTCTTGCCCGCCCCGTTGGGGCCGAGGAAGCCGTGGATCTCGCCGTCCCCCACCTCGAGGCTCACGTCGTCCACCGCGGTGAAGGGCCCGAACTTCTTGACGACGCCCTCGACGGAGATCATGCCGGGGGAGCGGACCAGCAGCCGCGGCGGCCGCCGTCGCGCTTGGGCAGGGCGAGGTCGAGCGGCCGCAGGTCGTGGGCGGGACGGCCCACCAGGATGGGGGTGGCGCCCTCCGCCAGCTTCAGCTCGAGCACGGACATGCGCGCCCGCCCCACCGCGGGCAGGATGGCCGCCTGCTTGTCCAGGCCGCCGCGGGCCAGGCGCAGGTGGGTGGCGTCGGCGGGGAACTGGTTGAGGGTGGGGTCCGCGGGCAGCCAGAGGCCGCGTCGTCCCTCCGCCACGTATACCTCGGGCCAGGCGTGGTAGTAGAAGGCGCCGCGCAGGTGCACGAGGCCGACGGCGATGCGCGCGGGGATGCCCAGGGCGCGGGCCAGGGCCACGTAGAGGGCGGTGTGCTCGTTGCAGTCGCCCACCCGCGTGCGCAGCACCTCCGCCGCGGAGGGCAGGGAGACGGTCGGCTTCTTCTCCAGCAGGGCGTTGACGTGGCGCACCAGCCGCTCGGCGCGCGCACGGGGCTCCGGCTTCACGCCCTGCACCGCGCGCTGCGCCTCCGCCACGATGGCGGGGTCGTCGCTCTCCAGGAGGGGCTCAGGATCCAGGAAGCGCGCGGCCTCCGGATCGGCCGGGCCCGGCGTGAGCTGGCGCGCGTCCACCACCTCGAAGACGTTGCCGTCCACGGTCTGGCCCGCCCCCTGGAGGTCCGGTCCTCCAACGGGGAAGCCCTCCAGGCGGACCCGCAGCTTCTGCACCGCGGTGGGCTCGTCGATCCGCCGCGGGGGGCTGGGCACCACCGCCGCCGCCTCCATGAGGTCGGCCTGGACCTGTCCCGGCACGGCCAGGGCCGTGGCCTGCGCCCGCGTCTCCTTGACCACCATCAGGCCCAGGCCGCTCTCCTCGCGCACCACCTCGCCCGTGTCCGTCACCCACGCCGTCTGGGTGATGCCCGAGAAGGTCATCTCCACCTTGAAGGCAGGCACGGGAAGGCCGCCCGCGCGCACGACCTCGCGCTGGTGGACGAGCAGCTCCATGGGAGCGTTGCGCATGGTGGCGGGGTCGAACACCTGCACGGTCCGCCGCGCTCCGGGCTTCAGGCCCTCCGCGGCCAGGCGTCGGGAGAGGTTCAGGGAAAGGGCGGGCGGCTCGGGCAGCTCGCGCACCTCCGTGCGGCGGCTGCCCCCGGACACGAAGGTCACCGTGAGCCGCCGGCCATCCACCGTCCCTTCCACGGCGATGGGCCCCGAGCCCGGGTCCATGGAGAAGACGAAGGAGCGCAGGGAGAAGTCATGGGCCACCTGGGCGCGCGTGCGCAGGCGGGCGGCGGTGGTGGCGCCGAGCAGCCGCATCTGGAGGCTGCCGTCCTCCGCGAGCTCGAAGCCGGTGTCGGTGGGGGTCATCTGGCTGACGATGAAGCCGATCTTCTCGCCTCGGTAGTAGACGCCCTTCCACTGGGCGCCCGAGCCGTAACGCGAGACGTCGGTGGCCAGGCTGCCGGCGGAGTCACGGAGATAGGCGCTCCGCACGAGGAGGCCCATCTGGCCCAGCCAGGCCACGGCCACGGCCAGGGAGAGGATGCGGGAGAGCCGGCGGGACGGCGGGCGCCAGAGGAGCGTCACGGCCGGCGCCCTGGGGGGCGAATCACGCCCAAGTATACCGGCGGCGTGGCGCCGGCCTTCCCGCGGGGGTAGCGTAGGGCCGTGGATCTCTCCGCGGTGGACGTGGTGCTGGTGCGGCCGGCGCGGGCCGCCAACGTGGCCGCCGCCTGCCGCGCCCTCAAGAACATGGGGCTGCGCTCCCTGGTCCTGGTGGAGCCGCCCGGAGGGCTGGAGGCGCCGGACGTCCGCGCCCTGGCCTACGGAGCGTGGGACGTGCTGGACGGGGCCCGCGCCGTGGCCACCCTCGCGGAGGCCGTCCGGGACTGCACGGTGGTGGCGGGGACCTCGTCCCGCGAGGGGCCGGAGCAGGTCTCCCCGCGGGCCCTGGCCGAGGAGATGGCGGGGCGGGCGGGCGGCGGGCGGGTGGCCGTGGTCTTCGGGCCGGAGCGGACCGGCCTCACCCGCGAGGAGCTGCAGCGGTGCCACCTGCACGTGCGCATCCCGTCCGATGCCGCCCAGCCGTCGCTCAACCTCGCGCAGGCCGTGCTCCTGGTGGCCTACGAGCTGCGCCTGTCCGCCCTGCGCGGCCAGCCGGAGGCGGGGCCGGCGGGCGAGACGGCCGCCTCCGCCGCGCTCGAAGGCGCCCTGACCCACGTGCGCGAGGCCCTCCTCGCCATCGGCTACCTGAACCCGCAGAACCCGGACGAGGCCATGGCCGAGCTGAGGCGCTTCCTGGCCCGGGCGCGCGTCACGCCCCGCGAGCTCACGCTGCTCAGGGGCGTCGCCCGGCAGGCGCTCTGGGCGGCGGGCAGCGGGCCCGGCCCGCCCGGCGCGCCGCCATAATCGAGGGGATGACCGCGCAGGTGGCCGTGGATCGCGCCGAGCCGGCGCCGGAGGTGCTGGCGCGGGCGGTGTCCCTCCTGCGGGAGGGCCAGCTCCTGATCTTCCCCACGGACACGCTGTACGCGCTGGGCGGTTGCGCGCTGCAGCCGGGGGTGGCGGTCGCCGTGCGCGTGGCCAAGGGACGCGAGGAGCGCAAGCCCTTGCCCCTGGTGGCCAGCGACACGGCCCAGGCCACGTCGCTCTGCGCGCGGTGGCCCGAGGAGGCGGAGGCGGCCGCGCAGCGGTTCTGGCCCGGTCCCCTGACCCTGGTGCTGCCCGCCGCGCTGTCCGTGCCGCGGGAGGTGCGCGGGGGCGGCACCACCGTCGCCGTGCGCGTGCCCGCCCTGGCCCTGCTGCGGACGCTGTGCGGGGAGGCGGGGCCCCTCATCGCCACCTCCGCCAACCGCGCCGGTGCGCCTCCCCCCGTGACCTGCGCGGAGGCGGTGTCCTCCGTGGGGCGCGCGGCCGCCCTCGCCCTCGACGGCGGGCGCGGCGGCTCCCAGCCCTCCACCATCGTGGACCTCGCGGGCGACCGGCCGCGCCTCCTGCGCGCGGGCGCGGTCTCGTGGGACGACGTTCTCGACGTGATAGGCTAGACGGGAATCACAGGCGGCTTCCACCATCGTCACCCGGACCTCCCACCACACCGAGAACGCCCTTCTCGTCGGACTCTCGCCCGGGCCCAAGGCCCGCGCGCGGACCGAGCACTCCCTGCGCGAGCTGGGGGCGCTGGCGGCCAGCGCGGGCGCGCGCGTGGTCGGCTCCGTGCTCCAGGAGCGGACGCGCAAGGACGCGGCCACCCTGCTGGGCCGGGGCAAGGTGGAGGAGGTGGCGCGCCTGATGGAGCAGGGCGCGGCCGACCTGCTGCTCTTCGACGAGCCGCTGTCGCCCGCGCAGCAGCGCAACGTCGAGGAGGTCGTGGGCCGGAAGACGCTGGACCGGCCCCAGCTCATCCTCGACATCTTCGCCCGCCGCGCGCGCACGCGGGAGGGGCGCCTGCAGGTGGAGCTGGCCCAGCTCGACTACCTGCTTCCGCGGCTGACGGGCAAGGGCATCATGCTCTCCCGCCTGGGGGGCGGCATCGGCACGCGCGGCCCCGGCGAGACGAAGCTGGA
>DATBIO010000011.1:0-9817 GCA_036556965.1 Vicinamibacteria bacterium
CCGCGTTGTCGAGGGGCTTGGCCGGCTTGTAGGCGATGCCGGCCGCCATCTCGATGGTCTCCGCGTCGAGCACGCGGCCCCTCAGGAACTGCGCGGCATCCGTGGCCTCCACCGGGCGCACGTGGACGGCGCCGAGCACGAGGCGCGCGTCTTCGACCACGGTGCCCGTGCCGAGGCGCACGGCCGCGGCCACGCCCAGGATCGGGAAGTCGATGGAGCCGCGCCGGCGCACCTTGCGGTAGGTCATCCGCCAGCCCTCGCGGTCGGGCAGGTGGATCCGCGTCAGCACCTCGTGCGGCTGCTTGGCCAGGTAGGCGATGCCGTCCTCCCCGTAGAGGTCGCGCACGGCCAGCCGTCGCTCGCCGTCGGCGCGCACCAGCGTCACCTCCGCGTCGAGGGCCATCATCACGGGCGCGGTGTCGGAGGAGGAGAGGGCCCAGCACTTGTCGGAGCCCGGCGCCACCAGGCAGATGTCCCCGTCGCGCTTCATGCAGTAGCCGATGGAGGCGCGCCAGAACTCCGTCTGGTTGTAGTAGGTGCAGCGCGTGTCCACGCAGAGGTTCCCCCCCATGGTTCCCGCGTTGCGCAGGGGGGGCGACGAGACGAGCGACGCCGCGCGGGCCACCGCCGGCCAGCGCGCCCGCACCCCGGGATGCTCGGCCACCTCGGTGAGGGTGGCCATGGCCCCCAGGGTGAGGCCGCCGTTGGCGGCGATGCCCTCCAGCCCCTCCACCGCGCGCAGACCCACCAGGGCCCTGGGCGTGAACTGCCGCCGCTTCATGTTGGGATAGAGGTCGGTGCCGCCCGCCACCGCCATGGCGTCCGCGCCCCAGTCGGCCAGGATGCGGGCGGCGTCGCGCGCGGTGCGCGGGGCGAAATAGCGGAAGGGAGGCAGGCGCAGCATCAGCGGGTCGGGGCCGCCGCCGGCGCGTGCGGAGCCAGCGGCTCCACCCTCACCGTCTCCGGGTAGCGGAAGTCGGGCATCTGCGGCGCGCGGTAGCGGCCCTCCAGGCAGGCCAGCACCTTCTCGGGGGTGATGGGCACCTCGTCCACGTGGATGCCGAGGGCGTCGTGGAGGGCGTTGGTCACGGCGGGGATGACGGGGAGCAGCGGCCCCTGACCGACCTCCTTGGCCCCGTACGGGCCCTCCGGATCGAGCGTCTCCACCAGGATCGACTCCACCGGGGGCATCTCCAGCGTGGTCGGGCTCTTGTAGTCGAGCATGGAGGGGATGCGGTGGCGGCCCTTGCGGAAGGCCTGCTCCTCCATGAGCGCCTCCCCCAGCGCCATGTACACGGAGCCCTCCACCTGGCCGATCACGAGCAGAGGGTTGATGGAGCGGCCGACGTCGTGCGCGATCCACACCTTGTCCACGCGCACGATGCCCGTCTCGCGGTCCGCGGACAGCTCCACCACCGCCGCGGAGTAGGAGTAGGTGGGGGTCGGCCCCACCCCCGCCCCCTTCCACTGCGCCACCGAGCGCGGGGGCGTGTAGGAGCCCACCGCGCCCAGGGTGCCCACCTCGGCCTCCGCCAGCACCACCGCCTCCGCGAAGGCCAGGCCGCGGGCGGGGTCGTCCGTGTCGAAGATCCGGCGGTCGCGCGCGCGCAGCCTCTCCACCGGCACCTGCAGCTTGCGCGCGGCGGCGGCGAAGATCGGCTCCCGCACGCGGCGGCTGGCCTGCAGCGCCGCGTTGCCCGTCATGAGGGTGACGCGCGAGGAGTACGAGCCCAGGTCCACGGGCGTGAGGTCCGTGTCCGCGGTCACCACCCGGACGTCCTCGGGCCGGATGCCCAGCTCCTCCGCCACCACGTAGGCGAGCACGCTGTCCGATCCCTGGCCGATGTCGGTGGAGCCGCAGAAGACGGCCACCCCGCCGCCGCGGTCCACCTTGACCTGCACCCCGGAGTGCGGCATGGCGTTCCAGTAGATGGGCAGGCCCGCCCCGCTGATGTAGCTCGAGCCGGCTATGCCGATGCCGCGGCCCGCGGGCAGGCGGCCGTGCTTGTCGCGCCAGCCGCTCCTCTCCACCACGCGCTCCAGGCACTCGCGCAGCCCGATGGTGCGGACCAGCATCTGGTTGGCGGTCACGGTGCGGGGGGCGAGGGTGTTCTCCACGCGCCAGCGCGCGGGGTCCAGCCCCAGGTCGGCGCAGATCTTGTCGATGTGGCACTCCAGGGCGTAGCGGGGCTGGGGCGTGCCGTGCCCGCGCTTGGGGCCGCAGGGCGGCTTGTTGGTGAAGACGCGCACGCCCTCGAACTTGTAGCGCGGGATGCGGTAGGTCACGGTCTGCAGCGCGCCCGTGTAGTAGAGGCTGGCCACGCCGTAGCTTCCGTAGGCCCCCCCGTCGAGGGCGGTGCGGAAGTGCATGGCGGTGACGGCGCCGTCCTTCTTCACTCCCGTCTTCACCCACATGCGCACGGGGTGCCGGCCGCGGTGGCAGTAGAAGACCTCCTCGCGGGTCAGGGTGATCTTCACCGGCCGCCCCGTCTTGCGGGACAGCGCCGCCACCGCCACCTCGTGGTTGAAGGGGTCGCTCTTGCCCCCGAAGCCCCCGCCGTTGGGGCAGGCGATGACGCGCACGTGGCTGGGCGGCATCTCCAGCACCTTGCTCAGGGCGCGGTGCACGTAGTGGGGGGTCTGGGTCGCGGACCACAGGGTCAGCTTCCCGTCGGGGCCGAAGGAGGCGAGGGCGGCGTGCTGCTCCAGGGGCAGGTGGGTGTTGCCCTCGAAGAAGAAGGTGTCCTCGCGCACGTGGTCGGCCTCGGCGAAGCCCTCCTCCACGTCGCCGAAGTCGAAGCTGACCTCCTTGTGCACGTTCCCGTGCGGCCCGTAGTCCTGGATGCGGACGTCGGGACGGGCCAGCGCCTCCTCGATGGACATCAGCGGGGGCAGGACCTCGTAGTCCACCGCGATGAGGCGGGTGGCCTCCTCCGCCGTCTCCTCGTCGCGGGCGGCCACCGCCGCCACGGGGTCCCCCACGAAGCGGGCGACGTCGGGGCTCAGCGCGTGCTCGTCCTGGCTCACGGGCAGGATGCCGAAGGAGATGGGCAGCTCGCGGCCCACCAGGGTGGCCACCACGCCGGGCAGGGCGGCCGCCCGGCTCACGTCGATGGACCGGATGCGGGCGTGGGGGTGCGGGGAGCGGAGCAGCCGCGCGTAGAGCATCCGCGGCAGCACGAGGTCGTCCGCGAACACGGTCTGGCCCGCCACCTTGGCCGCGGCGTCCACCTTGACCAGGGGGTGCCCGACCACGCTCAGGTCGCGGCGGTCCTGCTCAGGCACGGCGCGCTCCCAGGTCGGCCAGGGCCCCCCTCGGCGTCTCCCCGCGCATGCGGGCGGCGGCCAGCTCGACGGCCTCGAAGATCTTGAGGTAGCCCGTGCAGCGGCAGAGGTTGCCGGCGCAGGCCTCCGCGATCTCCGCGCGCGTGGGGCGGGGGTTGCCGCGCAGGAGCGCCTCCGCCACCAGCAGGAACCCGGGCGTGCAGTAGCCGCACTGCGCGGCCCCCAGCTCGGCGAAGGCCGCCTGCAGGGGGTGCAGGCCGTCCGGCCCCGCCATGCCTTCCACCGTGGTGATCTCGCGGCCCGCGCACTCCACGGGCAGGGTCACGCAGGAGAGGACGGGGCGGCCGTCCACGAGCACGGCGCAGGTCCCGCACTCCCCCAGCTCGCACCCGTGCTTGGTGCCGGTGAGGCCGCACTCCTCGCGCAGGACCTCGAGGAGGGTGTGGTGGAGGGGGGCCAGGAGCTCGCGCTCCTCCCCGTTCACCTTCAGCCTGAGCCGCGCCTTCTCCATGCCTGTCTTGAACGAGCGTTCAAATCATAGCCGCGCCCCCCGCGCCGGGTCAACGGGCGCAGGCCGGCCACCAGGTAGTCGGCGAAGGCGTCGGCGATGCGGGCGGAGTCGGCGCGCCCGCGGGGGTCGTACCAGCGGGTGATCCAGTTGGCCGCCCCCAGGATGGCGAAGGAGAGAAGGGTGGCGTCGCCGGGGGCGAAGACGCCCTCCGCCATGCCCCGCTGCACCAGCCGGCGCAGGCCGCGGTCGAAGCGGTCGCGCTTGGCGATGACGCGGCGCAGATGGCGGGGCGAGAGCGCGCCCAGGTCCAGGGTCAGGGCGGTGCCGTGCAGCTCGTCCAGGATCATGTGCACGAAGTCCCGGATCAGCCGGTGCAGCTTGGCGTCGGGGGGCGCCTCCTCCGCCTCCACCGCGCGCAGTCGCTCCAGCAGGATGTCGAGCGAGTAGTCGTGGGTGAAGTAGAGGATCGCCTCCTTGTTCTCGAAGTAGTAGTAGAGGTTGCCCTTGGTCATGCCCAGGGCGCGCGCGATCTGCCCGACGCTGGCCCCGTGGTAGCCGCGCCGGCGGAAGGCCTCCGCCGCGCTGCGCATGATCTCCACGCGCCTGCCGTCGGCGCCGCGGCGGGGACGGCCGCTCAAGCGCCGAGGGCGCGCACCACCCGCGCCGGCACCCCCGCCACCAGCGTGCCCGGGGGCACGTCCTCCCGCACCAGGGAGCCCGCGGCCACGAAGGAGCCGCGCCCGATGCGCACGCCGGGGAGGACGGTGACCTGCGCCCCCAGGAAGCTGCCCTGCTCCACCACCACCGGCGCCGCGCGCGGAGGGAACTGGGCCTGCAGCGGATGGTCCGCGTAGCCGACGTTCATGTGGGTGAGGATGAGCACGCGCTCGGCCAGGGTCACCTGCCGCTCCAGCACGATGGCCTCCGCCAGGTCGAGGAGGCATTCGTCGCCCAGGAAGCACTCGTCGCCGATGTCCAGGGCGCGCAGCCCCGCCCGGTAGAGGTTGAAGAAGCGGACGTCGTGCAGGATGGCACGACGGCCCACGCGCGCTCCCAGCAGGCGCAGCCAGGGCGCGCGCAGCTGGGGGAACAGGGCCATGCGGTAGGGCACCATGGCCAGGGTGGAGAAGCCGAAGCGCGCGGCCCGGCCCCAGCCGATCTCCGCCAGGGCCTTCACGGGGCGCGGCGCAGAGTGCGCCGGAAGGCGAGCAGCTTGCCGAAGTAGCGCACGCTGTCCCGGATGCCGCGCACGGTGGAGGTCTTGTCGTCCCGCCGCACGTAGGCCCCCGGGATCTCGGCGATGCGCAGGCCGCGGCGATGGGCGCGCACCATGAACTCGGTGTCCCAGAACCAGCCGGGGTCCTCGATCTCGTCCAGCAGGGGCAGCACCGTGCTCCGGCGGAAGAACTTGTAGCCCGTCTCCGTGTCGCGCAGGGGCACCGCCAGCAGCCGCCGCACGAGGGCGGAATAGCCGCGGCTCATGAAGTAGCGGTCGAGGGAGCGCGCCTGGAAGGCGTAGATGCGCCGCACGGTGGCCACGTCCGCCCCCTTCTCGATGGCGAGGGCGAGGGAGGGGATGTAGCGGCTGTGCACCTCGAGGTCCACGTCGAGAAAGCCGGCGATCTCGCCGCGGGCGGCGCGGAAGCCGTCGGTGACGGTCGCTCCCCGTCCCTTGTTGGTCTCGTGCAGGATGACGGTGAGGTCGAGGTCGGGGTGCTCCGCCACCAGGTCGCGGATGATCTCGCGCGTGCGGTCCTGGCTGCGGTCGTCGACGAAGATGACCTCGAAGGGACGGCCCAGGCCGCGCAGGGACTGCACGATCTCGGCGAAGCTCTCGCGGAGGATCTCCTCCTCGTTGTAGCAGGCCAGCACCAGGCTCAGCCAGGGGGCCGGCTTCACAGCGAGGCGCGCACCGCCGCCACCACGCGGTCCACCTCCTCCGCGCCCAGGCCCGGGTGCAGGGGCAGGCGCAGCAGGGTGCGCGAGACGCGCTCCGTGACGGGGAGGGGGTCGCTCACGCCGAGGCTGCGGCCGAAGGGCGAGCTGTGGAGGGGCACGTAGTGGAAGGCCGCTCCCACCCCCGCCGCGTGCAGGTGGTCCATGGCGCGGTCGCGCGCCGCCTCGTCGGGGAAGAGCATGGGGAAGATGTGGTGGGGGTCCTCGCGGCCGGGGGGAGCGGCGGGCAGGCGCACCCCATGGCGCTCCGCCCAGGCCGCCAGCTCCGCGCGGTACCGCGCGGACACCGCGGCGCGGCGGGACTGGATGGCCTCCGCCTTGTCCAGCTGCGCGTCGAGCACCGCGGCCAGGATCTCGGAGAGCACGTAGCTGCTGCCCTCCGCCACCCAGGTGTACTTCTGCACCTCGCCGCGCATGAAGGCCCCGCGGTTGGTGCCCTTCTCGCGCACGATCTCCGCGCGCGCGGCCAGCTCCGGGTCGGAGGTGGCCATGGCCCCCCCTTCCCCGCAGGTCACGTTCTTGGTGGCGTGGAAGCTGAAGCAGCCCGCGTCGCCCAGCGTGCCCAGGGGCTGCCCACGGTAGGAGGCGAACAGGCCCTGGGCGGCGTCCTCCACCACCTTGAGCCGCCGGTCGCGGGCCAGGGCGCCGAGCCCCTCCATGTCCGGCGCGATCCCCGCGTAGTGCACGGGGAGCAGCGCGGCCGCGCGCGGAGAGAGACGCCGTTCGACGTCCGCCACGTCGAGGCCGAGGGTCTCCTCCTCGATGTCGGCGAACACGGGGCGCGCCCCCACCCGGAGCACGGCGTTGGCGGTGGAGACGAAGGTGAACGAGGGGCAGACCACCTCCTGCCCGGGCCCGATGCCGAGGGCCAGGAGGGCCATCTCCAGGGCGTGCGTGCAGGAGGTGGTGAGGAGCACGCGGCTTCCGCCCAGGAGCGCGGAGAGGCGCGCCTCCACCTTCTGGCCGAAGGGCCCGTTGCCGGAGAGGGGGCCGCGCAGCGCCTCCGCGCAGCGCGCGGTCTCCGCCTCGTCGAAGAAGGGCAGGCTGAGCGGGATGCGCGAGGTGGGCGCGGCCACGGCCGCCGCGTCAGCCTTCGATCTGCTGGGCGAGGTAGTTCTCCAGGCCCATGTCCTTGATCTGCTGGAACTGGGCCTCCAGCCAGTCGATGTGGCCCTCCTCGTCGTGGAGGATCTTCTCCAGCAGGAGCCGGCTGCCGTTGTCGTCCCTGGCGCGGCAGGTCTCGATGCCCTTGTTGAGCCGGCTCACCGCGTCACGCTCCAGGTCCAGGTCGAACGTGTGCTGCGCGGGCACGTCCTGGCCCACGTTGATCCTCATGTACTTCTGCATGTTGGGCACGCCTTCGAGGTACAGGATGCGCTCGATCAGCTGCTCGGCGTGCTTCATCTCCTCGATGGACTCCTGGCGCGAGTGCTTGGCCAGCCGCATGTAGCGCCAGTTCCCGCACATCTCCCCGTGGATGAAGTACTGGTTGATGGCGGTGAGCTCCGCGCTGAGCACGTCGTTGAGCACCTGGATGACCTCGGCGTGACCCTTCATAGCGCCTCCCGGTGGACGGCCGCCGGAATGTTAGCCGCTGCGGGGCGCGGCGGAAAGCTCAGCGGGTGCTGAGCGCTCGGAGATAGGCGCGCAGGTCCGGCAGGCAGGCCGTGCAGGTCTGGCCGCAGCCCGTCTGCCGCGTGGCCTCTTCGAAGGTCTCCCCTCCCGCGACCATCCGGCCGGCGATCTCCTGGAAGGAAACCTCGGCACACTCGCAGCGGGTCATGGTGCGCGGGCGGGATGCCTCGGGGCCCGCGGGATGGATGGTGCAGGACATGGCGTCGACCGGGGGCAGTATAGATGGAATCGGATTTCACTTTCAAGTAGCCGGGCGGCTTGCCGCCCCCCGACCATGGGCGGACAATCGGGCATGCCCGAGGCGCTCGACGTCACCTGTCCCTGCTGCAGCGCCCTCCTCAAGGTGGACCCGGAGACGGGCGCCGTGGTCTGGCTCGACAAGAAGAAGGAGCCGGCCCGGGACTTCGACCAGCTCCTGGACCAGGTGCACAGCCGCCGCAGCCAGCTCGACGAGAAGTTCGCGCGGTCGGTGAACGCCACGCGGAACCAGAAGGACATCCTGGAGCGGAAGTTCGAGGAGGCCAAGCGGCGCGCGGCCACCGACCCCACGCGGCCTCCCCATCCCTTCGACAACGACTAGTCGGGCCGGTCCTCCGCCGCGGGCCGGGGCGCCGAGCCCACCCAGACCCGCGCCCGCCGTTCCAGGAAGCGGGCCTGGGGCGCGCGGGGGTCGGCCGCCCGCAGCGCCGCGGCCAGGGCCTCCGGCTCCCAGGCGCCCAGCCGCTCCACGCTGTCGATGCCGAGCGCGCGCAGCTGCACGGCCCGCGCGTCGCCCAGGCCCTCGTGCAGCACGAGGCGGACCGCGCGCTGGGCACGGGCGAGCCGCTCCGCGGAGAGGCCGCTGCGCCCCGCCCAGTGCGCGCGCGGCTCCTCGGCGGCCAGGGCTCGCGCCACGCGCTCGGGGCTGACGAGGCCAAGGTCCGCCAGGCGCTCGCGCACCTCGGGCTCCAGCGCGCGCAGCCGGCGCGTGGGCACGTAGAGGGAGTCCACGGTGGCGTCAGTGGTCGCGAACACCAGGGTCACCAGGCCGGCGGTCACCGCCCAGGCCACGAGACGCGCCGGGGAGGGGACCGCCCAGCGCTCCCCCGCCGCGCGCAGGAACCGCACCAGCACCAGGGAAGCCACGGCGAAGGGCGGGAAGCCCAGGAAGCCGAGGGGCGGCATCTCGAAGAGCTTCAGCTCATCGAAGAAGGGCACGGTGTAGATCCACCTCGTCCGTGCCCAGTAGTTCCACGCCTCCCAGAGCACCCCGCAGGCGAGGCCGGCGGCCAGCGCCTGCAGGAGCGGCCCCGCCTCCCCGTGCTCCAGGTCGCGCAGGTAGCTGCGCCGCGCGTGCCGCCGGTTCCACGGCTCCAGCAGGAGAGCCGCCCAGGCCCAGGTGACCGCGTAGAAGTACCGGGGCCAGGCCAGGGGCAGCACGAGGCAGGCGAGCCCCAGCGCCGCGCAGAGGGCGTCCCCGCCAGGACCCCAGGCCAGCCGCGGCACGTGCACCGATCGCCCCCACCCGGCGTCCTCCACGAACGTGAGCGTCACCACCAGCCCGGGCAGGACGGTGGCAAAGGCCAGGACCCCGGCCGGCCAGCTCACCCAGGGCGACGCGTGGTCCATGACGTAGTACCAGTTGCCGAGCCGCAGGTTCAGGGCCTCGAAGAGGGTCCACCACGCGACGGAGACGCCGCCCAGCCAGGCCAGCCGGCGCGGCCGCCGCAGAAGGGAGCGCCCCGACCGCCGGTGGTTCACGTCGTCGAGGAAGCCGATGTACGACCACCAGGCCAGGTGGTAGTACCAGCTCGGGACCGGCTCCACCAGCAGGGCCAGCCCGAGGGTGGCGGCGGCGAAGATCCCCAATGTGATGTAGCGCACCATCGCCTTTTTTCCGCCCGGGCGACTGAGCAAAGCGCGACCCCCCCGACTCTAACCAATCAAACAGCCAAAGCGAGAGGACCAGCCGGCCGCTTTGCAGGTGTGTCCCCCCCTGCCGCCGGAGGTTCGCGCTCGGCCTTGGAGGAGGGACGGATGTCAGCAAAGCGGGTGATTTTACTGATGGGCTGTCTGGTCGCCCCGGTCGCCGCCGGCGTGGTCTCGGCCGCCGAGGGCGGAAAGAGTGAGCAGCCATTCAAGTTCGGCGGCGTGGAGTGGCAGAGCCAGAAGGAGTTCGTGGAGAGCGGCCGCCGCTGCGCGGTGAGGGACCACGACGCGGCCCAGCGGGCGTCCATCGAGTCCTTCGTCGCCTCCCGCATGGCCGCGCGCGCGGCGGTCGGCGAGAGCAGCCTCACCGGCGGGGCCATCGACGTGTACTTCCACGTGATCAACCGCGGCACCGGCATCGCCAACGGCGACATCCCGGACTCGCAGATCAACGCGCAGATCGACGTCCTCAACGACGCCTTCGCGCCCTGGGGCTGGTCCTTCAACCTGGCCCAGGTCGAC
>DATBIO010000012.1:0-13025 GCA_036556965.1 Vicinamibacteria bacterium
AACAGGCTGTCGCGGATGCGCGCGGCATCGCCGGCGTGCTCTTCTACGAACTGCCGCAGCAGCCGCGCGTAGAGCTTCAGGTTGCCGGCCACGCGGCGCAGCCCCTGCGCGGCGTCGAGGCCCTCCACCTCGGGCACCGCCCCGGGAGCGGGCGGGGCGGGGGCCGGCGCGCCGGCGGGGAGCGCGCGGGCGCCGTCGCGGCAGCGGCCCAGCACGTCGTAGAGCGCGGAGGGGTCGATGGGCTTGGCCACGTGGTCGTTCATCCCCGCGGCCACGCAGCGCTGCCTCTCCTCGACGGTGGCGTGCGCGGTCATGGCCACGATGGGCAGTCTCGCGAAGCGCGGCTGGGCGCGCAGGCGGGCGGTGGCCTGGTAGCCGTCCATCTCCGGCATCTGGATGTCCATGAGGACCACGTCGTAGGGAAGGGGATCGCCGGCCTGCTCGAGGCGCTCCACGGCCTGGCGCCCGTCGCCGGCAACCGTGACGCGGCCCCCCACGCCCTCGATGAGCTCGGTGGCCACCTGCTGGTTGATCTCGTTGTCCTCGACCAGGAGCACGCGCAGGCCGTCCAGGCGGACGCCGCGCTCCCCGGCCTCCGCGCTGGCGCCGGCGGTCTCCGCGCGGGCGGGGCCGAAGAGGGTCACCAGCGTGTCCACGAGCATGGACTTGGTGACGGGCTTGAGCAGGAAGCCCTCGATGTCGAGCCGCTCCGCCTCGTCGCGCACCTCCTCGCGGCCGAAGGCGGTGACCATCACCACCGCGGGCGGATGGCGGAGGGCCGGGTCCTGCTTGATGAGGCGCGTGGCCTCCAGGCCGTCGAGGTCCGGCATGCGCCAGTCCATGAAGACCACGTCGTAGGGCGCGGACGCGTCCTGCTGGCTCACGGCGGCCACCGCCTCGGCCCCCCCGCCCACCGCGTCCACGCGCGCCACCACTCCCACCAGCGCCTCGCCCAGGATCTCGCGGGCGGCGGGGTTGTCGTCCACCACCAGGGCCCGCAGGCTCATGAGCCGCGCGGGCACCAGGCGCCGGCTGGACGCGCCCAGCCCGAACCAGGCCGTGAAGATGAAGGTGCTGCCCTCGCCCGGCGTGCTCTCCAGCCAGATCTGCCCGCCCATCAGCTCCACCAGGCGGCGGGAGATGGTGAGGCCCAGGCCCGTGCCCCCGTGCTTGCGCGTGGTGGACATGTCCGCCTGGGTGAAGGGACGGAAGAGCCGGGCCACCTGCTCGGGGCTCATGCCGATGCCCGTATCGCGGACGGAGAGGCGCAGCTTGACCTTCTCTCCCGTCTGCTCCAGGAGCTCCGCGCGCAGGCGGACCTCCCCCTGCTCGGTGAACTTGACCGCGTTGTTGACGAGGTTGGTGAGGACCTGGCCCAGGCGCAGCGGGTCGCCCACGAGGCCCTGGGGGATGTCGTGGGGGACGTCCACCAGGAACTCCAGCCCCTTCTCGTGGGCCTTCTGGCCGGTGACCACCGCCACCTGGTGGATCACCTGGTCGAGGGTGAAGGGGACCGTCTCCACGTCCAGGCGTCCCGCCTCGATCTTGGAGAAGTCCAGGATGTCGTTGATCACGGTGAGGAGCGAGGTCCCCGCGTTGTGGATCTTGCCCACGTAGTCCCGCTGCTTGGCCGTGAGGTCGGTCTTCAGGGCCAGGTGGGACAGGCCGATGATGGCGTTCATGGGCGTGCGGATCTCGTGGCTCATGTTGGCCAGGAACATGGACTTCATCTGGGTGGCTTCCTCGGCCTTGCCCTTGGCCTCCCGCAGGGCGATCTCCTGTTCCCGGCGCTCCGTGACGTCGCGCACGGACACCGCGACCTGGGCCTCGGCCCCCTGCCGCGCGGGGAGCGGGCTGAGCCCGATCTCCACGGGGAAGAGCGTGCCGTCCTTGCGCAGGGCGCGCAGCTCGCGGCCGGCGCCCATGGCGCGGGAGGACGCGGCTTCGTGGAACGCGGCGCGCAGGCCCGGATGGCGGGCGCGCAAGTCCTCCGGCACCAGCATCTCCACGGGGCGGCCCACGAGCTCCGCGCGGCCGTAGCCGAAGAGCGACTCGCACCGGGCGTTGGCCAGACGGATGACACCCTCCCCGTCGGCGACCAGCAGCCCGTCCGGGGCCAGCTCGAGCACGCTGCGGAAGAACTGCTCCGTCTCGCGCAGCTCCTCCTGGTTGCGCCGGAGGCTGGCCTGCTGCGCCTCCAGCTCCTCCGCCTGGTCGCGCGTCTGCACCAGGAGCTCCTGCGTGCGCAGGTTGCGCTGCAGGACCTCCAGGCTCAGGGCCACGCCGGGGAGCAGCTCCTCGACGAGGGCCTGCTCCCGCGCGCCCAGCGCGCGGAAGGAGGCGACCTCGACCACGGCGAGCAATGCGTCGCGCGCGACGACGGGCCAGGCCACGGCCTGCGCCGGCGCCGCCCCGCCGAGGCCAGAGGTGAGGCGCAGGTATTCCGGGGGCAGCCCGGCGAGCTGCACGCGCCTGCCCTCGCGCGCGCACTGGCCGACGAGGCCCTCCCCCAGCACGATCCCCTCCGGGGAGGAGGCGGCCCCCGCGAGGCCGTAATGCGCGCTCCGGCGCAGGCGTGTCTCGCCGGCTTCCAGGGCGTAGAAGGCCGCCGCGCCCCCACCCAGCGCCGGCACCAGGCCGGAGAGCAGCCTCTCGCCGAACTCCGCGACGGTGGCCGCCTCCTGAAGGCCCCCGGTGATGGCGGCCACGTGCGTCTTGATCCAGCGCTGGTCCTCCATGGCCCCCGCCCCACGCCGGAGGACGTCGATCGAGCGCGCCAGGGACCCCGTCTCGTCCGCCGCCCGCGTGAAAGGCACCGCCACCCCGAAGTCGCCGCCGACGATGGACTCCACCGCGCCCTGCAGGGCGCGCACGGGGTGCACGATCCGGAGGAAAGTCAGCAGGCCGAGCCCGCCCGACAGGACGAGGGCGACGACGAGGGCCAGCCGCGAGTGCCGGCGTGCATCCTCCAGGCTCGAGATGGCGGCCTCGCCCGCGCGGGTGGCCAGGGCCTCGTTGTGGGCGATCCACGCGTGAAGCGCGCTGCCCGCGTGCGCTCCCAGCGCGGCCACGCGGGGGCTGGCCAGCGTCGCGGACGCTTCGTCGTGCTTGCCGGCGTCCGCCAGCGCCATCACCTCCGCCGCCGCGGAGGCCCATTCGGCGTTGGAGGTCCGGAACTCGTCGAGCAGCCTGCGGTCGCGGTCGTCCGACACCAGGGTGTCGGCATACTGCCGCAACCGCTCGCGGAGCTCGCTCCCGCGGGCGGCCAGCGCCTCGCGGGCGCTGGCTCGTCCCGCCGTGTCCGTCGCGTGCACGTGGTCGCGCAGGGCGACCCGCATCTCCTCGAAGACGCGGGAGACGTGCCCCAGGGTGGAGAGGCTCGGGACCTGGTTCTCCGCCACGAACCGGCTGCGCGACTCGATCCGCTTCAGCTCGAGGTGGCTGAACACGCCCAGGGAGATCAGCACCAGCGGGCTCACCGCGGCCAGCAGCAGGATGCGCCGGGCGATGGTCATGGTCATGGCGACGCCGCCGGGAGGACACCGTCCTCCTTCCGCGCCCCAGCCGACACCCTCTCCACGGAGGACCCTCGCCCCCGCGCCTTCACCGGGGCTCCTCCCGCGCCTTCCTCTGCATCACGTCGAGGTAGGCGTCCAGCTCCTGGACGTTCCGGAAGACCGTGGCGAGGTCGGCGGCCCTTGCGATGTCGAAGACCTTCTGCACGGGGGCCTGGAGGTTCACGAACAGCACCGTGCCCGCGCGCTGGCTCATGCTCTTCTGGGCACGCAGGAACGCACGCAGGCCGGCGCTCGTGGTGTACTCGAGGCCGTCCAGGTCGAAGACCAATGCCTTGACCGCGGACTCCAGGACCCGGTCCAGCTCGCGGTCCAGTGCCGCGGCGGTCTCGTCATCGAGCCGCCCCGCCAGGTGCAGCGTCTTGGTGAACGAGCGCCCTTCCTCGAGTCGAATGCTCAGCGCCATGTTGCCCCCCTCTCGTGGGCCCACCGGAGCGCGGTCGCTTCGCGGAGGGTCACCGCCCCCCCATCCGCTTGACGAGGCGCAGCACGTTGGTGGGGCCTTCCCGAACGTAGCGCGCCTCCTCGACGAGGGCACGTACCAGCGTCAGGCCCAGCCCTCCCAGCGGTCGCTGTTCCAGCGGCGCGTCGAGGTCGGAGGGAGGCTGGGCCAGGGGATCGAAGGCCCTCCCCTGGTCGCGGAACTCGAGCACGGCGGCGGCGTCGCTGAGGGAGACGAGCAGCTCGACCACGGGCATCTCCCCCGGCTCGAAGCCGTGCCTCGCGATGTTGGTCAGCACCTCTTCCGCGACCAGGCGCAGCTCGAGCACGACGGGCTCGAGGAAGCCGGCGGCGCGACATCGGGCCTCCAATTGGTCGAGCGCCTCCCGGCCCTGCCTCCGGGCGTCGGCGATCACGATGTGCTCGGGCAGCGCTCCGCCTCCCGCGGCCAACTTCGGCCGCTCCTCTCCTTCAGCCCCACCGCCGGCACGGGTGGCGCAGGGTGTCGCGATCCCCTTCCTGGGCCGAAGGATATAGGGCCGCCGCTCGACCGGCTATCCGGAAACTGCACCACTGAACGGTCTCCTGGGCGCTTCGACGACGCCGGAGGCTATGGGGCGAGGGATCGGCGGCCGACGTATTCCTCGACCGCCTGCGGGACGGTGAAGTACATCCTCTCCTCGCCCAGCCGCTCGCCGAGGGGCGTGCGCCGGACCATCTCCAGGGCCTCGCGGCTGAGCGCGGCGAGCCACAGCTCGATCCCCTGCTCCCGCAGCTTCGCCTCGGCCTCCCCCAGCATCTTCAGCGCGGTGAACTCGAAGCCCGGGATCCCGCCGCAATCGAGCAGGAGGACCCTCGGCCGGGCGGCGAGGACCAGCGGCCAGATGCCGTCGCCGATGTTCTGGGCGTTCCCGAAGTAGACGCGGCCCTCCGTCCTCAGGATCAGGAGCCCGGGGAAGGACTCGTCGTCCGGGTGCTCGGCCGACTCCGGCCGGAAGGCGTCGGTGCCCCGCTTGCGCCGCATCACGTAGACGGGCGGGTTGTTGGCCATGTGCAGCAGGCTGAGCATGGACAGCACGACGGCGGCGAGGATCCCCTTCAGGGTGCCGAGCAGCACCACGCCCACGCACGCGACGAGAGCCCAGCGGAACTCCACCGTCCGGACCCGGCGGATGGCGCGGAAGTCCGCCGGGCTGACCAGGCCCACCGAGGTCGCGATGACCACGGCCGCCAGCGCGGCCTGGGGTATCAGCCCCATGAGCGGCGCCAGGAAGAGCAGGGTGGCCAGCGTCACCGCCGCGGTCACGAGCGCGGCCACCTGCGTGCGCGCCCCCGCCTTACGGTTCACCGCCGTCTGGGACGTGCCGCCCCCCGCGGGCATGGCGCCCACGAGGCCGCCCAGCAGCGTCGCCGCCCCCGTGGCCACCAGCTCCTGGTTGGGATCGGGCCGCGGCTCACCGGACGCGGTGAAGGCGCGCCCGGCGGCGATCGTCTCCGTGAAGCTCATGAGGGCGATGGCCACCGCCGCCGGCCAGAGCGCCTCGAGGAGCCCGAGGTCCGGCCGCACCAGACCGGGAAGCCCCCCCGGGATGTGCCCGACGACCGCGACCCCCGATGCCTGGAGGCCGAGGAAGGCAGAGGCCGCGATGCCGCCCCCCACGGCGAGGAGGGGCGAGGGCAGGCGGGGCGCGAAGTGCTCCAGGCCGAACACCACGACGAGGGTGGCGGCCCCGACGGCCAGCGTCGGCAACGAGGTGTCCGGCAGGTGCCGGACCAGCGCGGCGATGTCGCGGAACCACCCCGCCTTGTCGTAGTGGAGGCCCAGGAGCTTGGGCGCCTGATCGACCACGATGACCAGCCCGATGCCGGCCTTGAAGCCGGCGAGGACGGGCTCGGAGATGAAGTTGGCCACGAAGCCGAGGCGCAGGACGCGCGCGAGGACCAGGATCGCGCCCACCATCAGGGTGAGGGTGGCGGAGGCGGTGGCCAGGGCGGCGCTCTCGCCCTGGGGAACCACGGCGCCGAGGGCGCTCCCGCAGAGGATGCTGATGGTGGTGGTCGTGCTGACGCTCAAGACCCGCGAGGTGCCGAGGATCACGTAGACGGCCATCGGCACCAGCGCGGTGTAGAGGCCGACCTCCACGGGAAGCCCCGCGATGGTGGCATAGGCCATCGCCTTGGGGATGACGACGGCGGCGGTGGTGAGACCCGCCACCACGTCGGCCCTCAGCCACGGGCGCTCGTATCGCGCCAGCCAGGCCACGGCGGGGACGAGGGCGCCCTTCCCCGGGGGGGGCCCGCTTCGGGGACCGATTGTCTCTCCCACGGATCGCAACTCTACCGGGAGAGGCCCGGGTGGCTATCCCGAAACTGCGAGCCGCGGCTGCGGCTCCGGCGGGCGCTCATCGCGGGGCGCCCTCCCCCACGCCGTTGAGGGTCCGCACCGCCTGGAAGAGGGCGCCCGTGCGGTAGAAGTCCACCGCGATCACGGTGGGCCGCTTCCCCCTCTCCGCCTGGCAGGCTCTCGCGCGCGCGAGGAGCGCGGCGTAGGCGTTGACGATGGCCGCGTTGCTGGGCTTGGGCGCGGGGGTGGTGTCGATCCAGTTGTTCATCAGGAAGAGCGAGCCGGCGGTGCCGCCGCGGTTGGGTGCGCACGCCATCTCCGACGGCTGCTTGAAGCGGTAGGGCGTCTCCTGCATGAGCTGGAAGGCGGAGTGGATCCAGGGGACGCCCGGCCGTCCGGACTCGGTCTGCACGAGCACGCGCTCGCCGGCGTCGATCATCTCGCGCAGCGTGGGCCAGGGCGGGCCCGGCGCTCCGCGGTACACCAGGCCTTCCAGCCCGCTCTCCGCGAACGCCTGCGCCAGGTCCTGGGGCGCGACGTAGTCCTCCACCACCAGCACCAGGACCTCGTTCGGGTTGTGCACCAGGAACTCGTGCACGCGCCGCAGGGCGTCCGCGAGCGGGAGGGCCCCCAGCTCGCAGAAGCCGTGGCAGAGGTACAGGCCGCGCGCTCCCTCCTCCTTGCCCACCAGGCGGTCGCGGATGCGCATGGCCGCCTCCACCGCCTCCTTGCCCACGGCCTCCTCGAGCTTCTCGCGGGAGGTCGTCTCGCTGTCGAGGTCGGTCTTCACGCGGCCCTCCACGGGGATCCCGTAGTGCACGTCGAGGAGCAGGGCGCGGATCCCGTCCTGGAGCTGGGCGGGAATGCCGCGCTCCTGCTGCGGGAAGAGCCAGTCGGACACGTCGGCGGACGACATGGAGTTGTGGGTGGCGGGGAAGACGACCTCGTCCAGCCGGCGCGCGCAGAGGGCGGGCGCGCCGTTGCAGGCGTCGTCGGCCAGGGAGGAGGGCGCCGGCCGCGGCCTCGCCAGCCAGGCGACGGCGGCGGCCAGGATCGCGGCCAGGGCGAGCACCACCGCCACCCGGAGGCCGGCCTTCCGGGCCGCCTCCGCCGGACCCGCCGAGGGCGCGTCGGCCACCGCCCGGGGCACCGCCTCGAAGACCTGGCGCAGCCCCACGAAGGCCAGCAGCGCTCCGCCCACGACGATCAGCGCCGATGCGGTGGCGGCGGGCCGGAGCACGGCGAAGCTCCCGGCCCCGGCCAGCACGGCGCCGCGCAGGAGGCGGTCCCGGGTGGCCCCGGGCGGCGCCTCGAGCCAGGCCGCCACCCTCCTCGCCGTCTGCATGGGGTCGAAGCGGGCGGCCAGCGACTGGCTTGCGGCCTGGAGCACGATCCCCACGCCGCCCAGGACGAGAGCCCAGGCCCGCAGCGCGCCCGTGTAGGCGTCCCACAGGCCGGCCGCCGCCCGCTTCGCCAGCTCGTCCTGCGGCAGCCCTCCCACGATCATCCGGCCCGCCGGCCCGAGGAGCAGCAGCGCCACTCCCGCCACGAGGAGGTCGAGCCCGAGCCGTCCCAGCGCCCGCCGCGGGCTCCGGGCCAGGAGCACGCCGGCGGCGGCGAGGAGCACGCCGCCGAACCCCAGCCCGGCGGCCAGCCACTGCGACCTCCGCGACACGTCCCAGAGCCTCAGGGCCAGGCGGTCCACGCCGCCCTGCCCGAAGGAAGCGAGGGCGCCCTGCACCCGGATGGGCACCTTCTCGGCCAGGTCGGGGTTCGCCCGCGCGAGGGCGCTCCGCAGGATCACGCCCACGTCGGGCACCGAGACCATCACCGTCCGTCCCCCCTCGGAGAAGAGGCCGCGGTGGGTCACGCGCGCCGCCGTCCGCACCATGGCCTGGAAGCTCGAGGAGGACACGGCGCCGCGCGCGGTGGCCACGATCAGGGGCCGGAAAGCCGTCACGTCCGGGGCCTGCTTGATGACGGCGCTCGCCGCACGGTCCGCGACGAAGTCGGCGACGCGCGGGTCGGCCAGGCTGGCGGCCAGGCGCTCGGCGAAGGCGTCCGGGTAGAAGAGCGCGCGCCGGGCGACGCTCAGGATCGCCCCCAGCGCGAGGGCGACCACACCGAGGGTGACGAGCAGGTCGGCGGCCACCCTCCTGAGCGGCGCCACGCTCACGCCTCCACGGTCGGCGGACGCGGCGGCCTACCGGACGAAGGTCAGCGGCAGCCGGCGGTTCCCGTACCGCACCTCGAGGCTGAGCGACCCCTCGCCCTCGCCCACCTGGAGGGCGAGCCGGGGAACGGTGTCCGTGGTGGTCTCGAAGCGCGCCGGGGCCTTGTACACCGTGGTTCCCTCGGGGGCGGGCGCGATCACGTCGCGCACCAGGACGTCCCGCATGTCCACGCGGCGCAGCTCGAGGGCGAGGCCCTTCCCGTCGAGGTTGGGCCAGAGGGCCAGGGCGTAGTTCGCGGCCGGCACCTTCGTCCCCTCCAGGGTGAAGGGGGCCGTGGTCACGATGCGCGCCAGCATCCAGTTGCGCTGGGCCTCGGGCAGGGCGCTGCCGCCCTTCTCCATCGCCTCGAACAGCTCGGGCCGCCAGTGGAAGTCCACGAAGCGCATCTCGAAGCCCGGCTTCCGGACGCTGTGTACCGAGAGGTCGGCGGCCGGCTGCATCTGGGCGGCCGGCGCCAGGGCCGCCAGGGCCAGCAGCATGTAGACAGGCTGGGTCATGTGTCCTCCTCGCGTTGGCGGGATGGTACGCGCAGCCGCCTCCTCGCGCATCCTGGCCGGCCGCGGCGCCCCGCGGAAGTAGCAGCCGGGTAAGTTACTGTTGCATCCGGCTCCCCCCCCGGGCCCAGGCGGCGCCTCCCGGGGCCTCCGGGCCGCGGCCCATGCCCTCGCGCAGTTTTCGGATAGTCCCCAGGCCCGGTCGGAGCTACGTTCTAGGGGTCGTCGTCCCGGGCGGAGGCGTGTCTCCGCGACGGCCCCGCCCGCGAGGGCGCCGGCCCAAGGAGCGGTCCGTTGTCCCTGCAAGCCACGCGCATCGAGAACGACCTCCCGGGCGACCGGGCGGTGCCCGCCGCGGCCGCCCCATGGCGGTGATCCTGCTCGCAGTGGTCCACGTGGGCGGGCTCCTCCTGCCCGGCGACGCGCCCGCCGCCGAGGGCTCCACGCGCCGCGTCGCGGCGGGGCGGGCCGGCTACGACACCTCGGCCGTGCACAACGTCTTCATGGGCTCCGGCTACCGGAAGCTCTGGGTCACCCCCATCGACTTCCCGGTGCTGGACCTCTCGACCTTCGCGGGCGGGCTCCGCCCGGTACGACAGGTCGGCTCCATGCAGAGCATAGGGCTGGCGCTGGCGGGACGGGACGGGAGGAGCTACACCTTCCGCACGCTGGACAAGGACCCCACGCGGATCCTGCCCCCGGAGTGGAAGGACAGCGTGCCCGCGAGCCTCTTCCAGGACGCGACCACGGCCAACCATCCCGGGATCGGGTTCGTGGTGCCGCCCCTGGCCGAGGCGGCGGGCATCCTGCACACGACGCCGCGCTACGTCTTCATGCCCGACGACCCCGCCCTGGGCGAGTTCGGGAAGACCTTCGCGGAGCAGCCGGGCACCATCGAGGAGTACCCCCAGGCCGCGGGCGAGGGAACGCCAGGCTTCGCCGGGGCCACCGAGATACTGTCCACCAGCGACCTCTGGATGCGGCACCTGGAAGGCACCGCGCGGGTGGATGGGCGCGCCCTCCTGCGGGCACGCCTCTTCGACCTCTGGATCGGCGACTGGGACCGCCACAACCGGCAGTGGCGCTGGCTGCGCGGGGGGGAGGGTCTGCCGTTCGAGCCCCTGCCCGAGGACCGCGACCAGGCCTTCTCGAAGTTCGGAGGCCTGCTCCTGGCCACCGCCCGCGCCACCCACCCGAAGTTCATGGAGTGGACCGACCACTATCGCAACTTCGAGGGGTTCATGGCCCAGGGCAGCGAGGTGGACCGCTGGCTCCTGTCGGAGATGGACCTCCCGGCCTTCGAAGCCGCGGCCGCCGACCTGGCCGCGCGCCTCACCGACGCCGTGATCGAGGACGCGGTCCGGCGCCTGCCGCCGGAGTGGCACGCCCTCGACGGGCCCGACCTGGCCGCGGCGCTCCGGAAGCGGCGCGACACCCTGCACGCGGCGGCGGCCGAGTACTACCGCCGCCTCGCCCGCAAGGTGGACATCCACGGGACCGACGGGGCGGACCGCCTGAGCGTGCAGCGCTTCCCGGACGGGCGGCTCCTCGTGGAGCTGGCCACGGACCCCGCGCGCGAGCCTTGGTTCCGGCGGACGTTCGACCCGCGCCAGACGAGCGAGGTACGCGTCTACGTCTACGCGGGCGCGGACCGGGTGGCCACCGAGGGTCCCGCGGGAGGGCCCATCACCCTGCGCGTGGTCGCGGGCGCCGGAGCCGACGTGCTCGACGAGTCGCGGAGCGGCGGGACGCGCTTCTACGACCTCGAGGAGCCCGCCACCGTCGCCAAGGGCCCGCGCACACGGGCGGACCGGCGCCCCTGGGAGCGCCGGCCGGCCAAGCCCAAGGAGACGCCGTGGCTCGAGTGGCGCGACTGGGGCAGCCGCACGATCCCCAGGTACCAGGTGTGGTGGGAGCCCGACCCGGAGCTCATGCTGGCCGTCGGGCTCTCCCGGCAGGCCTGGGGCTTCAGGCGGTTCCCGTACGCGAGCCTGCAGGCCGTGCAGCTCCAGTTCAGCACGGGGCGCCAGGACTTCAAGCTCAACTACGACGGCGAGTTCCGGAGGGAGAACTCCACGCTCTACCTCGTGGTGGACGCGCAGGCCTCGGGTCTCGAGAACCTCAACTACTTCGGCGCGGGCAACGACACGTCCTCGGCGCCGCCGCCCGATGGCGACGAGAGCTTCTACGACGCGGAGTCGGACACGCTGCGCCTCACCCTCGGCCCGCGCTGGGCCCACAGCCGCGTCTTCGAGAGCTACCTGGCCGCGGAAGCGAAGTGGACCCATACCCCTCCGGACCAGAGCGGCTTCATCGGGACAGACCAGCCCTACGGCACGGGGGACTTCGGGCAGGTCGGGCTGAAGGCCGGACTGGACCTCGACACGCGGGGCCACCGCCTGGCGGGGACGGTGGGCGACCAGTTCCGGGCCGACGGCAAGCCCACGCTCTCCGGCGTGCGTCTCAAGGGCGAAGGGTTCTACTATCCCAAGGCCTGGGACGCGCAGGCCGCCTTCGGGGCCGTGGAAGGCGAGGTGCGGGGCTATCTCGTCGGCCGGCACGCGATGGTCGCGGCCAGGGCCGGGGGCCGGCGCCTCTTCGGCGACTACCCCTGGTTCGAGTCGGCCTTCGTGGGGAGCAGCCGGAACCTGCGCGGGTACCGGAAGAACCGGTTCGCGGGAGATGGCTCGTTGTATGGAAGCGTGGAAGCGCGACTCTGGCTGTTCCGTGGCCGCCTCATCGCCCCCGGGCGGTGGGGGGTCTTCGGCCTCGCGGACGTGGGGCGCGTGTTCCTCGAGGGCGACCCCTCGGACACCTGGCATCCGTCCTACGGGGGCGGCATCTTCTTCCAGATGCTCACCCTCAACACCGTCTTCCACGGCGCGGTCGCCCACGGCGACGAGGGCACGCGCTGGTACGTGGACTATGGCTTCGGCTTCTGACCCGCTGCTCCTTCGCGCCCGGACGGACACCCGGCCGCGCGCGAAGGCGGCCCATGGGAGGTCGCATGCGTAGAGATCTCGCCGGACGCGCCGCGGTCGCGATCCTCACCGCGCTTTCGTTGGTGCTGGCACCCGCCGCGCCCGTCCTGGCCGCCCAGGCCCCCGCCCCGAGCCCGGCCCCATCGGCGAAGGCCCCCGCCCCGCCGGCCAAGCCGCCCGCCGCCAAGGGCGCGGCGACGCCCGCGGCCAAGACCGCTCCCGCGCCGGCGCCGCCCCCGGACGGAGGCTGGCCGCGTGGCTACACCACGCCCAGCGGCGGGAAGGTCGTCGTGTACCAGCCGCAGGTCGCGACCTGGGCCGCCCAGCGGCACATGATCGCCTATGCCGCGGCGTCCTACGAGCCCAAGGGCGCCACCAAGCCGGCGCTGGGCAGCCTCAAGATCGAGGCCGACACCAAGGTCGCCGTCTCCGAGCGCCTCGTCAACTTCAGCGACCTCAAGATCACGGAGTCGAACTTCCCCACCCTGCCCAAGGAGCAGATGCGCGAGGTCGTGGACGAGATCACCGCGGCCATGCCGGACGAGGACCGCGTGATCGGCCTCGACCGCGTGCTGGCGAGCGTGGACCGCAGCCAGATCATGCCCAAGAACGTCGAGGGCGTGAAGGCGGACCCGCCGACGATCTTCTTCAGCAGCAAGCCGGCGGTGCTCGTGAACGTCGACGGCGACCCCATCTGGAGCCCCATCAAGGAGAACGACCTCAAGTTCGCCGTCAACACCAACTGGGACCTCTTCCACCACGAGCCCACCAAGGTCTTCTACCTGCTCCACGGGCAGAGCTGGCTCCAGGCCGCGGACTTCAAGGGGCCGTGGACGGCGGCCGGGAAGCTGCCGCCGAGCTTCGGCAAGCTGCCCGCCGACGACAACTGGAAGGAGGTCAAGGCCGCCCTGCCCGGCAAGAAGCTCTCCGCGGACAAGGTGCCCCAGGTCTTCGTG
>DATBIO010000013.1:0-9489 GCA_036556965.1 Vicinamibacteria bacterium
ACCGGGTTGCTGCCCGCGTCCCCCGCCGCCAGCTGGTCGCGCACGTCGGGCGAGGCGCGCTGGGTGCCGTTGCGGTTGCGGTACTCCACCGCCGCGAAGAGGGAGCCGCGGCCCAGGCGCGCGCCGTAGGTGCCGGTGGCCTCCGTCAGCTCGCCGTCGGAGTGGTCGCGGTCGGCCCCGGTCAGGTCCTCGTAGCTGCCCAGGGTCTGGCCCGCCTTTCCCGTGACGGTGAAGGGCTCCGCGCCCGACTTGAGGACGATGTTGATCACGCCGGCGATGGCGTCGGAGCCGTACTGGGCGGCGGCGCCGTCGCGCAGCACCTCCACCTTCTGGATGGCGGAGGCGGGGATGGCGTTGAGGTCCACGCCCGTGGTGCCGCGCCCGATGACGCCGCTGGTCACGATGTGCGCGCTGGTGTGCCGCCGCTTCCCGTTGACGAGGACCAGGACCTGGTCCGGCCCCAGCCCGCGCAGGGTGGCCGGGCGCACCGTGTCCGCCCCGTCCGAGATGGTCGGGCGCGGGAAGTTGAAGGAGGGGCTGAGGCGCTGGATGGCCTGGCTGGTCTCGCTGGCCCCGCTCATCTGGATGTCGCGCGCGGTGAAGACGTCCACGGGCACGGCCTTCTCGTCCTCCGCGCCGGGCGCGCGCGATCCCACCGTGATCTCCTCGTGGAAGCTCAGGCCCAGCGCGAAGTCGTGGGCCACCGCGCCCGGCGCGACGGCCAGCTTCCACGTCTGGCCGCGCAGGCCGGGGGCGCTCGCCGCGACCTCCACCGTCTGCCCGGCCGCGCTGGCGGGGATGGTCAGCGTGTAGCTGCCCTCGGCGTCGGAGAGGGCGGTGAGGTTGAGCGCCGCCACGGCCACGGTGGCGCCGGGCAGGGGGAGGCCGTCGTCACGCGTCGTGACCCGTCCCGTGAGGACGGTGTCCTGCGCGTGGACGAGGACCGGCGCCGCCAGCAGCAGGGCGGCCGCGAAGGGAAGGGGCTTTCGCATGGCCTTCTGGCTCCTTGGGGGGTGGGATCGATTGTTCCAGAGGGCCCAGGAGGCGTCAACGACCCGTGGCGCCGCCTTCGGGCGGGGGGGCGCCTGGGCCGCGGCTCAGAACCGCAGGCGGACGCGGAACGGAGTGGGAAGGAGGTCGGCGCGGGGGCGCATGGAAGCCAGCGACACCGGCTCCCACTTCTCGCTCTTGAAGGCGGTGCCCAGGAGCCCGCCCGCGGCGGCGCCCGCGGCGCCGCCGAAGACCATGGCCAGGCCGCGCCCGTCCCCCTGGCCATCGACCTGCTCGTCCTCGTCGAAGAGGAAGTACCCGGCCGCGGCCCCCGCCGCGGCGCCCAGCACCGCGCCCAGGGCGGCCTTGCTCCTGGTGCCCCGGCTGACCCAGAGCCCGCGCACCGCGGGCAGGGGGACCTCCATGGCCCAGTCCCGTCCCTCCATCTGCACGCGCAGGCCGTCGGGGCGCGCCGCGCGCAGCGTCCCCACCAGCACGCCCTCCCCCACCCCGGGCGCGTCCACGCGGACGCGCTCCCCGGGGACCAGGGCCTGGGCGGCGGCGGTAGCGGCACCGGTGAGGGCGAGGGCGAGCGCGGCCGTGGTGCGGAGCGTCATGCCGCCAGTATGCGATGGCTTGGCGCGCTGGGGGGCATCCCCCATACTTTCCGCGGTGCGGCACACGAAGATCGTCGCCACCATCGGCCCCGCCTCTCGCGACCCCCGTACGCTCGAGCGGCTGCTGCGCGCGGGGGTGGACGTGGTCCGCCTCAACTTCTCGCACGGCGAGCACGCGGAGCACCTGGAGGTCATGCGCACCGTGCGCGGCCTCGCCCCCGCGCTGCAGAGGCCGGTGGCCATCCTCCAGGACCTCTGCGGCCCCAAGATCCGCACGGGCCGCGTCCAGGGCGGCGCGCTGGAGCTGCGCGCGGGAGAGCGGCTGACCATCACCACCGACGAGGGCGTGGAGGGGCGGCCCGGCCTCATCTCCACCACCTACGACCACCTGGCGCGCGACGTGCGCGCGGGCGACCGCATCCTGCTCGACGACGGGAACCTGGAGCTGAGCGTGGCCTCCAGCGACGGCAGGGGGACGGTGGAGACGACGGTCGTGTACGGCGGAGCACTGCGCTCGAACAAGGGGATGAACCTGCCCGGCACGCGCCTCTCCGCGCCGGCCCTGACGGAGAAGGACCGCGCCGACCTCGCCTTCGGCGTGAAGAACGGCGTGGACTACGTCGCCCTCTCCTTCGTGCGGCAGGCGGCGGACGTCGAGGAGGCCAAGGCCCTCATCCGCGTGCTGGGCGGGACGGCCCCCCTGGTGGCCAAGATCGAGAAGCGCGAGGCGGTGGACGACCTCCCGCAGATCCTGGAGGTCACCGACGGGGTGATGGTGGCGCGGGGCGACCTCGGCGTGGAGCTCTCCACCGAGGAGGTGCCCACCCTCCAGAAGCGGATCATCGAGATGGCCAACGGGGCGGGCCGCGTGGTCATCACCGCCACCCAGATGCTCGAGAGCATGATCGAGAACCCGCGCCCCACCCGCGCCGAGGCCTCCGACGTGGCCAACGCCATCCTCGACGGCACCGACGGCATCATGCTCTCCGGGGAGACGGCGGCGGGCCGCTACCCGGTGGAGGCGGTGGCCACCATGGACCGCATCGCCCGCCACACCGAGAGGCACTACGGTCCGCGGGCCCCCGCCCGCGTCACGGGGGGGGCGGGCTCCATGGTGGCGCGCAGCCTGGCCCGCGTGGCGAGCACGGTGGCCGAGGAGCTGGACTGCAAGCTGGTGGTGGCCTTCACGGAGTCGGGGGCCACCGCCCGCCTGCTCTCCTCCTACCGCCCGCGCCCCCCCGTGGCCGCCATCACCTACAACGAGGAGACGTTCCGGCGCCTGGCCCTGTGGTGGGGCGTGAAGCCGGTGCTCTCGCGCTTCCACGAGACCACGGACGAGATGATCCTGCGCGGCCAGGACCTGTTGAAGGAGAAGGGGCTGGTGGCGGCGGGGGACACCGTGCTCATGCTGGCCGGGCAGAGCCACACCGCGGGCGCCACGAACATGCTGCGGGTACATACTATTTCGTAGGGAATGTTCGATACCTGCGCCGCCGCGGCTGCGGCCGCCCTCTTCCTCGGCCCTCCCCCCGCCGCCGAGGAGTGGTGCCCGGCCATGTCCTTCCAGCGCGACGCGCCTCCCGCCGTCCTGCGCACGGCCACCGGCCTCGCCTCCTGGTACGGGCCGGGCCTGGCCGGGCGGCGCACCGCGAACGGGGAGCGCTTCGACCCCGCGGACCTCTCCGCCGCCCACCACGACTGGCGGTTCGGGACGGTGGTGCGCGTGACCTGCCTGCGCTCGGGGCGCAGCGTGGTGGTGCGCATCAACGACCGCCTGCCCCGCCGGACGCGCCGGCTCATCGACCTCTCGCGGGCGGCGGCGGCGGAGATCGGCCTCGTGCGCCGCGGCATCGGCCGCGTGCGCCTCGACGTGCTGGACGAATGAGGTCCGTCGCGGCCGCCCTCCTCCTCGCCGCCGCCCTCGCCGGCTGCGCCGGCAAGCGCTACCGCTTTCCTCCCGCCTACGCCCCCGCGCCGGGCACGAAGGTGGAGGGGATCGCCTCCTGGTACGGTCCCGGCTACCACGGGCGCCGCACCTCGAGCGGCGAGGTCTTCGACCAGGACGCCCTGACCGCCGCCCATCCCGACTGGGCCTTCGGCACGCGCGTGCGCGTGACCCTCGTCTCCACGCGCCGGAGCACGGTGGTGCGCATCAACGACCGCTTCCCCGCCCACAAGGGCCGGCTCATCGACGTCTCGCGCGGCGCCGCGCGCGCCATCGGGCTCATCGGCCCCGGCACGGGACGCGTGCGGCTGGAAGTCCTCGCCGACTAGCGGCAGCGATGGCGGCCCTCCTCGAGTTCGGGCCGTACCGGCTCGACCCGCGCCGCAAGGTCCTCTGGCGCGGCGGCGAGGTGGTGCCCCTCACCCCCCGCGCGCTCGAGGTCCTGGCCGCGCTGGCGGAGGGCGAGGGCCGCGTGGTCACCAAGGAGGAGCTGCTGCGCACGGTCTGGCCCGACACCTTCGTGGAGGAGGCCAACCTCAGCGTCAACGTCTCCGCCATACGCAAGGCGCTGGGCGCGCAGCCCGACGGCCGGCCCTACGTGGAGACGCTGTCGCGGCGCGGCTACCGCTTCGTGGCCCCCGTGCGCCGCCGCGACGCGGAGGGCCCGCGCTCCCTGGCCGTCCTCCCCTTCGCCGTGCTGGGGGAGGCCGACGACACGCTGGGCCTGGGCATGGCCGACGCCGTCATCACGCGCCTGGGGCGGATCGGCGAGCTGATGGTGCGGCCCACCGGCGCCGTGCTCGCCCACGGCGGCCGCGAGCCCGTGCAAGCCGGCCGCGAGCTGGGGGTGGAAGCGGTGCTGGAGGGCCAGGTGCAGCGCGAGGGCGCCCGCGTCCGCCTCCGCGCGCGGCTCCTCCGCGTGGAGGACGGCCGTGTCTTCTGGGCGGAGACCCTGGAGGAGGAGGCGGCGGGCCTGTTCCTCCTGCAGGACACGCTGGCGGAGCGGCTGGCCGGGGCCCTCGCCCTCACCCTGCACGGCGCCCAGCGCGAGGCCCTGCGCAGCCATCCCACCGACGACCCCGAGGCGTGGCGCGCGTACCTCAAGGGGCGCTACTTCTGGAACAAGCTGACGGGGGCCTGGCTGGCCAAGGCCCGCGAGGCGTACCGCGTGGCGGTGGACCGCGACCCCGCCTTCGCCCGCGCCTGGGCGGGCCTCTCCGACACGCTGACCATGCTGTGCCTCTTCGGCCTCCTCGATCCCGCCGAGGCCTGGCCGCGCGCGCGGCAGGCGGCGGAGCGCGCGGTGGAGGGCGATCCCGCCCTGGCCGAGGGCCACGTCTCCCTCGCCTACGTGAAGCTCTTCCAGGGCTGGGACTGGGCGGGCGCGGAGGCCGGGCTGCGCCACGCCGTCGCCCTGGCCCCCGCCTCCGCCGAGGCCCACCAGTGGAGCGCGGTGTTCCTGGCCATGAGCGGCCGCTTCGAGGAGGCGGGGCAGGCCATCGTGCGCGCGCAGGAGCTCGACCCCCTTTCCCTCACCGCCAGCACCAACGCCGGGCTGCTCCTCTACCTGCGCCAGCAGTACGAGCCCGAGGTGGAGGCCCACCGCCGCACGCTGGAGCTGGAGCCGGACTACGCGCCCGCGCACTGGGCGCTGGGCCTCGCCCACGAGCAGACGGGCGACTTCGACGCCGCCGTGGCCGAGCTGCGGCGCGCGGTGGAGCTGACGGGCAGCCCCCTCATCGAGACCAACCTCGCGCGCACGTACGCGCTCGCCGCGCGGCCCGACGAGGCGCGGGCGCTGCTCGCCGCCCTGGAGGCGCGTCCGGGCGGCATCTCCCCGTACCGCGTGGCCGTCGTCCGCGCCGCCCTCGGCGAGCGCGCGGAGGCCTTCGCGGCCCTGGAGCGCGCGCTGGCCGAGCGCGACCACTGGATGGTCTGGCTGGGCGTGGACCCCGGTCTGGAGCCGCTGCGCGACGACCCGCGGTTCGAGGAGCTCCTGCGCCAGGTGGGCCCCCAGGCCGGCCCGGGCCGCGGGAAGCCCGCCTAGCGGATCGCCCAGGCCAGGCCGGCGGTGAGGCCCCACTCGCCGTCGGCCTCGCCCAGTCCGAGGCGCACGGCGGCGTCGCCGCGCACGCGGCCGGCACCGAGGCGGAGGCCGGCGCGCGCCTCGTGATGCTCGTCCGCCCCGGGCGCCCCGCTGCCGGCCAGGCCCGCCACCTCCGCCACCAGCGCCAGGCGGCCGCCCAGGGGCGCCTCCAGCGCCGCCCCGTAGGCCAGGAAGTCGCGCTGCTCGTGCGCGCGCAGCGGCTCGTCCTGGATGGCGAGTCCCGCGTTGGCGTGGAGCCAGCCCCCGCCGATCGGCTGCGAGACCAGGAGCTGCGCGGACATGCGCAGCGTGTTGGGCCCGAGCCCGTTGCCGAAGCTGGTCTGGGGCAGGGTCACGGAGAAGCGCGCGGCCACCGCCGGCCCCTTCCCCGCCTCGCGGAAGCGCGCCTTGGCCCGCAGGGAGACGTCGCCCCAGTCGGACACGTCGCCGAAGTCGGGATCGTCGCTCGCGCCCACGCGGGCCACCCACTCCAGGTCGATCTCGACCGCGTCGGCGGGAGACCAGACCAGCCGCAGCAGCGGCCCCTCCCACCGGTCGCGCTCGGCGCCGGTGAGGAAGTTGGGCTCGTCGGCCATGAAGTCGAAGCCCGTCTCGAACACCAGGCTTCCCCCCGGGGCGGTGACGGCGGTCTCCGTCTGGAGGGGCCGGGTCTGCGCGAAGAGCGGCGCCGCGGCGCCCAGGACGGCGGTCGCGAGGAGCAGGGGCGTTTTCACGCGCGCCACTATAATTGATGGAGCTTGGCCTACCCCGCGCGACGCGTCGCGCCGACCGGTTCGCGCGGCCACACCTACTCCCCGGCCCGCCTGCGGCTGGTGGTGACGCTGCTCAGCCTCGTCACCCTGCCCGTGGTGGTGGGCACCAGCGTCCTCATCTACTACTACCTCCGCTACAACGTGATGGTGGACCGCCGCCTCCAGGGCGAGCGGTTCGGCGTGCCCGCCCGCCTCTACGCGCGCCCCGTCCTGCTGCGCGTCGGCCTCCCCATGGGGGTGACGGGGCTGGTGAAGGTCCTCAACGGCCTGAAGTACGAGCAGCAGGCGGAGGTGCCCGGGGCGGCCGCGGAGGGCACCTTCGCGACGGGCCGCGAGTCGGTGGTCTTCGTCCCCCGGCGGGCAGCGGGCGGGCCCACGGAGGCCGTGCTGGTGGGCTTCGAGAAGGACCGCATCAAGGAGATGCGCGGCCTGGCCAGCAAGCGCGTCTACCCGACCATCACCCTGGAGCCCGAGCTCATCACCTACCTCTTCGGCGACGACCGCGAGAAGCGGCGCATGGTCAAGTACCGCGAGCTGCCCGACCACCTGGTGAAGGCCGTGCTCGCCATCGAGGACCGGCGCTTCTTCTCCCACCCGGGCCTCGACCCTTTCCGCATCGTGGGCGCCGCCGTGCGCAACATCCGGGCGGAGAGCTACATCCAGGGCGGCAGCACCATCACCCAGCAGCTGGTCAAGAACTTCTTCCTCACCCCCGAGCGCACCATGCGCCGGAAGCTGCAGGAGGCGCTGCTGGCCTTCGTGCTCGAGCGGCGCGCGGAGAAGACGGACATCCTGGAGCTGTACCTCAACGAGGTCTACCTCGGCCAGGTCGGATCCTTCAGCATCCACGGGGTGGGCGAGGCGGCCCGCATGTACTTCCACAAGGACGTCGGCAACCTCACCCTGGGCGAGGGCGCCCTCCTGGCCGGCATGATCCAGTCGCCGAACCCGTACAACCCCTACCGCCACGCGCAGCGCGCCACCGAGCGCCGCAACCAGGTGCTGCGCGCGATGGCGGAGGCGGGCTTCGTGGAGGAGGCGACGGCGGAGGCGGCGGCCCGCCAGCCCGTGCGCGTGCAGGCCCCCTCCGTGGACACGGTGGAGGCCCCCTACTTCGTGGACCTGGTCAAGGCCCAGCTCGCGCAGCGCGGCGTGCCCGCCCAGAACATGATCGTGCAGACGAGCCTCGACCTCTCGCTGCAGTCCTTCGCGCAGCGGGTCCTCTCCGACGGCCTGGCCAAGGTGGACAAGATGGTGCGCCGGCGGAAGTCCAAGGAGCCGGTCCAGGGCGCCCTCGTCGCCCTCGAGCCGCGCACGGGGGCCATCGTGGCCCTGGTGGGAGGACGCGCCTACGGCACCAGCCAGTACAACCGCGCTACCACGGCCCGCCGCCAGCCCGGCTCCACCTTCAAGCCCTTCGTGTACCTGGCCGCCTTCGAGGCCACCTTCGAGGACCCGAGCCTCCCCCCCATCACCCCGGCCACGGTGGTGGAGGACGCGCCCTCCGTGTTCATCTACGACAACGGGCGGCAGGAGTACACGCCGGCCAACTACGAGGACAAGTACCTCGGCTACGTGACCCTGCGCCGCGCGCTGGCCCACAGCCTGAACGCGGCCACGGTCAAGGTCGCGGAGATGGTGGGCTACGACCGCATGGCGCGCCTCTGGAACAAGAAGATGGGCATGGCCACCGCGGGGAACCCCGGCATCCGGCCCTTCCCCTCCGCCGCCCTGGGCGCCTTCGAGGCCACCCCCCTGGAGATGGCGGCGGCCTTCAACGTGCTGGCCGCGGGGGGGCTGAAGGTGGAGCCCATGACCGTGCTCAGCGTGGCCGACGACAAGGGCAGGCTCATCGCCCAGAACGAGAAGCCGCCCGCGCGCGTCGCCCGCGCGGAGTCCGCCTACCTCGTGGTCAACATGATGCGCAGCGTGATGAACAACGGCACCGCGGCGGGCGCGCGCTCCATGGGCTTCACCGCCGACGCCGCGGGCAAGACGGGGACCACCAACGACATGCGCGACGCGTGGTTCATCGGCTTCACCCCGGAGCTGCTGACCGTGGTCTGGGTGGGCTTCGACGACAACACGCCCCTCAACCTGTCGGGGGCCCGCGCCGCCCTCCCCATCTGGGTCGAGTTCATGAAGGGCGCCCTGGCCGGCATCAAGACCGGGCACTTCGCGGTCCCGGCGGGCAACGTCATCTTCGCGGAGATCGACCCGCAGACCGGCCTGCTGGCGGGGCCGGGCTGCCCCTCGCGCCTGGCCGAGTCCTTCATCGCCGGCACCGAGCCCCAGGAGTACTGCACCTGGCACAGCGGGGACTTCCAGGAGCCGGAGATGCCGGACGACGACCTTCCCTGAGCCGCGGCGTGCTTGATTTCGGCCGCGAGCCGCCGCTAAACTGACGGTTCGTCGGCCGGGCGCTTAACTCAGCGGTAGAGTGCCACCTTCACACGGTGGAAGTCGTAGGTTCAAGTCCTACAGCGCCCACCATTTCTCTTCCTTATCGAGCGGGATCGCGCCTGCGGGCGTGGCCTCCCTTCCGGCTCAGGCCCTCCGACGGCCTTCTTCCGCCCCCGGGCGGCGGAAGTGGAGCGGGTCGCGGAGGCTCTGCAGCTCCCGGTAGTAGTAGAGGGCGGTCGGCCGCCTCCCCTTGAAGCGGAGCCCCTTCAGGAACTCCGCTTCCTCCTCGGTGAGGTCGCCGCTCAGGGACGCGTCACGGCGGAAGGCCTGGAACCCGGGCTCCTCCGTCACGGCCTGCTCCGGCGCCCGCTCGACGAACTCCACGCGCTTGGCATTCGCGGGGACGAGGCGCCGGTTGAGCACGATCTCCATACCGAAGCTCGCGAGGTCGATGTCCCAGGACTCGATCAGCGGGTCCAGGAACGAGACGCAGTTCTCGGCCGACAGGTTGAACACGTCCGTGTCCAGGAACTCCAGCACCATGACGCGCGTGTCCTCGTAGCTCTTCTCGCGCAGCCGACCCACCAGCCGAAGCCAGCTCTCGCTCTCCAGCTCCTCCTTGGCCACCTTCTTCACCACGTCCAGGAGCCTCCCGGCCACGAGGCGCTCGAGGTC
>DATBIO010000014.1:0-9410 GCA_036556965.1 Vicinamibacteria bacterium
TCCGGAGAAGGGGGGCAAAGTCGCCCCCCTTTTTTCGTTCACCGACCCCAGGCGCCCGGGCGCGGGTGACCGGCTCCGCCACGGCCCGAGCGCCCTCACGTTCCCCGGCGCATTTCGTCACCGCGCGACAAAAAGTGTCGCCGACGGTCGTCCGGCGTGCTTCCATCAGTTCTTTATTATGAATAACTTAGACTGGTAATGGCCTGGCCCCGGTCTTGCTGACGAGTCGGATCGCACACCCATCCGGGAGTGGGTGAAAGGAGAGGGTCTCACATGCGAAACGAGAAGGGCTTCACCCTGATCGAGTTGCTGATCGTCGTGGCGATCATCGGCATCATCGCCGCCATCGCCATTCCCAGCCTGCTCCGCGCGCGTGTGTCCGCGAACGAGTCGGCCACGATCGGCGACGTGCGGACCATCGTGTCCGCCGAGGCGGCGTTCCAGTCGTCCAACAGCGGCTTCTACGGCTCCCTGTCGTGCCTGAACTCGCCGTCCACCACCGGCTGCATCTCGGGCTATTCGGCCGCGGCGCCGACGTTCATCGACCCGAACCTGGCCCAGGCGGCCCTGACCAAGTCGGGCTACCTGCGCTCGTTCCAGGCCTCGGGGGCCGACCTCAACAACAAGGTCATCGAGTTCTGCTACGCGGCCAGCCCGGCCATCGCGAACCGCACGGGCGTCCGCTCGTTCGGCGGTGACGCCAGCGGCATCATCGGGTCCTCGGCGGGCTCCGGCGCGTGCTGCGCCACCTCGCGCGTCGACACCACGAACTGCCCGGCGCTCAACTAGGGCACGCTCGACCCGCCGGACAAAGGGGGGCCTCACGCCCCCCTTTTTTGTCCCTGCGCGGGGCCTTCCGCGGTGACGTTAGACTCTGCGCCATGACCGACCCCGCCGTCGAGCTGCGCGGACTGCGCAAGGCGTACCTGGTGGGCCATCTCCGGCGCCGCCCGCACGCCGTCCTGCACGACCTCGACCTGACCGTGGAGCGGGGCGAGGTCTTCGGCTACCTGGGACCCAACGGCTCGGGCAAGACCACCACCATGAAGATCCTGGCGGGGCTGCTCCGCGCCGACGCGGGCACGGTCTCCGTCCTGGGCCGGCCGCTGGGCGATCCCGCGTGGCGCCATCGCGTCGGGTTCCTCCCGGAGCATCCCTACTTCTACGACTACCTCACTCCGCGCGAGTACCTCGACTACGCCGGCCGCCTCTTCGGCATCCCGTCGGCCGAGCGCAAGGCCCGGAGCGACCAGCTGCTCGAGCAGGTCGGCCTCGCCCGCTACGGCGGCGTGGCCATGCGGCGGTTCTCCAAGGGGATGCTCCAGCGGCTGGGCCTGGCCCAGGCCATGATCAACCTGCCCGAGCTGGTCTTCCTCGACGAGCCGATGTCCGGGCTCGATCCCATCGGCCGCCGCATGGTCCGCGACGTGATCGCCGGCCTGAAGGAGCGCGGGGCGACGGTGTTCTTCTCCACCCACATCCTCTCCGACGCCGAGAGCCTGTGCGACCGCGTCGCCCTGCTGCGCGAGGGCCGTCTCGTCAAGACGGGACGGCTGGACGAGATCCTGAGCGCGGGCGACCACCACCTGGAGGTGCTGGTGGCGGGCATCGGGGCGCCGGTGGCGGAGAGCCTGCCCGGCGCCGTCGGCGCCCGCGCCATCGGCGAGAGGTGGCGGGTGGAGCTGCCGCGCGGCGTCCCCCTGGGCCCCGTGGCCCACGCGGTGGAAGCCGCGGGCGGCCGCGTCCTGGCCGTGCAGCCGGTGCGACAGTCCCTCGAGGACTACTTCGTGAGCCAGGTGGACCCCAGCCGGGAAGGGCGGAAATGGCCGCTGGCAGACTGAGCCGCACCGCGGCCGTGGCCATGAACACGTACCGCGAGAGCGTCCGCGAGCGGGTCCTCTACAACCTGTTGTTCTTCGCCCTGCTCATGACCCTCTCCGGCCTCCTGCTGCGCGACCTCTCCATCCGGCAGGACGACCGGATCCTCAAGGACCTGGGCCTCGCCGCCATCGACCTGTTCGGCACCGTCATCGCCATCTTCATCGGCGTGGGCCTCGTCAACAAGGAGATCGACCGGCGCTCCCTCTACCCGCTGCTGGCCAAGCCGCTGCGCCGCTCGGAGTTCGTGGTGGGCAAGTTCGCGGGGCTGTCCCTCACCCTGCTCGTGAACGTGGCCGCCATGACGGCCGGGCTGTACTTCACCCTGGCCGTGACGCGCCATCCCCTGGACCTCCACATCGCGAAGGCCGTGGCCTGCCTCTACCTGGGCCTGCTCCTCACCGTGGCCCTCGCCCTCTTCTTCTCCGCCGTGACCTCCGCCGGGCTCGCCGTGGTCTGCACCATCAGCCTGGTGCTGGCGGGACGCTTCGCCGACGTGGTACGAAACATGCCCGAGGTCGCTCCCTCCGTGCCGCGCGCGCTGGCCCGGGCCGTCTACTTCGCGCTGCCGAACTTCGCGAACTTCGACCTCAAGGACCGCGTGGTCCACGCCGATCCCATCAGCCCCGCCTACCTCGCCTGGATGGCCGTGTACGCGGTGGCCTACGGCGGCCTCCTCCTGACGGGGGCGGCCGCGGTGTTCGCGCGCCGCGACCTGAAGTGAGGGCCCTCCCCCTGCTCGTGGCGGCGGCCCTGGCCGTCCTGGTGCCCCGGGCCCAGGACGAGCTCGACCGCCTGCGGGCGCAGGACGCCCGCGAGCGTGCCGTCCTGTACGTCCGCTCGGGGGACCGGCTGCGGCGCCTGGCCCCGGGGTTCCGCTCGCTGCTGGCCGACCTCTACTGGCTTCGCACGGTGCAGTACTACGGCGCCCAGATCGCGTACTCCAAGGAGAAGAAGTTCGAGCTGCTCCAGCCCCTGGTCACGATCACCACCCGGCTCGACCCGCGCTTCGAGCTCGCCTATCGCTACGGAGCGACGTTCCTGGCCGAGCCGCCCCCCCGGGGCGCGGGCCAGCCGGAGGCGGCGGTGGCGCTGCTCGAGCGCGGCGCGCGGGCCCTGCCCGATTCCTGGCGGGTTCGCCAGGACCTGGGGTTCTCGCACTTCTTCTACCTGGACGACGCGGCCACGGCGTCGCGCGTCCTCCTCGACGCCTCGCGCATCCCCGGCGCCCCCTACTGGCTGGTCACGCTGGCCGCCGAGCTGCTCCGCCGCGGCGGCGAGCGGGAGACGTCCCGGCTCCTCTGGCAGCAGATCTACGAGCAGGCGGACGAGGCGCCGATCAAGGAGAACGCCCGCATGCACGTCCTGCAGATCGAGGCCGCCGACACGGCGGACGCGATCGGCCGCGCGGTCGAGGAGTTCGCGCGGCAGCGCGGGCGGAGGCCCGCCTCCCTGCCGGAGCTCAAGGCGAGCGGCTGGCCGGACCTCCCCCTCTACGATCCGGGAGCGACGCCTTTCGAGTACGACCCGGCCACCGGCCAGGTGGCCGTGTCCCGCCGTTCGCCGGTGTGGGCCCCCGGCTACGCGCGCCGCCCGGAGCGCAGCCCGATCAGGCCGGCCCCGAGCGCCGCGCCGGTGACGGCCAGCCCCCAGCCGACCGCCCACGGGCGATAGCGCAGCACGACGCGATGGCGTCCCGCGGGGGCGGGAACGGCGACGAAGGCCAGGTTGGCGCGCAGGAGCGGCGCCGGCGCCCCGTCGAGCGTCGCCTTCCAGTTCGGGTCGTGCGTCTGCACGAACACCACGTAGCCCGGCGCCTCGAGGTCGGCTTCCACCTCGACACGGTCGGGCGCGCGTGCCACCGTCCGCACCGTGGCGCGGAACGCGGGCGCGGCGCGCGGCGCGGCGCTCGCCCCGGACAGCACCACCTCCCGTGCGGGGTCGAAGTCGGGGGCCACGAGGACGGCCAGGGCGTCATCCCCCTCCGCCGCGCGGCTGCTGCCGACGGCGTACACCTTCGGCCGCGTCCCCGGCACCGCGTAGAGATGGATCGGGTCCTGGAAGACGCTGCGCGTGGTGGACACGTGGGTGAGCCCGTCCAGCCCGCCCGCGTCGAGGGCGACCACGTAGTCGATGGACCCGAGCTGCAGCAGCCGCGTCCGGAGCGGCGTGCCCTCCATCCCCCGGAGCAGGGCGGTGATCTGCGCCTGCTCGCGGGTCTGGATGCCCTCGATGTCGGGCTCGAAGCCGTAGGACATGCCCCACAACGAGGCCACGGCCGGGAACAGGTACTCGCGCACGGCGATGGCCACGGCCAGGGACACCGGTATGCCCACCGGCTGCACGCGGGACTCGAAGCGGCTGCTGGCCCAGCCCTCGCCTTCGGCGCGCCGCTCGCGGAAATGGATGCGCGAGCCCGGGGCCATGGCCTCCACCAGCGGGGGCCGGTAAGCGTAGAGCTCGCGGGGCGCCGTGGGGTTCTCCGTGGCGTGGGCGGCCAGCAGCGCGGTCACGGCCAGCACGGCCGCGGCCCCGGCCGCGACGGCGCGCCCACGGGGACGGCCGGCCAGGGCGAGGGCCACGAACACCGCCGCCAGCGCCGCGCTGAGGGCAACACCCAGGGCGGTGGGCTCGAGCAGCTGCGCGTAGGTACGCTCGTCGGGGCGCAGGATCCAGCGCGGGCCCCAATCGTCCGCGCGGGCGGCCAAGGCCGCGGTGGCCGCGGCCAGGAGGACCAGGGTGGCCGCGGGCACGAGGCGCAGCCACACGCGCTCCCGCCGTCCCGCCGCGCGCCGCCAGGCGTCGAGGCCGAAGCCGGCCAGCAGGCACGCGCAGAACGCGACGAGGATGAAGGCCTTCACCGGGAAGCGGAACAGACGCAATGGCGGCAGCACCGTCACCGCCGCGTCGTAGAAGAAGGAGTGGCGCCCGAGGGCGAGGAGCAGGGCGAACGCCGACACCAGGGCGAGGAGGGGCACGGGTCGCCGGCGCCAGGACCCCAGCCCGGCTCCGGCCAGGATCACGAGGGGCACCCCGAGATGGAGCGACGAGAGATAGGGCCCTTCGAGCTCGCGCAGGACCTTGCTGGCCGCGTCGCGGAACATGACGTCCCGGAAGAACACGGGCAGGGCGACCTGCAGGAGCCCCGCCGGATGCAGGGACCAGAACGTGCGGATCTCGGCGGCGAGCGCGCCGCGCGCCGACCGGGACGCCAGCTCGAGGGTGGGCAGCCACTGGGCGGCGGAGAGGCCCACGGTGAAGAGGAAGGCGAGGACGCAGGCGCGCAACACCGCGCGCGTGCGGGCCCCCCGCGGCCGCCGCCAGTCCGCCGCGCCCAGGGCGTGGGGCACCACGAGCACGGCCGCCAGCAGCGACGTCTCGGCTCCGGCCAGGACCGGCGCCGCCATGGCCGCTCCCCACAGGAACGCGTTGCGCAGGCGCGGGGCGCGCACGGCGAGGTCGCAGAGCAGGAGCGTCCACGGCAGCCAGGACGTCGCGCTCAGGAGGGTGACCATGCTGATCATGGAGACCACGGGACCGCAGGCGATCCAGGCCGCGGCGGCCAGGCTGGCCCCGGCGCGCGAGACGTCGAAGCGTCGGGCCAGGCAGTACATCCCGAGGGCGCTGAAGCAGAGGTGCGCGGCCACCGACGTCGCGTAGTACGTGGCCGGATGCAGGAAGAGGCTGAGCCAGGCCACCGGGTAGGCGGCCTGGACGGAAGGGAAGGCCCACAGCGGCTGGCCGAAGGCGGCGTGCGGGTTCCACACCGGCCACGAGCCGGCGGCCAGGGCCCGGACGAAGGCGCTGACGTGGGGGTAGTACACGAACTGGATGTCGCGCCCGTAGAAGATGCGGCCGGCGAACAGGACGTCGCGGAGGTGGAAGACGACGACGCCCAGCGGCGCGAGGAGGGCCAGCAGGTCGGGCCACGGCACGCCCGGGGCCAGGGAAGGGCGCGGAGCCTCCGGCGCCGGGCGCGCCGGGCCGGCGCTCACGCGGCCGCCCCCGGCGCCGCCGCGCGCCGCGCGCCGCACAGGGCCAGCAGCGCGGCCGCGGTCAATGCCGTCACGACGGCTCCCGCCAACAGCGCGCGCGGCCGGTAGCGGAGCGCGACCTCGTGCGCGCCGGCGTCGAGCCAGAGCGCGCGGAACAGGCCGTTGGCGCGCAACACCGGAGCCGGGCGGCCGTCCACGGTGGCGCGCCATCCCGGCGCGTAGCCCTCGAGGACCAACAGGTATGCGCCGCCGGCGGGCACCTCGGCGCGCAGCCAGAGGCCGTTGGCGGAGCGGCGCACAACCTCCGCCGTCCCTCCCGGGGCCCCGGCCCCCGGGCGCACGGCCGCGGGATCGTCGAGCACCACCACGGCCGCGGGATCGTGGCCGCGGTCGAAGAGGCGCCGGATCGCGCCGGCGGCCTCCCGCTCCAGGCGCGCGGCGGGGACGAGGGCGGCCGGCGGCTCCGCCGCCGCGTCCTCGTAGAGCGCGAGGGGAGCGAAGTCCGCGAGGCGCGCGCGCGCGGGCGCCCCCGGAAACGGAGGGCGGGGCAGCAGGTGGTAGCGGACGCCGGCGCGCCGGAGGAACAGCGTCCGGGACTCGCGGTCGGAAGCCTCGTAGGTCTCCAGCGCGAGCAGGTGCGCGAGCGGCTGGAGGCCCGTGAGATCGGTGGACAGGACTTCGCGCACGCCCCAGGCCGCCGGGAAGCGGGGAAGGACGGCTCCGTAGACGGCGAGAGCCTGGACCGGCGGGACGTGAGGCGCGTGCACGAGGCGCGGCGGGAGGTCGGGATCGGGGGACGAGGAGGCGAGTGACTGCGCCACGAACACGCGGCTCTCGGGATGCGCACGCGTGGCCTCCAGCCACGCCGGCTCGCCCAGCCGCCGCGCCGGCATCGTCGGGTTCAGCCCCCCGTTGGCGGCGAGGAGGTCGAGGGCCAGCACGGCCACCCACCCGCCTCGGGCGAGCCCGGCGCGCGGGCGTGGCGAGGAGCCCAGCCCGGCGAGCGCCGCCAGCCCCAGGGAGAGGACGGCGAGCCGCGGCGCGGCGGAGGACAGCGATGCGGCGAGCCATGTCATCGCGTCCTCGGGCCGGCCCCGGGCCGCCGTGCCCGCCAGCGAGGCCAGCACCGCGGCCGCGTCCGCGGCGGCCATGCGCGTCCCGAGCGTGGCCAGCCCGGCCAGCACCGCCGTGCCGCCCAGGACGGCGAGGGCCAGCCGCCGGGCGCGGGGCTCCCGGCGGTCCGGGGGGAAGGTCGCGTCGAAGCCCGCGGCCGCCAGCGCCGCCAGGCCCGCGGCCCCGAACAGCGCGAACTTCGCGGGGTACCGGAAGAGGTGTCCTCCGGGGAGGCTCCGGAGGGCCGGGTAGGCGGCGGTGTGCCCGCCGAGCGACAGCACGACGGCGACCGCCGCCACCGCCGCCCAGAAGAGGGCCCAGCCGCGTCGCCTCCGTGACGCCATCGCGGCGGCGGCCAGCGCGAGCGCACCGATTCCGCAGTAGAGGGAGAAGAGATAGGGATCGCGGCCGCCGCTGAGGGGGACCAGCCACGGCCCCATCTCGGTCACGGTGCCGAGGTAGTTGCCGAGGACGAACGGCGCCACCGCCTCCAGGAGGCGGAGGGGATGGAGGTGGTAGCCGTCCTCCAGCCGCCCCGCGCCGCGCACCGAGCCCGCCGTGAGCGCGATCAGGGGAAGCAGCTGGACCGCCGCGAGGAGGAGGGCGGTGGCGCACGCGCCGGCGGCGCGGCCGGTGGCGCGGAGGCGCGCGGCGGCGGCGCCCTCGGGGGAGACGAACGCGTAGGCCACGGCCAGCGCCAGCGAGCCGCCGAAGGCCAGGGGCTCACCGGCGAAGAAGCTGGTGGCGAGGAGGAGCGCGAGGGCGGCGTGGGCGCGGGCGCCGCCCTGGCTGGCCACGGCGTCCACGCACCACAGGATCCACGGCAGGAGGGCGGCGCACCACGCGAGGTTCGTGCAGCTGGCCAGCGACAGCACGGGTCCCGACAGCGCGAAGGCCAGCGCGCCCACTGCGCTGGCGGCGGGGGAGGAGCGCCGCCGCAGGAACGTCCACATCCCCAGCGCGGCCACGGGATAGGGGAGGGCCACGGACACGTTGAAGCCGACCACCGCGGGGAGCAGCAGCCGCAGGGGCAGGGTGGGCCAGAAGAACAGCTGGAGGGCGGGGTCGGCGTGGGCGGGATAGCCCAGCGCGGGCTCGGGGCTCCACAGGGGCAGCTCGCCCGCCCCCAGCACCCGTCTCAGCCAGAGGTGGTGGGGCCAGAAGTACGCGGCCAGGTCGCGCACGAAGAAGAGGCGCGAGGTCGTGAACACGCCGGCCACGGCCGCCGTGGCCAGGGCGACCAGCCCCAGCGGCCAGAAGAGCCGCCTCATGCGCCCCCGGTCCCCGGCCCCACCGCCCCCGCGGCGCGGGCCGGCGCCACCAGCCGGAAGACCACCTCCTCGCCGTTGTCGAAGACGACCTCGAACTCCGGGGCGGCGCGGGCATAGGCGGCGAAGGCGGGATTCACGATCGTCTTCACCAGGACGTGCGAGGCGCGGAAGTCGCGCGCGAGCACGAGCGGCGTCGGCTCGCTGTTCTCCGGCCCGCACACGGGGGCGCCGCAGGTGAAGGCGGGGGCCCGGTCGATGGCCAGCATGTGCACCTTCCAGTACAGCCGCGGGTCGAAAGCGTAGGCGAAGATCGGGTCCATCCCGTTGACGTAGTGGTTGTGGGTGTTCCAGAAGAAGAGCTGCGCGAACTGGTCCCAGTGGAGGTGGAACACCACGTCCCCGGCGCGGGTGTGGCCCTCCAGCCAGCGCGACACCTCGCGGAACTCCGGCGGATAGACCCCGCGCGCCAGCGCGGTGCGCAGGGTGGGCACCGCGCGCACGGGGAGGGCGGCCACGAGGGCCAGGGAGACGGCGGTGACGGCGCGGCGCGCCCCGCGGTGCGCCGCCTCGCGGGCCAGCAGGGTGACCGCCGAGGCCGCGAAGAGGACGGCGGTGGCCGCCGCGATCTCCAGCGCGCGCGCCGCCACGCGCAGGGTGAGCGCGGTGAAGAGGAGGCAGAGCGCGAGGAGGGCCCAGGGCGTCTCCCCGCGCCGGCGCACGACGAGGGCGGCCAGGGCCACGAGCACGAGGCACGCGAGGAGGGCCGTCTGCTCGGCGGCGAAGCCGGGCGCGAGCGGCCACAGCTCGCGGCCGGCCAGCAGGGGAACGCCGAGGCGCTTCACGCGCAGCACCTCCACCACCTGCACCCATGCCAGCTCCAGCGCCCCGAACGGGTGTGGCCGCAGCAGGGCGCCCGCCGCCACGCCCCCGGCCACCACGGCCAGCGTCCGCGCGTCCGCGCGCGACGGGCGGCCGCGCTGGAGGACGCCGGCCAGCGCGAACAGGAGGGGAAGCCAGGACAGCGCGAGGTGCAGCCACGCCGAGAGCGCGGCCAGGACGCCCGCGAGGAACCACCGCCGCCGTCCCGCGTCCGCGGCCAGGGCGAAGACGACCAGGGACAGCCCGAGGGAGAGGGCGTGGGGCCGCAGCATCA
>DATBIO010000015.1:0-28230 GCA_036556965.1 Vicinamibacteria bacterium
CTGGGACGCGGGGCACTGACCGGGCCGGCGGGAGGAGAACGTGGACGGGCGGAACGCCACTCGGGCGTTCCCCCGCCCGCTCAGCCGAGCACGAGGTCGATCAGGCCTCCGGCGGCCAGGGCCAGCAGCACCGGAAACGCCAGCGTACGGAATGCCGCGTCCCAGGCCGGCCGTCGCAGCGCCAGTCGATCGAGCACCAGCAGCAGGACGACCAGGGCCGCCCACACCATGGCCACGCCTGGCTCCACGACCTCGGGGTTGGCCAGCGACGGCAGGTAACGGTCGGCCGGCGTCGCGCCGGCCAGCGAGGCCCACAGCCGGTCGGGCCGCCCGGCGCGGTTCAGCAGCAGCAGGTCGGGAGGCCGCGCGATCGCCCACAGCGCGAGGGCCGCGCCCGCCCCCACCAGGCCCCAGCGCCAGCGCATGAGGCCGTGCGCGCCCGCTTCCGCGCGGGCCGCGGCGGCCAGGGCCAGGACCGGGAGCAACGGGATCAGGAAGCGGCCAGGAGGACACTGGCCGCCCCACCACATGCGCCAGGCCAGGACGGGGCCGAGGGTAGCGGCGGCGGCGGCGGCGAGCGGCCAGGTGGCGCGCCACGGCCAGCGGGCCCAGGCCAGCACGCCGGCCAGGGCCAGCAGGTACGCGGGCGCGTGCGGCAGCAGGCCGAAGGTGCGGTCCAGGAAGAGGCCCGCCAGCGTCCGCAGCGGCGCCGCGGCCACGTGGTCGGAGAACCCCTCGTAGATCGCCATGGGGGTGGGCCGGCCATAGATGAGCTGGTAGTAGCCGAGGAAGCCGGCGGCGGCGGCCGCGGCCACCGCGAGGAACGCGGCCAGGGCGCGTCCCCGCAGCCGCACCAGGGCGGCGAGGCCCAGCACCGCGGCCACCGGCATCATCTTGTGGTGCAGGAAGGGCAGGAGGCCCGCGAGCGCGGCGGCGCCCGCCGCCGCGACGGCGGACGCCCCGGGACGCAGGAGCCAGAGGGCGCCCATCACCGCCAGCGCCGACGGCACCTCGCCGTAGACGTGGAAGGAATAGAAGAGGACGGGCGGGCCGGCCGCCACGGCCCAGGCCAGGAGAGCGGCGTCGTCGCCCGCGCCCAGCTCGCGCGCCCACGCGTGCACGAGCGACGCGAGGGCGGCGGCCAGGAGGCCCAGCAGGGCCACGCACGCCGCGCGCCCGCCCGCCGCGTAGAACGGCGCGAGCAGGACGGGCAGCCCCGGGCTGTGGCCCGGGAAGGGCCGGCCGTCGGCGCGGGGAGCCCCGTAGTGCGGCCGCAGCGGGCCCGGGGTGTACTCGCGCCAGTCCTCGCGCGCGAGGTTGTCCTCCAGGTCGAGGTCGCCCTCGCGCCAGAGGCTCTGGGCCATCAGGAGGTAATGCGGCTCGTCGCCCGAGGCCTGCAGCCGGCCGGTGTAGTGCAGGCCGGCTCCCACGCTGGCGGCGACGCCGGCCAGGAAGAGCACGACCGGCTTCGGGGCGACGCGCGGAAGGGGCACGAAGCGGGAGGCGGCGGCGCACACGGCCGCCGCGAGGAGGACCCACCCCAGGGGCCCGTCCAGGGTGCCGAGCACGGGCAGGACGGCCACCGCGGCCGGCCAACGGGAGGCGGCGAAGAGGGCCGCCGCCACCGCCAAGTCCAATGCGCTCCGCAAGGTGGCGGAAAACGGTGGTTTGACCCCCTGCGTGCCATCGGGCATCATCGTCGGCCATGCCTTGCCCGCGCTGCGGAGGTGAAAACAGCCCCGAAGCGCACCGATGCGCGCACTGCGGCGTCAACCTCTCCGTGGCCATCCTCGAGGCCGTCCGCGGGAACCTGCCGGAGAAGATCTTCTTCCTGAAGCCCCGGTCGTACACCCTCGGGCGCGCGCGCCACAACGACATCTGCCTCACCGAGCCGTCCATCTCCAAGAGCCACGCGCGGCTCGTCTACGAGGGCGGGGGCTTTGCCGTCGAGGACCAGGGCAGCCTGCACGGCGTGTACGTGGACGCCAACCGCGTCCAACGCGTCGAGCTGATCCCCGGCGCCCACATCCAGCTCGGCAACGTGACCCTGAAGTTCTCCCTGCTGGGCCAGGACGGGACCACGGACCGCATCGTGGAGTTCCCCTGGATCGAGCAGCAGCAGCTCCTGCTCTCGCTGGTGCAGACCCTGAACTCGACCCTCGTCCTGAGCCAGGTCTTGGAGCAGGTGCTGGACGCCGTCATGCGCATCACGCGCGCGGAGCGCGGGTTCCTCCTGCTCAGCGACGACACGGAGGGCGAGGCGCCCTTCGAGTCGGTGGCCGGCCTGCGCCTGCGCGTGGCGCGCCGCAAGGGCGGCGCCCCCCTGCCCATGGCGGAGGCCCAGGGGATCTCGCGCTCGGTGGTGCGCCGCGCCCTGGAGAGCGGAGAGACGGTGGCCACCGGGAACGCCGTCGCCGATCCCGCCCTCTCCACCGCGCAGAGCGTCATCATGATGGATCTGCGCACCATCGTCTGCATCCCGCTGCGCTCGCCGCGCACGGAGGCGGACAGCGCGCCGGGCGCGTCCGTGCTGGGCGCCCTCTACGTGGACAACCAGGAGAGCTCGGCCCCCTTCAGCCCGGAGAGCCTGCGCACCGCGGAGGCCCTGGCCCGCCACGCCGCCCTCGCCATCGAGAACGCCCAGCTCTTCGAGCGCGAGCAGCGGACCATCCGCGAGCTGCGCCAGGCCCAGAAGCAGCTCCTCCACTCCGAGAAGCTGGCCACCATCGGGCAGATGGCCGCCGGCATCGCGCATGAGCTGAACACCCCGCTCACGTACATCATGGGCAACCTCGAGCTGCTGCAGTATCACCCGCTCTCGTCGCAGCAGAAGGACATGCTGGGCTCCGTGGCGGTGGGCGCCGAGCGCATCCGCAACCTCGCCCAGAGCCTGCTCGCCTTCAGCCGCCCCGCCCAGGAGGAGCCCTCCCCCCTGGACGTCAACGAGGTCGTGGAGCGCAGCCTGGAGCTCTGCCACTACCAGATCCTCAAGGGCGGCGTGCAGCTCGAGAAGAAGCTGTCCGCGGACCTGCCCAAGGTCCTCGGCTTCGGCAGCCAGCTCGAGATGGGGCTCATCAACCTGGTGGTCAACGGCATCCACGCCATGGAGCAGGGCGGCACCCTGACCGTGGCCTCCGGCCGCAGCGGGGGCGACGTGGAGGTCGCGGTGTCGGACACCGGCCACGGCATCCCGGAGGACGTGCAGCCGCGCATCTTCGAGCCCTTCTTCACCACCAAGCCCGAGGGCAAGGGCACCGGGCTCGGCCTCTCCACCGTCCAGATGGTGGTGGAGCGGCACAGGGGCCGGATCGCCGTCAGCAGCCGCCCCCTCCAGGGCACCACCTTCCGCATCACGCTCCCCGTCGCCTAGGCGGACCGGGCGCCGGCCGGGGGCCCCGTTGCCAGCATGCGGCGCCGGTGTGGCCGGCGCACCCGAACGCGCGTGTGCGCGGAGCCACATCCGCGGCGCGGTCGCGCGCGTATGTCGCGGCAGGGAACGACATGAGCGCGTGGCACGTATCCTGCTTCGAGGCGTTCGGCAAAGGAGGGATGCCGGTGGCGCGGGGAACGGCGGTGGCGATCGGAGCGAGCACCCTGGCCATGACGTTCTTCGCCATGGCGGGAGGAGCCGGCGAGACGGGGTCCACCCTCCTCCTGGCCATCACCGCCTTCGTCGCCCTCACGCTCACCGGCGCGCCCCGCCCGAGGTAACGCGTGGTCTCCTCTCGAACCCTGAAGCTGCTGGCCGCGAGCTACGCGGTGAAGACCGCGCTCGCCGGCCTGGTGTGGCTGGTGGCCCCGGAGCTGCCCGCGCAGGCCCTCGCCCGCCTCCGCGCGACCTGGACCGAGATCACCACCCGGCCCTAGCCGAGCCGGAACATCGACTCGTCCGGCCGCAGGGGCCGGTCGAGCCACAGGGGCCGGCGCAGGCCGCCGGGTCCGGGGCCGGGCCGGGCGAGGGCCAGCCAACGGCGGTAGACCTCCATCGAGCGCCGCGTGTCCACGAACACGTCGCCGTAGCGGTCCTCCGGGCGGGCGCGGGCCACCACCACCTTCTGGTGCCAGCAGTGCATCCCGGAGACCGGGTCCGGGTGCACGGGGAAGGCGAGGTTCTGGTGCACGCCGCCGTCGCTCCACCAGATGCGGCTCGAGTCCGGGTCCGCGCTGGCGAACGGACCCAGCCCCTCGAGCTGGCGCAGGCGGATGCCGCCCTCGTGGCGCTCGAAGGCCACGCGCACGGCCGCCCAGCGGCTGCCCTCGCCCTCGTGCAGGCGCCAGCGGCCGAGGTGATGCGAGCAGGCCACCACCCCGGGCGCGATGGCCTCCGTGACCCAGGCCCGGTTCACGAAGTGGCCGATCTCGGTGCTGACGCGCACGAGGTCGCCCGTGCCTAGGCCCAGCCGCGAGGCGTCACCCGTGTGGATCCAGAGCGGGTTGCGGTGGGAGATCTCGTTCAGGTACTTGGCGTTCCCGCTGCGGGTGTGGATGAGGGTGGGCAGGCGGAAGGTGGGCACCAGCACCATCTCCCCCCGCGCGCGGTCCAGCGACTGCGGGTGGACGTGGCTGCGGATGTAGCCGGGCAGCGCCTCCTCCGGCCAGCCCCATTCGGACAGCGTGCGCGACCAGACCTCGAGCCGGCGCGAGGGCGTGGGCCAGCCCGTGACGCGCCGGCCGTCCACCTCCAGCCCCGGCTCCCCGGGGGCGGCCGCGGCCTCCTGACGCCCGTGCACGTCCTTCTCGATGAGGAAGGCGCCGTAGCGACGCATGTAGGCCAGGGGGGTGAGGTCCTCGCGCGCGGCGGCCGCGGGCAGCCCGGGCACCGCGTTCTCGAAGATCCACCCGTAGTACTCCTCCACCGTGAGCTTCTCCCCCGGCCGGTAGGGAGACTCGAACCAGCGCCGCACGCCCAGCGCGCCGTCGGGATCGATGCGCCAGCTCAGCTCGATCCAGAACTCGTCCTCCTCCCACACCTCGCCCGGGTTGGCCTCGTAGGTGAAGCGGAAGCGCTCGCCCAGGCGCTCGCGCGCGGCGCGCAGGACCGGCTGGCGGAAGCTGACCCAGCGGCCGGAGTGCGTCTCCTGGCTCTGGATGTCGTGGCGCTCGCTGCCGTGGCCCATGGGCAGGACGTAGTCGGCGAAGACCGCCGTCTCGTTCCAGGTGGGCGTGAGGGCGGCGTGCAGCCCCACCTTCGACTCGTCGCCCAGGGCCTCCATCCACACCGCGCCGTCGGGGTTCGTCCACACGGGGTTGTAGACGCGGGTGAAGTAGACGTCGAGGCGGCCGCGGCCCTCCAGGAGGAAGTGCGGGAGGAGGAACGACATCTCGTAATGGCTCAGCGGCCACTCGCGCGGGAAGAGCAGCTCGTTCCACTCCTTCTGCCCGGGCGGCTCCGCCCAGAAGGTCGGCTTGTACTTGTTCCAGGCGTGGGGTGACGTGCCGCCCGGCGTGCCCACGCTGGCCGTGAGCACGGTGAGGAGCTGGAGGGCCCGCGCCACCTGCCAGCCGCCGAGGTTGCCGCTGGCGCTGCCCCGCCAGACGTGCGAGGCGAAGGCGCCCCGCGCCCGCCCGATCAGGCGCGCCACCTCCACCAGTCGCGCGCGGGGGACGCCGCTCTCCGCCTCCGCGAACTCCGGGGTGAAGGCGCGGTAGTGGTCGCGCAGGGCCTCCACGAAGGCGGGGAAGGCCGGCTCCTCGCCGGGCCGCGCCTCCGCCAGGTAGTCCGCCCAGTTGGTCCAGCGGCGCACGTACTCGAGGTCGGCCAGGCCCTCGTCCAGGATCACGCCCGCCATGGCCAGCAGGACCGCCGCCTCGCTGCCCGGATAGGTGGGCAGCCAGTAGTCGGCCAGGGAGGCGGTGTTGCTGAGGCGCGGGTCCATGACCGCCAGCTTCGCCCCCGCCAGCTTGCCCTCCATGATCCGCTGCGCGTGCGGGTTGAAGTAGTGGCCGGCCTCCAGGTGCGAGGACAGGAGCAGGATGAAGCGCGCGCGCGCGTGGTCGGGCGAGGGCCGGTCGTAGCCCGACCAGAGGGCGTAGCCGAGGCGCGCGGAGGAGGAGCAGACGTTGGTGTGCGAGTTGTGGCCGTCGATGCCCCAGGCCTTGAGGACGCGGTCCATGGTGCGCTCGTGGCCGGGCCGCCCCACGTGGTACATGACCTCGTTGCGGCGGCCCTCCAGGAAGGCGGCACGGATGCGTGCCCCGATGTCCTCCAGCACCTCGTCCCAGGTCACGCGCCGCCACTTCCCCTCCCCGCGCCCGCCCGCCCGCTTCAGGGGATGGAGGATCCGCTCGGGGTCGTTCACCTGGTTGATGGTGGCCGGCCCCTTGGCGCAGTTGCGGCCGCGCGAAGCGGGATGGAGGGGGTTGCCCTCGAACTTGCGGACGCGCAGCGTCTCGCGGTCCACGAAGGCCAGGAGCCCGCAGGCGGCCTCGCAGTTGAAGCAGACGGTGGGCACCAGCGCGTAGCGCTTCTCCACGCGGCGCGGCCACTGCTTGACGTCGTACTCCCGCCAGTCGTCCCACCGGTCCGCGGGCGGGTAGCCCTGCAGGGAGGAGCCCTTCGACAGACGCTCGATGGTCATGGTCTCAGGCCAGGGGGATCCGTTGTGGCGCCTGCACGTAGACGTGCTCCCAGGCCAGGAGGCCCAGCAGGACCAGGCCGCCCGCGGCGGCGTCGAGGTTCCGGGGCCCCCACAGGAGCGCGAGGGGGAGGAGGTGGCCCAGGGCCAGCACGCCGCTGGTGAAGAGCGGGTCGTCCTGGATGAGGCGGGCCGCGCGCCGTGCGTCCTCGGTGGCGTGGCGCCCCCAGACCTCCGCCGCGACGAGCAGCCCGTTCACGGGCAGCAGCCAGAGGAGCCAGCGCGGCGCGAAGAGGGCGGCTCCCGCGGCCAGGGCCTGGACCAGGAGGTGCGGCGCGAGGAGCGGCGACTGCCACAGGTCGCGCCCCTTGGCCTGGCCGAAGAGGAACGCCGTGTAGACGGCGGTGGCCGTGGCCAGGAGGACGGTCACTGCCACCAGCCAGCGGTGGGCCCACAGGAGGTTGGCGGTGAGCAGCGCGCCGTAGGCGCTGATCACGTAAGCCCCCCGCGCGAGCCAGGAGCGCCACTGCGGGCGGGTCAGCGTCCAGAGGAAGCGCCGGGGCTGGCGCAGGTCGGCCACGAGCAGGATGCCGGTCAGGCCGAGGAAGGCCAGCGCGGCGAGGACCGCCGTACGGCCCGGCGCCTCGCGCCAGGGCGAGGCCAGCGCGGCCAGGGCGGGCACGAGGAAGGCTCCCGCGGCCAGCGACTTCGTCCACAGGTAGGCCGAGACCTTCCAACCCCACGAGTTGCGGTGCTGCTCCGCCGCGGCGTAGGTGCGGCGCGGGCCGCCCCCGTTCTCGCCCGGCGCGGGCAGCGGGAAGGAAGCGGGCCCGGGCGTGCTCGCCCACATGTAGTCGGACGCCGGCGGCGCGGCGGAGGGGACGAGGGAAGCCTGGTCGCCCTCCACGTAGAAGACCTTGGGCCGCGTGCCCTTCTCGGGCTTCCGCACCTGGACGGGGACGCGCCCCACGATCTGCGTGATGGTGGCGGTGGGGTCGTGCAGGTCGCCGGCCACGATGGCCTGGGTCGGACATACGGTCACGCAGGGAGGCTCCAGGCCCACCTCCACCTTGTGCGCGCAGAAGTTGCACTTGGCCGCGGTCTCCGTCTGCGGATCGATGTAGAGGGCGTCGTAGGGACAGCCCTGCAGGCAGCCCTTGCAGCCGATGCAGCGCCGGCCGTCGAAGTCCACGATCCCGTCGCGACGCCGGAAGAGGGCGGTGGTCGGGCAGATCTCGATGCAGGGCGCGTCCTCGCAGTGGTTGCAGCGCGTGACCTGGAACGTGCGCCGGGTCTCCGGGAAGGACCCCTTCTCGACGTACTTGACCCAGGTCCGCGCCACCCCCAGCGGCACCTCGTGCTCGGCCTTGCACGCGACCGAGCAGGCGTGGCAGCCGATGCAGCGCCGGTTGTCGATGACGAAGCCGTAGTTCAAGCCGTGCCGAGGGTGGACGCGCGGCGCGGCGCTTCCCCCCCGCTCCCTTCATCCGCGCTGCGGCGAGCCGACCGCTCCGCGCCGTGGCCCGGCGATTCTATAGAATTCGCCGTCCATGCGGCGGTGGCTGGCGCTGGCTCTCATCCTGGCCGCCGCCGCCGTGCTCCGCTTCACCGGCCTGTCCTGGGGACTCCGCCATCCGCCCCACGTGGACGAGCACTACTTCGTCCAGTACACGGCCTGGATGGTCGCCGCCGGCGACGTCAACCACCGCTTCCACGAGTACCCCGGGCTGCTCTTCTACCTGCTGGCTCCGTTCGTGGCGCCCTTCGGCGCGGGAGCGGGGCCGGCAGCCTACCTGGCCGCGCGCGCCCTGATCGCCGCCTTCGGCACGGCCAGCGTGCTCCTGGCCTGGAGGCTGGGCACCGACCTCGTGGGCGCGCGCGGGGGCCTGTTCGCCGCCGCCCTGGTCGCCGTGTCGCCCCTGGAGGTGCGCACCGCGCACATGGTGCGGCCGGACGTGGCCCTGGCCACCCTGGCCCTGGCCGCGCTCATCGTCTTCCGTGGCGTCGGGCCGCGCCCCCGCGGCGACGCCGTGGCGGGGGCCGCCGTGGGCGCCGCCACCGCCCTCAAGTTCTCGGGGGCGCTCCTGGCCGTGCCCTACCTGGCCCGCCGTCTCAGCCAGACCGGCGGACGCTGGTGGTCCCCCCTCCTCGCCGGGGCCGCCGCCCTGGCCGCCTTCGCCCTCCTCTCCCCCGCCACCTTCCTGCACGGCGAGGACGCGCTGGCGGGCGCCGCCTTCCAGGCCCGCTACCACTACGAGTCGGAGGAGCAGCCCGACCAGTCCTATCCGCAGCAGCTCGCCAACTACGTGAGCGGGATCGCCGTCGCCCTCGGCGCGCCGGGGGCCCTGCTCGCCGTGCTCGGGTTCGCGGCGGGACGGCGCCAGTGGAGGGAGTGGCTTCCCCTCGCCGCCCTGCCCGTGGCCATCGTGGCCGTGTTCGCCACCGCCGACGTCCGCCACCTGCGCCACCTGCTGCCCGCCCTGGGGGGCCTGGCCGTGGCGGCCGCGCGAGGGCTGGAGGCCGTACCGGGCCGCGGCCTGCGCCTGGCCGCCGCCGCCGTCGCCCTGGGCGTGCCGCTCCATGCCTCCGCCTCCTACGTGGGCCGCATCGTCCAGCCCGGCGCGCGCGACCAGGCCGCGGACTGGATCGAGGCGCACCTGCCCGACGGCGCGCGCGTGCTGACAACGTTCGGGGCCGAGGTGGGGCTGGACCCCGCCCGCTACGAGGTCGTGCGCATGGAGCGCCTCGACGCGGGCACGCTGCGGCTGGCCCTCCATTTCGACCTCGTGGCCGCCGGGGCCACCGACGACCGCGGGACGGTGCGCGCGCTGGAGCGCCGGGCCGTGTTCGCGCCGGGGCACCGCGACCTCGGCTCGCGCATCGTGCTGCTCGGCGTCCCGGACGCGCGGCGGCCGCGCTACGCGCCCGTGGCCCTGGACGACGCCCGCATCACCGCGCAGCCTGCCGACGGTCCCCTCGCCGCCGTCCACGACGGCGACGCGGCCACGGCCTGGAGCATGCCTGCCTCACCCGGGGACCGCTGGATCGAAGTCGCGTGGCCCGCACCGCGCCGCGTGGGACGCATCGAGGTGGCCGTGCCCGCGGACGACCCCGGCGGCGGCGGCAACCTGCACGTGCACGTGCCGCAAGGGCGCGGCTGGCGCCGCCTCGCCGTCGCGCACGGCCGTCCCCCCGTCCCCGAGCAGCACGGCGCACGGAGCCAGTCGCTGATCCTGGAGCCGGTGGCCACCGACCGCCTGCGCCTGGTGCAGAAGGCGCCCGTGAACTGGCACGTCGCGGAGCTGCGGCTCGACGCGCTGCCCTGAGCTCAGCGCAGGGGATGCGGCCGCGCGTCCTCGCCGAGCTCCAGGGCCACGCTGCCGTCGCCTCGCCGCAGGGTCAGGATCACCCGGCCTCCCTGCAGGCCGAGCACGGCCCGCGGCTGCCCGTCGGCGTCGCGGACCACGAACCGGCGCGCTTCCACCGTGGGCGGCACGAGCACGTCGGGCCGGTCCGCCCGGGCCGGGACCAAGAGGGCGAGGGTGGGCGCGGCGGCCAGGGACAGCACGCAGAGGGCGCGCAGGCGGCGGTGCTGGCGCTCGAGGATCTCCAAACGGCTGGTCAGGTCGCTGGGCACGGTGCACCTCCCGGGGCGGCGGAGGGTCCGCCCTTGCCCTCCCTACAGGCGCCGGCGCCGGCTCATTCCGCGGCCTTCCAGGACACGTCGAAGCGGCACGCCTCGTCCCCCTCGCAGACGCACGCGCTCTCGGTCACGGCCCCGCGCCGGCCGCCCTGGAGGGCGGCTGCCTGCTCGTAGTAGCCGGCGGCGCTCCAGCAGAACACCTTGGAGTAGCAGGGATACGCGAGCATGGAGACGCGGCAGGCGGTGGGGCCGCGGTGCTCGTACTCCGCCCGGCCGAAGTCCTGGTACTGGCGGTGCATGCGCGCCACGCCGGCGAAGAAGTCGTGGGGGTTCGGCCGCGCGTAGCTCTTGAAGCTGCCCGAGAGGTTGCGCCGGGCGGAGTCGCGCCCCAGCTCCGTGATCGCCCCCCGCTCGTCGGGGAGCCCTGCCACCACCACCACCGCGCGGTCGCTCTCCACCAGCGCGCGGAACGGGTACCACGAGATGGGCAGGATGGGGCCGCGGAGGACGCGCGCCGTCTCCGGCGAGACGTGCGCGCGCAGCGCGTCGAGCGCCGCCTCGCCGTCGCGCTCCCTCAGCCAGCGGAGGTGGGAATCGAGGATCCCCCCCCGCACGCGGCCGCCGTCCAGCTGCTCGCGCATGGACGGCGGAGTCTACCCGAGCCCCCGGGGGGCTCGCCGTCAGTGGCGCCGGCCGCGGTCCCCGCCGCGATGGTCGCGGTCCCGCCGGCGCTCGCCCCGGTACTCGCCCCCGCCGTGGCCGCCCGCCGCCGCCCCCGCGGGGGCGGGCGTCGTGCCCTCCGGGGCCTCGATGAGCGCCTTGCGGGACAGGCGGATCTTGCCCGAGGGGTCGATGTTCACGACCTTGACCAGGACCTGGTCGCCCTCCTTGACCTCGTCGCGCACGTTGTTCACGCGGTGGTGGGCCATCTCGCTGACGTGCAGCAGGCCGTCCGTGCCGGGCAGGATCTCGACGAAGGCGCCGAACTCCACCACCCGCACCACCTTGCCCAGGTAGGTCTTGTTGAGCTCGGGGGTGGCGGTCAGCTCCTCGATGATGGCCACGGCCTTGCGCGCCGCGTTTTCGTCCACGGAGGCGATGTTCACGCGGCCGTCGTCCTCGATGTCGATCTTGCAGCCCGTGCGCTCCACGATGGAGCGGATCATCTTGCCGCCGGGCCCGATGACGTCGCGGATCTTGTCCACCGGGATGCGGATGGTGATGATGCGCGGCGCGTAGGCGCTGATGGACCCGCGCGGCGCGGCCAGCGCCTCCTGCATGCGGTCCAGGATGAAGAGGCGGCCCTGGCGCGCCTGCTCCAGGGCGCGGGCCAGGATCTCGGGGGTGATGCCGGCGATCTTGATGTCCATCTGCAGGGCGGTGATGCCGTCGCGCGTGCCCGCCACCTTGAAGTCCATGTCCCCGTAATGGTCTTCCACCCCCGCGATGTCGCTGAGGATGGCGTACTTCTCCCCCTCCTTGACCAGGCCCATGGCCACGCCCGCCACCGGCCGCTTCAGGGGCACGCCGGCGTCCATGAGGGCCAGGGTGCCCCCGCAGATGGAGGCCATGGAGGAGGAGCCGTTGCTCTCCAGGATGTCGGAGACGATGCGGATGGTGTAGGGGAAGGACTCCTCGTCCGGCAGCACGTCGCGCAGCGAGCGCTCGGCCAACGCGCCGTGGCCGATCTCCCGCCGGCCGGGCCCGCGCAGGAACTTCACCTCCCCCACCGAGAAGGGGGGGAAGTTGTAGTGGAGCATGAAGCGCTTCTTGTAGTCGGGCTCCTGGACGGTGTCGATGATCTGCATGTCCTCGGAGGTGCCGAGGGTCACCGTGACCAGGGCCTGCGTCTCCCCGCGCTGGAAGAGGGCGGAGCCGTGGGTGCGCGGCAGCACGCCGACCTCGGAGGTGACGGCGCGGATCTCGTCGAAGCGGCGGCCGTCGTGGCGGCGCGCGTTCTCCAGGATCTCGCGGCGCATGATCTTCTCGCGCAGCCCCTCGTAGACGGCGGGGACCATCGCCTTCTTGTCCGCCTCCGCCTCGGGGAAGCGGGCGGCGAACTCGTCCTTCACCTGCTTCATGCGGGCGTAGGACTCGATCTTGCCCTTGATGCGCATGGCCTCCAGCAGCGGCCCGCCCATCTCCTGCTCCGCCCAGGACACGAAGCCGGCGTCCATCTCCTTGCGCGCGACCGCCCACTTCGCCTTCCCCACGCGCCGGCGCAGCTCCTTCTGGAGCCCGCAGATGCCGCGGATGACGGCGTGGCCCTCGGCCAGGGCGCGCACCATCACCTCCTCGGAGACCTCCTGCGCGCCCGCCTCCACCATCACGATGGCGTCCTCCGTCCCCGCCACCAGCAGGTTGAGCTGGCTCTTGGCGCGCAGGTCGGCGGAGGTGGGGTTCACCACCACCTGGCCGTCCCAGTAGCCCACGCGCACCGCGCCCACCGCGCTCTCGAAGGGGATCTCGGAGAGGACCAGGGCGGTGGAAGCCCCCGTGATGGCCAGGGTGTCGCCGTCGTTCTCCTGGTCGGCGGAGAGGAGGAGGGCGACCACCTGCGTCTCGTGGGTGAAGCCCTCGGGGAAGAGGGGGCGCAGCGGCCGGTCGATCATGCGGGAGGTGAGGATCTCCTTCTCGTTCGGCCGCCCCTCGCGCTTGAAGAACCCGCCCGGGATCTTGCCCGCGGCGTAGGTGTTCTCGCGGTAGTCCACGGTGAGGGGCATGAAGTCCACCCCCGCCCGTGGTTCCTTCATGGCGTTGGCCGTGGCCAGCACCACCGTGTCGCCGAGGCGGACCACCACCGCGCCGTCGGACTGCTTGGCCAGGCGTCCCGTCTCCAGGGAAAGGGTGAAGCGCCCCAGCGGCATCTCCACGCGCTCGATGCTCATGCTCTCTGTCTCCGATCAGGCCGAGGAAAAGGCCCGTTGCGGAGAGCGCGGCGCGTTGCCTCCACCCCGCCGGCGACGGCCGCGGGGAGGGACGTCGGCGGGGGGCTGGATGCAGGCCGCACGCGCGACTCTCCGATCATCACGTCAAGGTCCCGGCCGGGCCGGGAGGCGGGCTCGTCGCCTTTGGACGCGCGGGGGCTACTTGCGGATTCCAAGCTTCTCGATGAGCCCGCGGTAGCTGTCTGCGTCCTTCTTCTTCAGGTAGTCGAGGAGGCGGCGGCGCCGGCCGACCATCATCATGAGGCCTCGGCGCGAATGATGGTCCTTGCCGTGCGCCTTGAAGTGCTCGGTGAGGTACCCGATGCGTTCGCTGAGGATGGCGATCTGCACCTCGGGCGACCCCGTGTCGCTGCCGTGCCTCCGGTGGCCGTCGATCACCTGCGTCTTCTTCTCCTTGGTGAGAGTCACCCGACTGTCCTCCTCGTCACGTTCAACAAACGCTGATCGTAGCACAGGCGTCCACGCCTGTAAACACTTGATCCCTGGCGGGTTCGGAGGATGCCGCGCCCGCCGCGGGGCACCGGCGCGCTGCCTAACTCGAAGCCCGTCAAGGGCTTCGTGTCAGGCCCCCGCGAGCACCACGTCGGGATGCAGGACGGGGAACGCGGGGAGGCCGGGCCCCGGCGGAGAGAACCCCCGCGGCACCGCCAGCGCGAGCAGCCGGCCCCGCTCGTCGAGCAGCCGCATGCGCTCGGGCGGCGCCCCCGCGGGGAAGCCCTCCCCCACCAGCGCGGCCCCGAGGTCCCGGCCGTGCCGGACCGCGCGGGCGCCCTCCGCGGTCACCCGCGCGGCGGGAAGGTCCGCGAGGAGGCTGTCCATCGGCACCAGCCGCGCGCGGGCCAGCGCGGGCAGGTCGTCCCAGGCCACGGCGTCGGCCAGGCCGAACCCGCCGCTGCGCGTGCGGCGCAGGGCGGCCAGGTGGGCGCCGGTTCCGAGCTGCTCGCCGAGGTCGCGGGCCAGCGCGCGCACGTAGGTGCCGGCGGAGCAGCGCACCTCCAGCTCCACGCGGTCGCCCTCGGCGGCCACGACCTCCAGCGCGTGCACCACCACGGGAGCGGGCGTGCGCTCCACCGCCACCCCCGCGCGCGCCATCTCGTAGAGGCGGCGCCCGTCCTGACGCCGGGCGGAGTAGTGCGGAGGCACCTGGAGCTGGGGCCCGGTCAGGCGCGCGCAGGCCGCGCGCAGCCGGGCCGCGTCGGCCACCACGGCGCGGGGCGCGGCGAGGGGCTCGCCGGTGGCGTCGTCGGTGGTGGTGGCGAAGCCCAGGCGGACGGTGGCGCGGTACTCCTTCTCGCCCGCGCCCACGAAGCGCGCCAGGCGCGTGGCCTGCCCCACGCAGACGGGCAGCACGCCGGTGGCGAAGGGATCCAGGGTGCCGGTGTGGCCCACCCGCCGCGTGCCCAGCGCCGCGCGCACGCGGTCCACCGCGTCGTGCGAAGTAGGCCCCGCCGGCTTGTCCACCACCACCACGCCGTGCGCGGGGGGCGTGGCGGCGCCGGTCACCCCGCGACCGGCGGCCACGGTCCTACTCGTCCTCGCCCGCCTTCGCGGGCGGGCTGACCTCGCGCAGGAGGCGCTCCACCCGGTCGGAGGCGTCGAGCCCGGTGTCGTAGTGGAACAGCAGCTCCGGGGTGTGGCGGAGGCGCAGCCGCCGGCCGAGCTCGCGGCGCATGAAGCCGCTGGCCTGGCGCAGGCCGGCCAGGCTCTTGTCGCGCTGGCCCTGGTCGCCCAGCACGCCCACGCTCACGTGGGCGGTGCGCAGGTCGTCGGTGACGGTGACGCGGGTCACGGTGATGAAGCCGATGCGGGGGTCCTTCAGGCCGGAGGCGATCAGGCGCGCGACCTCCTCGCGCAGCTCCTCCGCCACGCGCTCCGCGCGGCGGCTCACTGCAGCTCCACCTCGGAGTCCAGCACCTCCAGGTCGTGGGTGGCGTGGGCCTCGCGCTCGGCGCTGTGCAGGGTGGCCTCGAGGTGGACGTGGTCCGTGTTCACGGAGACCACGGCCAGGCGCGCGCGCTGCCAGAGGTCCTGGTGCTCCACCTCCGCCACCGCCACGTTGAGGCGGTTGCGCAGCCGCGTCTCCAGGCTGCGCAGGACCTGCCGCTTGTCCTTCAGCGACCGCGCGCCGGGGAAGTGGAGGTCGAGGGTGAGCAGGCCGATGACCATGCCCGCACTTCACCACAACTCCCGGCGGCGGCCAAAGGGCGCGGCCCCGCCCCGCCGCCTAGGCGAGCGTCTCCTTGACCTTCTCCGTGGTGAAGAACTCGATGACGTCGCCGGGCTTGACGTCGTTGTAGCCGGCGATGCCGATGCCGCACTCCAGGCCGGCCTTCACCTCGGTGGCGTCGTCCTTGAACCGCTTGAGCGAGCTGACGCGGCCGGTGTGGATGACCACGTTGTCGCGGAGCAGCCGCACGTGGGCGTTGCGGTTCACCCGGCCGTCGGTGACGTAGCAGCCGGCGATGGTGCCGACCTTGGAGATCTTGAAGGTGTCGCGCACCTCGGCGGAGCCCAGCCGCACCTCGCGGATGGTGGGCTCGAGCAGGCCCTCCATGGCCTTCTTGATGTCCTCCATCACGTCGTAGATCACGGTGTAGAGGCGCAGCTCGACCTCGTCGCGCTCCGCGATCTCGGCCGCCTTGCGCTCGGGGCGCACGTTGAAGCCGAGGACCACGGCGTTGGAGGCGGCGGCCAGCAGCACGTCGCTCTCCGTGATGGCGCCCACCCCGGAGCGGATGATGCGGAGCTTGATCTTCTGCTGGGGCAGCTTCATGACCTGGTCGCTCACCGCTTCCAGGGAGCCCTGCACGTCCGCCTTCACCACCAGGGGCAGCTCCTGGAGCTGGCCCTCGGCGATGGCGCGGCCCAGGTCCTCCAGGCGGATTCGCGAGGACGCGGCCATGGCCTTCTCGCGCAGGCGGAGCTGGCGGAAAGTCACGATCTGCTGCGCCTTGACGCTGTCCGTCACGGCCAGGAGCTGGTCGCCGGGCTCGGGCAGCGCGGCCAGGCCCAGCACCTCCACGGGGGTGGCCGGCCCCGCGTCCTTCAGGCGGCGCCCCGCCTCGTCCACCAGGGCGCGGACCTTGCCCGCCACCGCCCCCGCCACCACCATGTCGCCCACGCCGAGGGTGCCGTCCTGGATGAGGACGGTGGCCACCGGGCCCCGGCCCTTGTCCAGGCGCGACTCCAGCACCGTGCCCACCGCCGGCTTCTTGGGGTTGGCCTTGAGCTCCTGCAGGTCGGCCACCAGCAGCAGCATCTCCAGGAGCTGTTCGAGGTTCTGCTTCTTCTTGGCGGAGACGCTGACGAAGACGGTGCTGCCGCCCCACTCCTCGGGCATGAGCCCGCGGTCGCTGAGCTGCTGCTTGACCCGGTCGGGCTGCGCCTCCGGCTTGTCGATCTTGTTCACCGCCACCACGATGGGCACGCCCGCGGCCTTGGCGTGGTCGATGGCCTCCACCGTCTGCGGCATGACTCCGTCGTCGGCGGCCACCACCAGGACCACGATGTCCGTGACCTTGGCCCCCCGCGCGCGCATGAGGGTGAAGGCCTCGTGGCCGGGAGTGTCGAGGAAGACGACCTTCCGCTCCCCCACGTCCACGTGGTACGCGCCGATGTGCTGGGTGATGCCGCCGGCCTCGCCCGCGGCCACGCTCGTCTCCCGGATGGCGTCCAGGAGCGAGGTCTTGCCGTGGTCGACGTGGCCCATCACCGTGATCACGGGCGCGCGCGGCAGCAGGTCCTCGGGCTTCGAATCGCTGGTCTGCACCTGGACCAGCTCCTCCTCGAAGCTCTGGATGTTGGCCTCGTACCCGAACTCCTTGCAGATCTCGATGGCCAGGGGCGGGTCCAGCGTCTGGTTCACGGTGGCCATGATGCCGCGCTGGAGCAGCGCCTTGATGATGTCGGAGTTCTTGACGTCCGCCATCTTCTCGCCGAGCTCCTTGACCGTGACGCCCTCGGTGAGCGTGATCTTCCGCGGCGGCCCCGTGTAGGCGGGCCGCTCCGCCTTGGCCGGCTCCGGGATGGCGCGGCCGCGGTCCACGCGCCGGGGAGCGGGACGGCCCACGGGACGCGGCGGCACCGGCACCCCCGGGCCCGGTCGTCCGGGGATGGGCGAGACCGGGCGCAGGCCTCCGGGCATCCCCGGGCGCATCGGTCCCACGGGGTGCGGCGAGCGCGGCAGCATGCCGCCCGCTCCCGCGTGCGGATGGGCCGTGGTCGGGTGGGGGCCCACGGGACGCGGGGGGACGGGACGCGCGGCGATGGGCCGCACGGGGCCCGTCGGCCGCGGCGCGGGCACGCTCGGGGGCAGGGCCACGGGGGCCGCGACCACCGGCGCGGGCGGCACCACGGGCGCGGGAGGAGCGATGGGGCGCAGCGGACCGGTCACGCGCGGCGGCGCCATGCGCGGCGCGGGAGCCGCGGTGGCCACGGCCGGGGCGGCGGGCGCCGGTGCCGCCACGGGGGCGTGCATGGGAGGAGCGGGGGGGGCGGCGGCTGCGGGCGCGCTGGCCGCCACGGGGGCGGCGGCGGGCTCCTCCGGCTCCTCCTCCTCCTCCTCGATCTCCTCGATCTCCTCGAGCGCGGGGATGGGCATGGGCGGCCGCGCGGGGGCCAGGCGGGGCGCTCCCGGCGCGTGCTGGAGCGCGGGGGCGGGGTCCTCGCCGGCGAGGGGCCGCGCCGGCTCCTTCTCCGGCTTGCCCTTGCGGCTCTTGCGCGCCTCCGCGGCGGCGGCGGCGGCCTGGGCCGCCTCCTCGCGCGCCGCGCGCTCGGCCGCGATCTTCTCCGCCAGGGCCTGCTGGGCCAGCTCGCGCTCCGCCTCGTCCTCGTCGCTGCCGTAGATCCGGCGCTTGCGCGCGGTCAGGGCGTCGATCTTCAGCGCCCGCTTGAGCTTGTCCGCGGTGTCCTCGTCGACCGAGGAGCTCGCGGTCTTGGCGTCCACCCCGAGCTTCTTCAGGCGGTCGATGATCTCCTGGCTGCCCAGGCCGAGGTCCCGGGCGAGCTGGAAGACCCTAACGTTCCCCATCCCGATCCCCTCCCTCGGCCTTCGCCTCGCCAACCACGGCGCCCTCCGCTTCTTCCGGCGCCGGCACGGCGGCCGCCGCTTCCTGCTCGCGCGCCAGCTCTTCGGCGGCTTCCTGCTCGCGAGCCAGCTCCTCCGCGGCGTACTGCTCGTCGGCCAGGCGCTGCGCCTCCAGGCGCGCCGCTTCCTCGGCGTCGCGGCGTTCCCACTCCTGCCTCATCTCGCCCGCGGCCTCGCGGATCTTCTCCGCCGTCTTGGGTCCGATGCCCTCGATGGCGGTGAGCTCCTCCTCCGCCATCTCCATGAGGTGGCCGAGCCCGCCCACCCCCGCGTCGATGAGCTTCTGGATGGCCTTTTCCGCGACCCCGTGGTCGGCCAGGCTGCGCAGCTCGTCGACGATGCGCGCCATGCGCGCCATCTCCGCCTCGACCTCCTGGCGCTTCTCCTCTTCGCTCTTGATGTCGATGCGCCAGCCCACCAGCTTGGCGGCCAGGCGCACGTTCTGGCCCTTCTTGCCGATGGCCAGGCTGAGCTGCTTGTCCTCGACCACCACCTCCATGATCCGCTGCTCTTCGTCGAGCACGCTCACCCGGCTCACGTTGGCCGGGCTCAGCGCGTTCACCACGAAGGAGGTGGGGTCGTCGTTCCACTCCACGATGTCGATCTTCTCCCCGCGCAGCTCGCGGATGATGGACTGCACGCGCGTGCCCTTCATGCCCACGCAGGCGCCCACCGGGTCCACGTCCTTCTCGCGGGAGAGGACGGCCACCTTGGCGCGCTCTCCCGCCTCGCGCACGCAGCCCTTGATGATCACGGTGCCGTCGTAGATCTCCGGCACCTCCATCTCGAACAGCTTCACGAGGAGGGCGGGATCGGTGCGGCTCACCACCACCTGGGGACCCTTGGCCGCCTTGAGCACCTTCACGATGGCCACCCGCACGCGGTCGCCCGTCTGGTAGGCCTCGGCGCGGCTCTGCTCCTTGCGGGGGAGGAGGGCCTCCGCGCGGCCCAGGTCCACCACGAAGTCGCCCATCTCCTGGCGCTTCACGATGCCGTTCACGACCTCGCCCACGCGGTTGCTGTACTCGGCGAAGACGTTGTCGCGCTCCGCCTCGCGCACCTTCTGGAAGATGACCTGCTTGGCGGTCTGGGCGGCGATGCGGCCCAGGATGTCGGTGGGTTTGGGGAACTCGATCTCCTGGCCGACCTCGGCCTCGGGGATCAGCTTCTGCGCCTCGTCGAGGCCGATCTGCGTCTCCGGGTTGTCCACCAGCTCCACGATCTGCCGCACGGAGAAGACCTCGATCTGCCCCGTCTCCTCGTTGAAACGGCTGCGCAGGTCCTCCGCGCTCTTGTAGTACTTCTTGGCCGCGGTGAGGATCGCGTCCTCGATGGCGGCGATGATCACCTCCGCGTTGATGTTCTTCTCGCGGCTGATCTGCTCGATCTGCTGTCGAAGCGGGCTTGGCATTACTTCTTGAACTCCGGTTCCAGGCGGCCGTGGGCCAGCTTGGCGAGAGGGACGCGCGCGGTGGCGCCCTTCTCCTTCTCCAGCGACAGCGTGGCCGCCCCGTCCTCCACCGCGAGGAGGCGGCCCAGCCAGTGCCGCCGCCCCTCCACGGGCTCGTAGCTCGAGAGCTTCACCAGCCGGCCCACCGCGCGGCGGTAGTCGGACTCCGTCTTGAGCGGCCGGTCCAGCCCGGGGCTGGAGACCTCCAGGGTGTAGGCGCCCTCGATGGGGTCCTCGACGTCGAGGATGGCCGAGACCTCCTCGGACACGCCCTGGAGGTCGTCGAGGCCGATGCCGCCCGTCTTGTCCACGAACAGGCGCACGAGCCGGCCGCCGGGGGCGTTCTTCACCTCGACGTCCACCAGCTCGTAACCGCGGCCCTCGGCCACGCGCCGGGCCACGTCCGTCACCGCATCCACGACGGTCGCTTTCAGCCTGCTCTCTCCAAAAAAAAGAGTGGGGCGAGCCCACTCCGGTGCAACACCCCGAGTTGGAACGACCATGCTAACAGGGTTCCGCGGCCGGAGCAAGAACGAAGCGCCGGCCGCAACTTCTAGGGGATCTGCCAGATGGTGACGATGGGACCGCCCCGCTCCACGGCGGACAGGCCCGAGAAAGGGATGAAGAACGCGTCCGCGGGGCTGAAGTACGGCTCGGTGCCCGCGCCCTCCCGGAAGGGCGAGAAGACGGCCAGGGGCACGCCGCGGGCGCGTACGGCGGCCGCCACCACGGCCGGGGTGCCCGTCCAGTGGCCGAGGGCCGGGTGCTCCGCCGTGACCACGAAGGGCGGCGCCCCCTCCAGCACGGCCGGGTCCGTGCAGCGGACGGTGCGCGGCCGGAAGGCGGGGGGACGCCGGCGGTCCTCGTTGACCTCGGGCGCCCCGTAGCCCGCGCACACGAGCAGCTCGGAGCGCCGCGGGAGGTTGCCGTCGATCCACTCCGCGGCCAGGACCCGCGTATCCGTGGCCGCGGCCACGCGGTCGAACTGGACCGTCCGCACCAGCCCCGGCAGCGCGAGGGCCACCCCGGCCAGGGCACGGGCGGCGGGAGCCCTGGCCCACGCGCAGACGAAGGCCGCGGCCAGAACGGCCAGCGGGGCCACCAGCGGGGTGACGTAGCGCGGGTAGGCCAGGCGCACCGTCGCCGCGAAGACGCACCAGGGCAGCACGAAGGCGAGGAGCACCAGCCCCGGACGCGAGCGCGTCCAGGCCGCCCACGCCACGCCCGCCGCCGCGGCCGCCGTGAAGCCCCAGCCCAGGCCCACGGGCAGCGTCACCCGCGCGTGCTCCCACAGCGCCAGCGCCCCGCCGCCGGAATAGAGGAGGAAGGAGTTGTGCCCCAGCGCGGCCCGGAAGGCCCTTCCCCGCACCAGCACGTAGGGCGAGGTGGCCAGGAAGGCGGCGACGGACAGGGCGCCGGCCGCGCACAGCGGGCGCAGGACGGAGGCCAGCGGCTGGCGGCCCAGGCGGAAGGCGGCCGCCGCCACCAGGCTGGCCGCGGCCAGGGCGCCGTTGTACTTCGCGGACGCGGCGAGGCCGACGCAGAGGCCGCCCCACGCGAAGTCCCGGAGGCGGCCGCCCTCCGCGGCCCGCGCGGCGAACAGCAGCGCCAGGGCCACGAAGAAGCCCATGAGCACGTCCGCCTTGGCGAAGTGCGCGTCGCGGGCGTGCAGGTAGCACGTGGCCACGGCGAGGGCGGCCAGGAGTCCCGCCGGCCGGCCGGACCCGGCGCGTCGTCCCAGGAAGTACGCAACCACCACGGTGCCCGTGCCGAAGGCGGCGCTCAGCGCGCGGGCGAGGAGGAAGTGGACGAGAGGGCCCCGCAGCATGCCCACGAGGAAGTCGTCCAGGCCGCGGTAGCGGCCGAGCCAGACGCCCACGGCCAGCCACGCGCGCAGGGCCGCCGCGTCCAGGTAGACGAAGAGCGAGGGATAGAAGAAGGTGACGGGGTCCAGGCGGCCCGTCTGCAACATGGCCAGCGCGCGCGCGGCCACCATCTCCTCGTCCGGCCGGGTCAGCGTGTGGGGCAGGCCGTAGCCGATGCCCCACGCGCGCAGGACGGCGCCCAGGGCCACGATGGCCCCCAGGGCGAGCATCGTCGCCGTGCGGCCGGAGCCCGTCATGGCCGCGGCCCGAGCTCGTAGATCCAGTCGGGGCCCAGGCGCGCGAGAAGGCGCACGCCTTCGGGCAGCGTCCCCACGCTCTCGTGGAGGCGGCGCCGGTGGCCCTCGTGCACGTCCGCGGTGTGCACCACCACGTAGCGCACGCCGAAGGTGCGCATCACGCGCGCGGTGTAGGGCGACGGCCAGCGCCGGCCCAGCTGGCCGAGGCCGAAGCAGTCGGCGGGACGGTGCGCGCCCCAGCCGTTCACCATCCGCTGGCCGTGCACGGTCGACCAGTACGCGTAGAGCCCGCCGCGCGACTCGTGCTCGTGGTCCCAGGGCAGCTCGAGCACCACCCCGGGCGGGGCCTGGGCGAGCCACCGCGCGGAAGGCGGGGGGAGGTCCGCCGGCCGCCAGGGGATCCCCCGCGGCCACAGCTCGACCGCCACCAGCACGGAGGCGGCCGCCACCGCCGCGCGGGCTCCCTTCTGCCCGCCGCGCGCGACGCGCGCGGCGCCCAGCGCGGCCAGGAGGGCGAGGCCCAGCACGCCCAGGACGCCCAGCCGCGAGGGCACGCGCAGCAGGCGGACGCCGGGCAACGCGCGCAGGAGGTCGAAGGGCCCGGGCACCGTGTGGCGGCCGATCTCCACGTCGGGACCCAGGGCCAGGGCCACCCCGACCACGGTGAGGACGGCCGCGAAGCGCGCCGGCTCCGACCGCCGCGCCGTGGCCGCCCCCACCGCGGCCAGGGCGAGGGCGGGGAGCGAGACGAAGAGCGCCTCGCGCGTGGCCGTGGCCTCGTGCAGCGCGCGCGCGTAGGGCAGGCGGGCGAACCGGCCCGGGTCGACCCAGGACGACCACGGCGCGCTCCCGAACTCGGCGTGGTCGCGCGAGCGGGTGAGGGCCAGGCGGGCCTCTCCCACCTGGTACGGGACCGAGACGAGCAGGCTCAGCGCGCCCGCCACGGCCAGGGCGGCGGCCACGCGGGCGCGCGCCTCGCCGGTGGCTCCGCGCCAGTGCCAGAGGAAGCCGACTCCCAGCGCCACCGCCAGCATCACCGCGTAGTAGCCGCTGCTCAGGGCCTGGAGGAGGGCGAAGGTCCCCGCGGCGAGGGCGGGCGGCCAGCGGCCCTCGCGCAGGCCTCGCCGCAGGAAGAGCAGGGCGAAGGGCAGCCACTGGCAGGACAGGGCCTGCACGTGCACGAGGTGCTGGAACCGATAGGGGACGAAGGCGTAGACGAGGCCCGCCACCGCCGCGGGGAGGGCGGAGGCGCCCAGCTCGCGGGCCAGCAGCCACGCGCCCAGGCCCGCCAGCGGGAACGAGAGGAGGGCCACCAGGTTGTGCGCGAGCAGTCCGCTGCCGCCGAGGAGCAGCACCGGCGCGGCCTGCACCGCCTGCGGGAGCAGGGGCTCCGTGAAGGTGAGGCTGCGCGGGTGGGGGTGGTAGACGTTGGCCTCGAGCAGGCGCGCGGGATCGCGGAGCGCCTGGCGCGCGACCCAAGCCAGGGCCCAGGCATTGCCGTAGACGTCCTCGTTGCCCAGGGAGAGGGTCGCGGGGTGGCGGGCCAGCGGCCAGGTGAAGGCCACGGCCAGGAGGGCGAAGCCGGCGAAGACGGCGGCGGCCCGGGCGGGCCCGGTGCGCGGCCGCGCCCCGCCGAGCGCCGGCCCCGGCTCAGACCACGCGGGCGACGAGGTCGTAGGCGTGGGCCTCGGTGATCTCGCAGGTCACGAACGTGCCGGGCACGGCGGTGCCGTCGTTGATGATCACCGAGCCGTCGATGTCGGGGGCCTGGGAGGCGAGGCGGCCCCTGAGCAGCCAGTCGCTCTCCGGGTGCACGCCCTCCACCAGCACCTCCACGCGCTCGCCCACGCGGCGGCGGTTGCGCTGCGCGCTGACGCGGCGCTGGGCGGCCATGATCCGCCGGCGCCGCTTCTCCTTCACCGCGGCGGGGACGCGGCCCGGGAGGTCGAAGGACGACGTGCCGTCCTCGTCGGAGTAGGTGAACACGCCCAGGTGGTCGAACTCCGCCTCTTCCACGAAGCGCAGCAGGGCGCCGAACTCCTCCACCGTCTCCCCGGGGAAGCCCACGATCACCGAGGTGCGGAAGGCGACCCCGGGGACCATGGCCCGCACGCGCTCCACCATGCCCATCAGGTTGCCGCGGCCGGTGGGGCGCTTCATGCGGCGCAGCACCTCGTCGCTGGCGTGCTGCAGCGGCATGTCCACGTACTTGACGACCTTCTCCTCCTCGGCCATGGCCTGCAGGATGGCGTCGCTCACGGTGGCCGGGTAGGCGTACATGACGCGGATCCAGCGCAGGCCGTCCACCCGCCCCAGGCGCCGGAGCAGGTCGGCCAGGCCGTCGCGCCGGCCCCGGTCCAGCCCGTAGCGCGTGGAGTCCTGCGCCACCAGCACCACCTCGCGCACGCCGCGCGCGGCCAGCCCCCGCACCTCCGCCTCCACGTCCTCCGGGGCGCGGCTGCGGTGGCGCCCGCGCAGGGTGGGGATGATGCAGAACGAGCAGGTGTAGTCGCAGCCCTCGCTGATCTTCACGTAGGCCAGCCAGGGCGGCGTGGAGAGGACGCGCGGCCGGGTGTGGTCGTACACCCAGGTGGGCAGGCCGGAAGCGGCGTCGGTCACGGTGGCCTCCCCCTCCACCGCGGCCACGATGCCCTCCACCTGGCCGGTGCCCAGGGTGGCGTCGATCTCCGGGATCTCCGCGCGGAGCTCCGCGTCGTGGCGCTGGGCCAGGCAGCCCGTCACCACCAGGCGGCGGGCGCGTCCCGTCTCCTTCTCGCGCGCCATCTCCAGCACCGCGTCCACCGACTCCTGCTTGGCCCGGTCGATGAAGGCGCAGGTGTTGACGACGATGACGTCGGCCTCGCGCGCGTCCGCCACCAGCTCGTGGCCGCGGCGGCGCAGGGCGCCCAGCATGACCTCGCCGTCCACCAGGTTCTTGGGACAGCCCAGGCTGACCATCCCCACCCGCACCCGCTCCGCGGGCGCGGCGGGGGAAGGCCCGTGGGGCTCGTCCGGCCGCCGGCCCAGCGCGATGGGCGCCCAGCCCTGTCCGCTCATCTCCCTGCCCCGCGCCCGCCCAGGCCTAGTGCGCCTTTTCCGGGGTGTCGATCTGGTTGCCCCACTCGCGGAGCTTCTCGCGGTCGCTCGCGGTGTAGAGCTCGTCGCCCACGTCGGCCACCTGGTCGGCCACGCCGCCCAGCATCTCGTGCTCCTCGCCCTGCTGCGACATGAGGCCGAGGTGGTGGGCAATGGCGTCCAGGCGGCTCACCGAGCGGTCCACCGCCGTGAGCAGGCCCTCCACCAGCTCCACCAGAGCCTTGCGGCTCAGCCCGTCGTGCCACGTGGGTTCCATCTCTCCTCCTGGCCGTCCGACAAACGGGCCATTGTAGCGCGGCCTTGCGTCGGGCGCGCGGCGCCCCTAAGCTCCTCGCTTCACGCGAGGAGGGCGGTCTTGGGAACGGGAGCGAAGATCGCGATCGGCTGCGCGCTGGCCCTGGTGCTGGCCATGGTGGTGACGGTGCTGGGCCTGGGCGGGCTCGCCTTCTGGGCCAAGGGCAAGGTCCAGGAGGTGACGGGCGAGCAGGAGCGCATCGCCGACCTGCAGAAGCAGGCCAACCGCAACGACTTCGAGCGGCCGCAGGACGGCGTCATCGCCGAGGACCGGCTGCTGAAGTTCCTGGACGTGCGCAAGCGCGTCTACGAGGTCTACAAGAAGTACGAGCCCCAGATCGAGGCGCGCAAGAACAAGCCCCAGGGCGACGTGAGCGACGTGCGCACGGCCTTCGCCATGATCAACGACATCCGCCTGGCCCAGGCCCAGGCCCAGGCCGACCTGGGCGTGAGCGACGAGGAGTACCGGTTCCTGGTGGAGCAGGTCTACAAGACGATGTGGGCGGCGGAGATGACCAAGGCCACGGGCACGGCCAGCGTCTCCGAGGCGGTGGGCCAGGCCTACGACAAGGCGGCGCGGGAGATGGGGCGCGCGGCGGAGGCGGCCAAGCAGGCGGAGGCCCGCGCGGAGCGCGAGGGCGACCGCTCGGCCGAGGAGGCCTCGGAGGAGGCGCAGGAGCAGGTGGCCCAGGGCCGCGAGGAGCTCGAGAAGGCCGGCCGGGAGGCCCGCGACCGCGCCCGCGAAATGGACGTGCCCGCCGCCAACGTGGCGCTCTTCCGCAAGTACGAGTCCGACATCAAGCGCTACGCGATGAGCGGCCTGGAGTGGATCGGGCTCTGATCGCGGCGTCTCAGGCGTAGGCGAGCAGCCGTTCCGCGGCCACGCGCGCGCCGTCCGTGGCGCGCGGGGCCGGCCAGGCCGCGCCCAGCACCGCCTCCAGCGCCTCCGCCAGGCGCCCGGCGCGCAGCGCGTGTCCCTCCACGTGCCGGCAGGGCAGCCAGGCCGGCATCTCGCGCACCATCACGCCGTACTCGGGGAAGTCGCCGCGCTCCGTGTACACCATCGGCACCCGCGCGCCGATGGCGTCGGCCACGATGCCGTAGCCGGGCTTGGTGACGACGGCGTCGACCGCGCCCAGGAGGTCGATGTAGGCCAGGCCGGCGCCCTCCAGGCCTTCGGTGGTGACGCGGGTGGCGTTGGCGGGCAGCGGGCCGTCGCCGTCGCTGAGCAGGAAGCGGAAGCGGGCCAGGGGCCCGAGCACGCGCGCGTCGAAGTCCGGCAGGCCGAGGCCGCCGAACGACCACAGGACCAGGGGCCCGCCCTCCAGGCCGAGGCGGCGCCGGACCTCGGCCCGCGCCACCCGGGGCCGGCGCGCCACGAGGGGGATGTCCTCGCGCCGCGGGAACGCCTCGAGACCGCCCGCGAAGGGCAGGGCCAGGAGCAGCGTGGCCCGCGCGCAGGCGGCGGCGGCGTGGGCGGCGGCCGCGCCCAGCTCCGGCCGGCGCGCCGCCAGGTGCCGGTAGATCCAGTCCCAGCCGAAGTTGGCGAGGCCCAGCGCGGGCACGCCCGCCTCCGCGGCCGCGTCGAAGGCGAGCGGCGGGAGGTCGCCCAGGACCACGCGCGCGCCCGCGGCGCGCAGCCAGCGGCTCTCCTCCTCCACCGCGCCGGCGTAGCCGTCGGCGAACGCGCGCCAGCGGGCGGCCGTGGCCGCCTCGTCGATGACCAGCGCTCCTCGCTGGACCAGGCCCACGTCGATCGTGCGCGGGCGGCAGGCGATGGTGCCGGGAACGTCCTGGAAGAGGCGCGCGGGGGCCGCGGTGACCACGGTGACCGGCAGCGACGGTTCGAGGGCGCGCGCGGCCGCCAGCACCTCGGCCGTGCGCGTGGCGTGCCCGAACCCGTGCCCGGAGACGTAGGCCACCAGCATGACCGCCGACCCTATTCAGTCGCCGCGGAGGGGTCAAACGTGACGGCCGTCACATACGAGCAGGGCGGAGCGCCCGACAATCCGCGGCCTCACACGAATCAGGGGGAAGGGCCGTGGCACCCACGACCTTGGCCCCGCGTTCTTGAGTCCGAAGTTCCGTCCCTCCACTTCGGTCCCGCAACGTACCTCTCCGCCGCTCCGGCGGGAGCACTGCACCGAGACCTTGGTAGACGGGCGCCTCTCAGAGAGGACTGCCCAGATGACCGTCCACAAGCCGCAACCCACCCACGCCTTCCCCCTCCGCCTCGACCGCCAGGTGGGAGGTGTCGTCGCCGTCCTGCTGACCCTCGTGCTCGGCCTCGCCGTGGCCGCGCTGTCCCAGGACGCGCGGCTCCCGCCCCGCACGGACGCCTTCGGCGGCAACGCCGAGGCCCGCTTCGCCGACCCGGCGCTGCTGGAATTCTCCGCCGAGGCCATCGGCAACGATCCCCGTGCCCGCCTCCTGCGCTGGCACGAGATCGCCCTGGCGGCCACGGCCCTCGACCATACGCCGCCGCCCGAGGGAGACCCGCGCGTCTTCCGCGAGCAGGCGGGCCCCGTCCGCGAGGCGAGGGCGCTGGCCATCGTCCACATCGCGATGTTCGACGCCGTCAACGCCATCACCGGCAACCGCTTCCGCAGCTACACGGGCCTCCCCGCCGTGCAGCGGCCCACCGGCATCAACGTGGCCATCGCCAAGGCCGCCCACGACACGCTGGTGGGGATGTGGCCGGGCCAGACGGCGAAGTTCGACGGCCTCGTCGAGGAGGACCTGGCCGAGTTCCCCGACGGCGACGAGAAGTCGAGGGGGATCGCCCTCGGCCAGCGGGCCGCCGCGGCCATCCTGGCCCTCCGCGCCGACGACGGCTCGGCCCACCCGGAACCGGTGGTCGGCGTGGACTACTTCCCCGAGGACGGTCCCGGCGTCTGGAGGACGGACCCCGTCAGCCAGATCCCCCTCGCCCTCGGCGCGCGCTGGAGCGAGGTCGCCCCGTTCGTGCTGCGCTCGGCCGACCAGTTCCGGGCGCCCGCCCCCCCGTCCCTCGGCA
>DATBIO010000016.1:0-16607 GCA_036556965.1 Vicinamibacteria bacterium
TCCGCCGTGCGCGCCGCGATTTCAGCCACGGCTGCGTGCGCGTGCAGAGGCCGGCGGAGCTCGCGGCCTGGGTGCTCCGCGACTGGACGCCGGAGGGCATCGGCGCCGCCATGCGCGCGGGCGCCGAGCGGCACGTGCCCCTGTCCGAGCCCATCCCCGTCCACGTCGCCTATTTCACGGCCTGGGTCGGCGACGACGGACAGCCCCTCTTCCCCCGTGACGTCTACGGCCACGACACGCCGCAGCAGGAGCTGCTCCCCGTCCGCCCCGGAGTGCGGAGCGTGAAGACGGCGGGCGGGCCGCCTGTGGTCCCCTCCTCGCTCTGAGGCGTACGCCGGCCCCGGCCTGCGCCGGGGCCCGCGCCTTATGATGCGGGCCCATGGCCGAGCCCTCGCGCGCGCGCTGGATCGCGCTGGCCGCCGTCCTCGCCGCGATCCAGGCGGCGCTCCTCGCGCGCACGGCCTGGGACAAGTCGGACACCATCGACGAGCCGCACTACCTCCAGGCCGCGATCTCCCAGTGGACGCGGCGCGACTTCTCCCGCTACTGCGACGGCCCCCCGCTCCCGCGCTGGGCCTTCGCCCTCGCCCTGCGCGTGGTGGACCCGCCCCTGTTCGACCTCGACTCGCGCGCGGGGCGCCATCCCCTCTGGTCGCGCGCCTACGGGCCCATGCGCCGCAACCTCTTCGTGGCCCGGCTGCCCACCATCCTGGTCACGGTGGCGGGGGGCCTGTTCCTCTGGGCCGCGTGCCGGCGCTTCGGGGAGGAGGCGGCGGCGCTCGCGCACGCGCTGTGGTGCGTCTCGCCGACCGTGCTCGCGAACGGCGCCCTGGCCACGCTGGACGCCTGGGCCGCCTCCCTGCTCGCCGTTGCCCTCTGGGCGGTCGAGCGGGCCCATGGCCGGCCCACGGCGGGGCGGTGGGCGGTGGCCGGAGCGGCGTTGGGCCTGGCCGCGGCCTCGAAGGTCACCGCGCTGGGCGCCGTGCCGGTGGCGCTGGCGGTGGCGGCTCATGCCGTGGGCGGAGGCGCGCGCCGCTCGTTGCGCGCGGGGATGGCCATGGCCGCGGGGGGGGCGCTGGTGGTGTGGGCCTGCTACGCGTTCAGCGTGGGGGCGGTGGACCTCGCGCACCTCTGCGGTCGCGACACGCCGCTGCCCGCGTGGCGCCTCCGCGCGGTGCCCGCCCCCGCCTGGCTCGAGGGGCTGGCCATGCAGTGGCTCCACGGGCGCAAGGGCCACCTCGGCTACCTGTTCGGAGAGGTGGGCACGCGCGGCTGGTGGTGGTTCTACCTGGCCGCCCTGGCCCTCAAGACGACGGTGGGCGCGCAGCTCCTCGTCCTCCTGCGCCTCGCCTCCTGGCTGCGCGCGCGGCCCACGTGGACGCAGCTGGCGGTGGACGCGGCCCTGCTCGCCTACCCCGTCCTGCTCCTGGTGGTCATGAGCGCCGGGCGGGCCCAGAACGGGATCAAGTACCTGCTGCCCGCCTTCCCCCTGGCCCTGGCCTGGCTCGGGCGCGCCCTCCCCGACGCCGCCCGCGCCTTCGGACGCCGCGGGGCCGCGGCCGCCTTCGCACTCGCCCTGCTCGCCGCCGCGGAATCGCTGGCCGTGCATCCGCACCACCTCATGTTCTTCAACGCGTGGGCGGGAGGGCCGGACGGCGGTCCACGCTACCTGATCGTGGGGGACGACTGGGGGCAGGACCAGAGGCGCCTCGGGGAGTGGCAGCGGACGCGCCGGCCCTGGCGCCTCTTCTATACCTTCTACAATGGTGACCCGCAGCACTGGACGGTCACCTTCCTGAAGCCCCCGTGCCAGCCGGAGCCGGGCTTCTACGCCCTGCACGCGGTGGAGGTCCACCGGCCCAAGCGCATCGCCCGCGGCTGCCTGGACTGGCTCACCGTCGAGCCGCCCGACGCGCGCCTCGGGCACTCCATCTACCTCTACCAGGTGACGCGCGCGCGCATCGAGCGCCTCCTGGTCCTGCGCGGCCGGGTCACGCCCTTCTGGGCGAGCGGAGGCCAGGGCGGGTCCGCTCCCCCGCCCCCGGACGCCGCAGACGCTCCCAACGAGCCCTGATTTCGACCTGTTGCCGCCCTAGCGCTTGTGCTAGAGTCGTTCGGATTCACAATATCTAGGGGTTCCCATGCGTCTGGAGCAGGTCGAGATCGTCGGCTTCAAGTCGTTCTGTGACAAGCAGGAGCTGTCGTTCACGGGGGGCGTGACCGGCATCGTCGGCCCCAACGGGTGCGGGAAGAGCAACATCTCGGACGCCATCTCCTGGGTGCTCGGAGAGCAGAGCGCCAAGAGCCTGCGCGGTGCCTCCATGGAGGACGTGATCTTCGCGGGGAGCCAGGCCCGGCAGCCGCTGGGGATGGCCGAGGTCAGCCTCAAGGTGACCGGCCTCAACGGCAACAGCCCCGACGGCAGCCCGGAATGCGTGGTCACCCGCCGGCTCTACCGCAACGGCGACTCCGAGTACCTGATGAACGGGCAGACCTGCCGGCTGCGCGACATCCACGAGCTGTTCATGGACACCGGGCTGGGCAGCAAGGCGTACTCGATCATCGAGCAGGGCAAGATCGGCCTCATCCTCTCCAGCAAGCCGGCGGACCGCCGGGCCCTCATCGAGGAAGCGGCGGGGATCACGAAGTACAAGGCGCGGCGCCGCCAGACGGCCCTGAAGCTCGAGGCGGCCCAGCAGAACCTCCTGCGCGTGAACGACATCGTCCACGAGGTGGAGAAGCAGCTCGAGGGCCTGAAGCGCCAGGCCAGCAAGGCGCGCCGCTACCGCGCCGTGCGCGAGGAGATGCTCGGGGTGGAGCGCGTGCTCTTCGGCCTGCGCTTCCTCGATCTCAGCGGCCAGGCCGCCGTCCTCGGCGAGCGCATCGCCGCGGAGGGCGCGCGCGAGCAGGCGGCCAGCATCGCCCTGGAGACGGAGGAGGCCCAGCTCGAGGCGCGCCGCACCGCGCTCTACGACCACGAGGCGCGGCTCACCGACGCGCGCGCCCGCCTGGCCGAGGCCACGGTGGCGGTGGAGCGCCACGAGGGGAGGAGCGGGCACTGCCGTGAGCAGATGGCGGAGGCCGCGGCGCGGCGGACGGAGGCGGAGCACGAGGCCTCGGAGCTCGCCGCGCGCGCGCCCGCCCTGGCCGAGGCGTGGGAGGGGCGCCGGGCCGACGAGTCGCGCCTGGCCCTCGAGCTCGCCGACGCGGACGCCGAGGCGCAACAGCTCGAGGAGGCGGTGCAGGCGGCCACCGGCCAGCAGCTCGACTCGGAGGCGCAGCAGGAGCGGGCGCGGGAGGACCAGCTCACGCTGGTGAGCCGCCTGGCCGCCCTGCACAACGCGCGCGAGGCCACCAGCGGGAACGCGGAGCGCGCGTCGAGCGACCTGCTGAAGCTGGCCGCGGAGCGCGACGAGCTCGAGCGCGACCGGCGCCGGGTGGAGGAGGCGCACCGGGAGGCGGGCCGCCGCCGGGCGGCGGCGGAGGCGGAGATGCGGTCGCTGCTGGCGGCGCGCGACGGCGCGGCCGCGCGGGCGGGCGCGGCCCGCCAGCGCGCGGAGGCGCTCTTCCGGGAGGCGGAAGCCGCACAGAGCGAGCGGGACTCCCTGTCGGGGCGCCTTTCCTCGCTCCACGAGATCGTGGCCACGCACGCCGCCTTCGACGAGGGCGTGCGCGCGCTCCTGGAGCGGTCTTCCCCGGAGGGCGCCCTGGGCGTGGTGGCGGACTTCCTGGAGGCGGCCTCCGCCCACGAGCCCGCGGTGGAGGCGTTCATGGGCGACCGCCTGCAGGCGGTCCTCGTGGCCGACGCGCCGCGCGCCCTGGAGGGGCTGCGCTTCCTGCAGGACTCGGAGGCCGGCCGCGGCGCGCTCCTCGCGCTGGCCGCGGTCTCGCCGCCCAACGGCCACCACCGGCGCGTGCGCGAGGTGGCGGCCGCCGAGCCCGCGGCGCGCGGGGTGCTGGGCGACTTCTACCGCGTCACCGGGCCGCACGCGGAGACGCTGCGCGCCGCCCTCCCCGAGGCGGTGGTGGCGGAGGGGCTGGAGTCCGCCCTCGCCATCGCGGCGCGGCACGGGGTCGAGTGCGTGACGCTGGCGGGCGAGGTGGTGCGGGGCGCCTTCCTGGAGGGTGGGCGGGGAGTGAAGGGCCTGCTCGCGCCGCGGCGCGAGGTGCGCGAGATCGGCGAGCGGCTGGAGGCGCTGGAGGAGTCGCTCCTCTCCCTCCGCGAGAAGGGACAGGCGGAGGCGGCGGCCGCGGAGGCCGCGGGCGCCGAGGTGCGCCGCCTGGAGGAGAGCATCCACGCCGCGGACAAGGAGCTGGTGGCGGTGCGGCACGAGCTGGCCACCGCCGAGGAGGAGGGGCAGCGGCTGGAGCGCAAGGCGGTGGTGCTCGACACCGAGCGCGCGCAGGCCGAGGCGGACCAGGGCGCGGCCGCCGTGCGCCTGGCCGAGATCGAGCAGGCCCTGACCGTGGGGGAGAGAGACCGCCAGGCGGGCACGGAGGCCCTGGCCCGGCTGGCCGCGGACGTTGCCGCCGCGCGCGCCGCCGCGGAATCGGCCCAGGTGCGCTTCGCGGAGGCGCGCAGCCAGCAGGCCGCCCTGCGCGAGCGCGCCCGGAGCGCGGCGGGCGAGGCCCGCCGCCTGGGCGAGGAGCACGGCGAGCTGCTCGGCCGCATCGAGGGCGCCCGCGGGCGCGCCGCCGAGCTGGCCGCGCGCATGGCCGCGCTCCAGCACGAGCGCGAGGAAGCGGAGCGCCTCCTCGCCGCCGCGCTCGGCGACCGCGATCGGCTCAAGGGCGAGGAGGCCGTCTGCGAGGACGGCGTGCGCGAGCTGCGCGGCGAGCTGGACGGACGCGAGCAGTCGCTCAAGGAGCGGCGCCGCGAGCGCGAGACGCTCCGCGAGGCGGTGGCGGAGCTGGAGGTCGCGCGCGCGCGCGCGGAGTCCGACCTCGGCCACCTGGCGCGCGAGTGCCAGCAGGCGGTGTCCGCCACGGCGGCGGAGGCGGCGGCGGCGCTGGGCGAGGAGGACCGCGCGCAGGCCGCGCCCGACCTGGAGGCGCGGGTGGAGGAGTACCGGCAGAAGCTGGACCGGATGGGTCCCGTGAACGTCCTCGCCGTGGAGCAGGCGCAGGAGCTCGACGAGCGGCACGTGTTCCTCACCGCGCAGCGGCAGGACCTGCTGGACTCCATCGCGGAGCTCGACGGGGCCATCAAGAAGATCGACCGGACCTCCCGCGAGCGGTTCCGGGAGGCCTTCGAGGCCATCAACCGGCACTTCGGCGAGATCTTCAAGCAGCTCTTCGGAGGGGGCACCGCCGGCCTGAGCCTGGTGGACGAGGAGGACATCCTGGAGAGCGGCATCGACGTGATGGCGCAGCCGCCCGGCAAGCGCCTGCAGAGCGTGCTCCTGCTCTCGGGCGGCGAGAAGGCCATGACCGCCATCGCCCTCCTCTTCGCCATCTTCCAGTACAAGCCCTCGCCGTTCTGCATCCTGGACGAGGTGGACGCCCCCCTCGACGACGCCAACATCGGGCGCTTCGTGCGCATGCTCGAGGGCCTGAAGGAACAGACGCAGTTCGTGCTCATCACGCACAGCCGCAAGACCATGTCCATCGCCGACCAGCTCTACGGCGTGACCATGGAGGAGCCCGGGGTCAGCAAGCTGGTGTCCGTCCGCTTCAACTAGCGACGCCCGGCCGCGCGCGGCGGGCGCGGCCTCCCCCTGGAAACAGCCGCTATCATTGGCGCCCGGTGAGGACACCGCTGAACAGCATCGGGCGGTTCCAGGTCGTCTCCACGCTCGGCAAGGGCGCCATGGGCATGGTGTACCGCGCGCGCGATCCCTCCCTCGACCGCGAGGTCGCCCTCAAGCTGGTGGCGCCCCAGCTCCTCTCCGACGCGGAGACGCTGGAGCGCTTCGAGCGCGAGGCGAAGGCCGCCGCGCGCCTGCAGCACCCCAACATCGTGACCATCTACGAGCTGGGCCAGGACAAAGGCACGCACTACATCGTCATGGAGCTGCTGGGCGGCTCCGACCTGGCCGAGCTCATGGCCCCGGGGCGCCTGCGCCTCGAGCAGAAGCTGCGCATCGTCGTGGACGTCTGCCGGGCGCTGCACTTCGCCCCCCAGCGCGGGGTCGTGCACCGCGACGTCAAGCCGGCCAACGTGCGCGTGCTGGAAGGGGACACGGTCAAGATCGTGGACTTCGGCATCGCCCACGTGGCGGACTCCCAGCTCACCAAGACGGGGGTGGTGCTGGGCACCCCCACCTACCTCGCGCCCGAGGTGCTGTCCGGCGCGCGCGTGGACGCCAAGTCCGACATGTGGTCGGTGGGCGTGATCCTCTACGAGATCGCCAGCGGCCGCCCCCCCTTCGACGCGCCGTCCTTCGCCACCCTCGCCCGCAGCATCGTCAACGACCCGCTGCCGCCCCTGCGCGCCGCCGGCCTCCCCCCCGGCCTGCCCGCGGTGGTGGACCGCGCCCTGGCCAAGCAGCCGCCCCAGCGCTACCGCGACCTGGGCGAGATGGCGGACGCCCTGCACCACGTCCTGTTCCTGAGCCGGAAGGTCGAGGTGCCCGTCTCCGACTCGCTGCGCCAGCGCGCCTTCGAGCGCAACCTGGAGGACGCCCGCGGCTACCTCCGCCGCAACGATCCGTGGCGGGCCCTGCAGGCGGCGCGGCGCGCGGCGGCGGGGGAGGACCCGCCGGGAGCCGCCGCCCGCCTCGTGGCCGAGATCGAGAAGACGCTGGGCGACGGCACCACGCAGGCCGCGGCGCCCTCGGCCGGGGTGCAGGAGGCGCGCGCCGCGGCCGCGCGCGCGGCCGCGGCCGCGCCGAGGGCCGCGCCCGCCGCCCCTGCTCCCGTCCCGCCGCGGACGCCCGTCCCGCCCCGGACGCCCGTGGTGGATGCCACCATGATCGTGCGCCCTGGAGCGGCGTCCCCCGCCGCGCGCGTGCCCGTGCCGCGGGGCCCGGGGACGTCCACCGCCGTCCTCCTCCGCGAGAAGGGAGCGCAGGCCTTCCGCGAGGTGGGCGTCTTCGGCGAGCCCCCGCCCATCCAGACCGCGGCCCACGCCGGCGCCGCCGACATCCTGGCCAGCGCCGGCACCGACGGCGCGCTCCGCCTCTGGAGCCTGCGCGATCGCAAGGCCCTGGCCGTGCTGCGCACCGACATGCAGCGTCGCGCCGGCCACGACGCGCGGGCGGTGTCCCTGGCCTTCTCCCCCGACACGACCCTGCTCGCCTCCGCGCACATCGACGGCAGCCTGCACCTGTGGGACGTGCGCCGGGGCCAGGAGTTCGGCGTGCACCTGCGCCACGACGCGGTCACCGCGCTGGCCTTCTCCCCCGCCGGCGACGTGCTGGCCTCGGCGGGCATGGACTCGACCCTCCGCCTCTGGGACGTGGCCGCGGCGCGCTCCGGCGAGTCGCGGCGCGAGCTGCACCGCCAGCCCGTGGGCGTGACCGCCCTCGCCTACGCTCCCTGCGGCCTGCTCACCGGCCACGCGCAGGGCCTGATCCGCCTGCAAGACCCGCGCACCCTGCGCCTCGCCGCCACGTTGCGGGGGCCGCGGGCGCTGGTCAGCCTGCTCGCCCCCTCCCCCGACGGGGGGCAGCTCGTGGTGGGCGGCCAGGACCGTACGCTGCGCCTCATGGAGCTGCCCTCCGGCAACGTGCTGTGGACGGTCATGCCGCACCGCCGGCACACGGGGGCGGTGGCCTTCCTGCCCTGCGGGACGGTGCTGGCCACCGCCGCCCTGGAGAACGCGACCCAGCTCCTCGACCGGGCCACCGGCACCGCCCTGGCCGCGCTGTGGGGCCGTCCCGAGGAGGTCGTGGTGAGCGTGTGCGCGCCCACGGCGGGGGGCCTGGCCACCATCCTGGGCGACGGCCGCGTCCGGCTGTGGGCGGTCCCGGAAAACTGATTCGTCGTTCATTTTTTCCTTGACAGCCGGCGCGCCCGCTCCGTAGAGTCCTCGCCACAACTCCAGCCGAACCAATCGCAGGAGGATTCATGCGGGGAGCCTTCGTGTGCCTGGCGGCACTCCTGGGCCTGGCCGCCCCGGCGTGGGCGCGGACGGGCGTCGTGTTCATCCACGGCAAGGGGGGCGCGAACCTGGCCAGCCCGAGCGTGGCCCGCGCCTACTGGGGCGAGGACATGATCCGCGCCACCACCCGGAACTACACCGTTCCCCACCTCGTGGTCGGCTACGACGGCACCCAGTACATGTGGGTGGCGGGCAACCAGGTGGCGACCCAGATCTACAACTGGATGATGGCGGGCGGCTTCACCGACGTGGTGGTGAACACGCACTCCTACGGCGGCGTCGTGTTCCGCTGGATCCTCTCCAACCCGACCTGGGACCCGCGCTACCAGCCCGTGATCGACCGCGTGCGGTGGGTGAACACCATCGCCGGGCCGCACAAGGGCTCCGAGGCCGCCGACCTTGCGGGCACCCTGGCCGGCTCGTGGCTGACGGGCTGGCTGGTGGACCTCGTGGGCCAGAACACGAACTCCACCTACAACTGCCGCACCGACTGGATGGCCTATTACAACCAGTACTGGCTGAAGGGCACCACCGGGCGTCCGGGGCTGCCCCGTACCATGTACACCATCGCCGGCTACGGCCTGTGGAACGACTTCGCGCACTCCGAGGACTACGGGCTGGCCACGCTCTCCGGGGTGGCGGGGCTGCCCGGCGAGGACGACGGCATGGTCGCGCAGTACAGCGCGCAGGGCGTGGGCGTGGTGTGGTTCACCACCGCCGCCAACCACCACCACAACCGCCGCAACGACTACCGGCGGATCGGCGACTCGCTCGCCACCGACTTCTAGGAGCGCACCATGCGGACTGCCCTTCTCCCCTGCGCCGTTCTCGTCGCCCTTCCCGCCCTCGCGGGCGCCGACGAGGGCGGCCTCTTCCCCGCCGGTGAGGCGTTCTCGCCCGCCGAGTCGGAGTCCCCGCGCCAGGTGTCACGCGCGTCGGTGCGGACGGTGGCCGCCAGCGGCGGCCGGGCCGCCGTCGACGTTCCCTTGACCGGCCGCGGCCGCGCGATCCTCTGGACGCTGACCGCCTCCCCCGCTACGGCGGCCAAGGCGCCGGAGGCGGCACCCACCTCCCTGCGCACGCCCGGCGGCCGCGTGCTGCGCCCCGGCGAGGAGCGGTCCGCCGACCGCGGCCTGCGCCGCTTCGCCCTGCGCCCCGCGGAAATCGGTCTGGACGTGCCGGGCACGCAGGAGGCGGTGGAGGTCGGCGCCGCCGAGGCGGGCCTGCACCGCGTGGAAGTCGAGGCCGCCGACGGCAGCGCGGTCACGGTCGTGGCCGCGGAGCCGGACAGCCCGCTGGCCCTGGCCACCTGGGCCTCGCCGCTCTCGCGCCTGCCCGGCCAGCCGGTGACGCTGCACGCCGAGCTGCGGGACGGCGGCCGGCCGGTGAAGGCGGCCCGGGTGAGCGTCCGCCTGGCCGCGCCCGGCCGGAGCGGGGAGAAGGGGGTGAGCCTGCTCGACGACGGGCGGCGTGGGGACGCCGTGGCCGGCGACGGCGTCTACAGCCGCCGCTTCGACTCCCTGCCCGCCGGCGACGCGGGCTTCTGGACGGCGCGGTTCGAGGCCGAGGGCCGCGACGCGCGCGGCGCCGCCTTCGCGCGCAGCGGGACCAGCGGCTTCGTGGTCGAGCGGGCAACGGCGCGCCTCCTCGGCTCGACGGTGCGCGCGCGGCGCGAGGGTGCCGGGCTGGTGGTGGAGGCAGCGGCACAGGTGAGCACGGCCGGACTCTACCGCCTGGATGCCGTGGTGGCGGGAGCGAGGGCGGAGGGCGGGCGGCCCGCGCTGGCCTGGGCCGAGGCCCCGCGGCGCCTGTCCGTCGGCACCGCCCGGCTCGCGGTCAGGGTGCCGCTGCCGGAGGACGGCCGTGTCGCCGAGATCGTCGAGGTGCGCCTGCTCGGCCTGGAGCCGATGGGCGTGGCGGGCCGCACGCTGGTCCCCGTCGAGTAGACGTCGCGCGCCGAGGGGCGCGCCTTCCGGCCCGAGGCGCGGACGCAAGGAAACGCCCGGTGCCTTTCGGCATCGGGCGTGGTGGTCGATGAACGCCGGATGAGGCGGTCAGGACAGGATGCGGCGCGCGACGTAGCCCGCGCCGGCGAAGCCCATCTCCTCGAGGTCGGCCCCGGCCCAGCCACAGTCCACGCAGCGGAACCCGCCCAGCGGGTGGCGCGTCGGGTTGTGGTAGTTCCGGAAGAAGCAGCGGATGCGTGCCAGCATGGTGAACGTCCTCCCCGCGTCCCACGGACGCACCATCAAAACTTGCAAGAGCTATGCCGGGAGGACCGCCCGTAAGTCCTTGACCCACGCGCGGCGGCGCGGTGGCGTGTGCTCCGTCTGCACAGTTGGCTGTCGCCTGCGCGCGACAGGTGGCACGCGCCGGTCGGTGGCTCAGCCGGAGGCCGCGGCGACGGCTTCCATCCAGGCCTCCACGCGCTCCTCGAGGATGCCCAGGGGAAGCGCGCCGTTCTCCAGGACCGTGTCGTGGAAGGCGCGGAGGTCGAAGCGCCCGCCGAGCCGGTGCGCCGCCCGCGCGCGCAGGTCCTTGATCTTCAGCTCGCCGAGCTTGTAGGCCAGGGCCTGGCCGGGCCAGACGATGTAGCGGTCCACCTCGACCACCACGTCGTGCTCCGCCTTGCCCGCGTTGCTCTCGAAGTAGTCGATGGCCTGCTCGCGTGTCCAGCCCAGCGCGTGCATGCCCGTGTCCACGACCAGGCGGATGGCGCGCCAGACCTCGTAGGTGAGCTGCCCGAAGCGCGCATAGGGGTCCTTGTAGAAGCCCATCTCGCCGCCCAGGCTCTCCGCGTACAGGCCCCAGCCCTCCACGTAGGCGGTGAACAGCGCGTGCTTGCGGAACTCCGGCAGAGAGGCGAGCTCCTGGGCGAGGGCGATCTGCAGGTGGTGGCCCGGCACCGCCTCGTGCAGGGTCAGCGCCTCCATCTCCCACTTCGGCCGCGCGCGCAGGTCGTAGGTGTTGGCGAAGAAGTAGCCGGCGCGGCCCGTGGAAGGAGAGCCCGGCTCGTAGTAGGCGGTGGTCTGCGACTTCTCCGCGTAGGCGGGGACGGGCAGGACCCCGTAGGGAAGGCGCGGGAGCCGGCCGAACAGGTTCACCAGCTCCGGGTCCGCCCGTTTCGCGATGTCGCGGTAGGCGCTCAGCAGGTCCTCCGGCTTCTCGAAGAAGAAGCGCGGGTCGGTGCGGAGAAAGGCCACGAACTCCGCGAAGCCGCCCGCGAAGCCCGTGCCGGCGATGACGGCGTCCATCTCCCTCCGGATCCGCTCCACCTCGCGCCGGCCCAGCTCGTGGATCTCGGGCGCGGCGAGGTCGGTGGTGGTGTAGTGGCGGACGCTCCAGGCGTACCAGGCCTCGCCGTCGGGGAGCGCGCCCAGGGCGATCGTCTCGCGCGTGCGGGGCAGGTACTCGTCCACGAAGAACGCGTGCAGCGCGCGGAAGGCGGGAGCGACGGCGTCCCGGTAGGCCTCGGCGGCGGCGCGCCGCAGCCCCTCCCGATCCGCCTCGGGCACGGCCTCCGGGAAGCGCGCGAAGGCGGCGAGGAGCGGGCTCTGCGCGGGGTCGTCCACGATCTGGTTGCGGATCTGCTGCGGCACGTCGCGCAGGGTGACGCGCGGCGGGGTCAGGCCCGCCTCCAGGCCCGCGCGCATGAGGGCGATGGTCTGCTCCACGACCGCGGGCAGGGCGCGCAGGCGCGCGAGCTTGTCTTCGAAGTCGCGCACCGATGCGCCCGGGCTGAGGGCCAGGAGCTGGGCCGCCTCCTGCTGCGGGCCGCCCATCTGCGTGACGGGCATGAGCTCCGGACGGAACCGCCGCCCGGCGAGCGCCTCGTCCACGCCGTGGCGGAACAGGTCGAACGACACCTGGTCCTCCGGACCCAGGGCGGCGCGGTCGATGGTCGCGAGCACGCGCGCCGGGATGTCCAGCTCGCGGCGGCGCCGCTCCCAGGCCTCCGGCGAGCGGTCCGACCAGCGGTGGTTCTGGCCGGGATACCCGGTCCAGGTTGCCCATTCCGGGAACTCGCGCATGGTGTAGTCCCAGTCCGCGGTGAAGAGTCGGGCTAGGCGCTCCGCCTCCGGCGCCGCCCCCTTAGCGCCGACGATGGCGTCCGCCTGCTCGGAGTAGGTCGGGCTCATCGGGCCATCATGGCCGAGGCAGGCGGGATTCCCAAGGTCGCGGGCCCGGATTGCCCTTGACGGTGGCCGCGCGACTGACGAAGCTGATGGCAAAGGCCGGCCCGAAAGGACGCCACCATGACAATCGCGACCGCGGGCTCGATGTTGACCACGGTGCTGTTGCTCCAGCCCGGCGCGCCGCCGGCCGCGCCGGACCTTGCCGCGAAGATCGACGCCTACATGCAGCCCTTCCTGGAGGGCCAGAATTTCACGGGCGCCGTGCTGGTGAGCCGCGGCAACAAGGTGCTGTTCAGCAAGGCATACGGCATGGCGAACTGGGAGCTGGGCGTGGCCAACACCCCGCGCTCGCGCTTCCACCTGGCGTCGCTCACGAAGATGTTCACCGCGGCCGCCATCCTGCTGCTGGAGGAACGGGGAAAGCTCAGCACGTCCGACCCCGTTTCCAGGTTCCTGCCCGACTACCCCAACGGCAACAGGATCCGCCTCGAGCACCTGCTCACGCACACGGCCGGGGTCCCCAACGCGAAGTTCTCCCGGGGCGAAGACCGGATGAGCTACAGCACCGCGGAGTTGGTGGCGAAGTTCAAGGACGCCCCCCTGGAGTTCGAGCCGGGAGCACGGACCCGCTACAGCAATGCCAACTACAACCTTCTTGCCCACATCGTGGAGACGGTCTCCGGCCAGAAGTACGGCGCCTTCCTGAAGGCCAACGTCTTCGACCCCCTCGGCATGACGAGCACGGTCAACGACGACGACCCGGCCACCTTGATACCCGACCGCGCGTACGGCACCGTGCCCGCCGGCCTGGCGGACATGGCGAATGCGCCGTACGTCGACTGGTCCACCAAGACGGGCAGCGGCTCCCTGGTCTCCACGACGGAGGACGTGGCCCGCTTCGTTCATGCCGAGCTCGAGGGCGCGCTCCTGCGGCCCGCCTCGCTGGCCAAGATCAGGGAGGAGCACCCCGGGTTCCCGTATGGCTGGTCGCACAGCGAGCGCTTCGGGCGCAAGCAGCTGGCGGTCGGGGGGCGCAGCCCGGGCTTCATCTCCGACGTGGAGTACTACCTCGACGACAAGACCGTCGTGGTGGTGCTCACGAACAGCTACGCCTCCATGGGGCAGGACCCTGTGGTCGGCGACATCGGCGCGATTCTCTACGGGCAGCCGATCGAGCGCGGACGGATCGCGTTCGTGAAACCGAAGCCCGGCGCGCTGGCCGCGTTCGTGGGCCGGTACAAGATGCCGGCGGACTACTTCGCACCCGACACCACGCTCACGCTGAAGGACCTTGGCGACTACCTCGAGGCCCGCTGGGAGCGCGGCGAGATCAGCGTCGTCTATCCCGTGGGCCCGGACGAGTTCATGGACCGCAACATCTGGGCCCGCGTCCGGTTCCAGCGCGACGCGGCGGGCAGGGTCACCGGATTCGTCTACCACGTCCTGCGGGACTTCACGGCGACGAGGCTGCCGGAGTGATCCCCGTCGAGCACGGACCGGCGCGGTAGGGCCGCGCGCCGAGCCGCGACTACTTCTTGCCCACCGCGGACAGGCATCCCACGGCGAGCCCGCGCGCCACGAGGTCGTCCGAGCTGCCGTGGAGGTGGGCCACGCTCTCCAGGTAGTCGGCGGCGGAGGTGTAGGAGGGAGGGCTGCTCAGGACCCGCTGCGCGAGGATGGCCGCCTTCTGGAAGCCCAACAGGAAGTCGCGCTCGTTTCGGCTCATGGCCCGCTCCTGGAACCCCGGACGCTGCAACGGCCATGCCCGCCCGTGACCGCGCTCACGCCGCTGCGGGTGGACCATCCTGGCAAAGCCCGAGCAACGAGTTGCGGTGTAGCATCGGCCGGCTATGCGACGGCCCATTTTTGTCCTGCTGCTGGCAACTGTCGCCTGCGGGGAGGACGGCCTGCCCACGGCCGCCCAGACCGGTCCCGCCGCGCCCGCCGGCGGCAAGCCGCAGGTGCTGCGCACGGGGACCATGACCGTCGGTCTCTACCGCGCGGGGGAGGCGGCCTTCCTCGTGCGCAACCACCACGGCGCCGGCGAGACGGTGACCGTCGCCTTCGGGAAGAGCGGGGACCTGCCCGTGGCCGGCGACTGGGACGGCAACGGCGTCACCACCATCGGCACCTGGCGCCCGTCCGACCGCTCCTTCCGGCTGCGCAACGAGAACACGCCCGGCGAGCCCGCGGTGACCTTCGCCTTCGGCGAGGAGGGAGACGTGCCCCTCGCCGGCGACTGGGACGGCAACGGGGCGTGGACGGTCGGCGTGTTCCGTCCCGCCACCCTCACCTTCCTCCTGCGCAACGCCCCCGGAGGCGGCGCGCCGGAGGCGAGCGTGGCCTTCGGGGAGACGGACGACCTTCCCCTGGCCGGCGACTGGGACGGCAACGGCACCACCACCATCGGCCTTTTCCGCCCCTCGACGGGGTCGTTCCTGTTGCGCAACCCGAACACGCCGGGGCCGCCGGACGTCACGGTGACTTTCGGCGAGACGGGCGATCTCCCCCTGGCCGGCGACTGGGACGGCAACGGCTCCGCCACCGTCGGCGTCTGGCGCCCGGCCGACGGCACGTTCCGCCTGCGCAACGCCAACTCCGCGGGGCCGCCGGACGCCGTCTTCGCCTTCGGGGCGGCGGGCGACCGGCCCGTGGCCGGGAACTGGGACGGCAAGTAGCCCGCGCCGGGACGCCCACCGGCCTGGTGCTACCATCGCCGCATGGAGCGCGCGGACGCCACCCTGACCGGTGAAGGCGCGCCCGCCGCGGACGCCCGCGCCGCGCAGCGCGCGGCGGACGCCCTGCACGTGCCCTTCGCGGCCCTGGACGACCTGCACGAGGACGCCGAGCTCTGGGGCGAGGTCCCCCTGGAGCTCCTGGTCCGCTTCAACTGCGTCCCCCTGGGGCGGCGCGGCCGCCGGCTGGTCCTCGCCTTCGGCGACCTCGACGACATCCGCCGCGTGGACGAGCTGGAGTTCCTGCTCGCGCGGCCGGTGGAGGCGGTGGCGGCGCCGGCGGGGCGCGTGCAGGGAGCCCTCCGCCGCCATCGCGGAGGGGAGATGCTCCTGGAGCAGGCCAGCGAGCCGCTGCGGCTGCAGCTGGTGGCGGAGGAGGAAGGCGAGGGGATGGACGTGCGCGCCCTTCCCGCGGAGTCGCCCATCGTGCGCCTGGTGGACACCCTGCTCCTGGGCGCCATCGACCGCCGCGCCTCCGACATCCACGTGGAGAGCAAGGACCGCCAGGTGCTGGTCAAGTACCGCATCGACGGCGTGCTCTATCCGGCCCTGGAGCCCCTCGACAAGCGCCACCAGGAGACCATCATCAGCCGCATCAAGGTCATGTCCGAGCTGGACATCGCGGAGAAGCGGGTGCCCCAGGACGGCCGCTTCCGGCTGCGCGTGAAGGCCCGCACCATCGACTTCCGCGTCTCCATCATGCCTTCCCTGCACGGGGAGGACGCCGTCATCCGCATCCTCGACAAGGAGCAGCTCAGCGCGGCCTTCCGGCGCCTGCGCCTCGACGTGCTGGGCTTCGCGGAGCCCGAGCTGCGCAAGTTCCGGAAGTACGTGCAGGAGCCCTACGGCATGGTGGTGGTCACCGGCCCCACGGGCAGCGGCAAGACCACCACCCTCTACGCCGCGCTCAGCGAGATCGCCTCCCCCGAGGACAAGATCATCACCATCGAGGACCCCGTCGAGTACCAGATCCCGCTCATCACCCAGGTGCCGGTCAACGAGAAGAAGGGGCTGACCTTCGCACGGGGCCTGCGCTCCATCCTCCGCCACGACCCGGACAAGATCATGGTGGGCGAGGTGCGCGACCCGGAGACGGCCCAGATCGCGGTGCAGTCCGCGCTCACCGGGCACCTCGTGTTCACCACCGTGCACGCCAACAACGTCTTCGACGTCATCGGCCGCTTCATCCACATGGGCGTCGAGCCCTACAACTTCGTCTCCGCCCTCAACTGCATCCTGGCCCAGCGCCTGGTGCGCGTGCTCTGCGCCGCCTGCCGCCGCCCCGCCGAGCACGCGGCGGAGCTGCTGCGCGAGTCGGGCCTGGACCCCGACCTGTACCAGGACCAGCTCTTCTACGAGGGCGTGGGCTGCGCGGAGTGCGGAGGCACGGGCTTCCAGGGGCGCACGGCGGTGGCCGAGCTGCTCGACATGTCCGACCGCATCCGCCAGATGATCCTGGAGCGGCGTCCCGCGGCCGAGGTCAAGCAGGCCGCGCGCGAGGAGGGCATGACCTTCCTCCGCGAGAGCGCCCTGGACAAGGTGTTCCGGGGCCTGACCACGCTGCGCGAGATCAACAAGGTCACCTTCGTCCAGTAGGGGCGCTCCCCGCCCGCGCGGGCGCGGACCCGCGCGCGCCGGCGGCGATGCTAGGCTGCGCGCGCATGCCCGAGCCGCCTCGACGGAGGCCGGACG
>DATBIO010000017.1:0-33231 GCA_036556965.1 Vicinamibacteria bacterium
CTGGGCCGCAACGTGCTGGTGGCCTTCATGCCCTGGCGCGGCTACAACTTCGAGGACGCCATCCTGGTCAGCGAGAAGCTGGTCAAGGAGGACATGTACACCTCGATCCACATCGAGGAGTTCGAGATCGAGGCCCGCGACACCAAGCTGGGCCCCGAGGAGGTCACCCGCGACATCCCCAACGTGAGCGAGTCCCTCCTCAACAACCTGGACGAGAGCGGCATCATCCGCATCGGCGCCTCCGTGAAGCCGGGCGACATCCTGGTGGGCAAGGTGACGCCCAAGGGAGAGACCCAGCTCACCCCGGAGGAGAAGCTGCTGCGCGCCATCTTCGGGGAGAAGGCGGGCGACGTGCGCGACGCCTCCCTGGTGTGCCCGCCCGGCATCGAGGGCATCGTGGTGGACGTGAAGATCTTCTCGCGCAAGGGCGTGGAGAAGGACGAGCGCGCCCGCCAGATCGAGGACGCCGAGCTCTTCATGATGGAGAAGAACCTCAAGGACGAGGTTCGCATCCTCCAGGACGAGCGGGACAAGCGCATCGAGGACCTGCTGGACGGCAAGACGGCGGTGGGCGACCTCGTCAACGTGCGCGGCGACCGCGTCATCAAGAAGGGCGACAAGCTGACGCGGGAGGCCCTGCAGCGCCTGCGCCACTCGGACATCCTGAAGCTGCGCGTGAAGGGCGCCGACGACGAGGACGTCGAGGGCGAGCTGAGCGAGATCGTGGACAAGACGGAGCGCCAGATCGAGGTGCTCAAGGCCCTCTTCGCGGAGAAGGAGAGCCGCTTGAAGCGCGGGGACGAGCTGCCCCCCGGCGTGATCAAGCTGGTCAAGGTCTTCGTGGCCATGAAGCGCAAGCTCTCCGTGGGCGACAAGATGGCGGGGCGCCACGGCAACAAGGGCGTCATCGCGCGCATCCTGCCCGAGGAGGACATGCCGTACCTCCCCGACGGCACCCCGGTGGAGATCGTGCTCAACCCCCTGGGCGTGCCCAGCCGCATGAACGTGGGCCAGATCCTGGAGACGCACCTGGGCTGGGCGGCCAAGGTCCTCGGCCTCCACTTCGCCTCTCCCGTCTTCGACGGGGCCACGGAGAAGGAGATCAAGCACTACCTCCAGGAGGCCAACACCCGCGAGGGCGGCCGCAGCCCCCTGCGCCCGAACGTGCTGCAGAACGGCAAGGTCACCCTCATCGACGGCATGACGGGGGAGCCCTTCGAGCAGCACGTGACGGTGGGCTTCATCTACATGCTGAAGCTCAGTCACCTCGTGGACGACAAGATCCACGCCCGCTCCATCGGGCCCTACTCCCTGATCACCCAGCAGCCGCTGGGGGGCAAGGCGCAGTTCGGCGGCCAGCGCTTCGGGGAGATGGAGGTGTGGGCGCTGGAAGCCTACGGGGCGGCGCACATCCTGCAGGAGCTGCTGACCGCCAAGTCGGACGACGTCTACGGACGCGCGAAGATCTACGAGGCCATCGTCAAGGGCGACACCGTGTTCACGCCGGGCCTTCCCGAGAGCTTCAACGTCCTCATCCGGGAGCTCCAGAGCCTGTGCCTGGACGTGGAGCTGATCAAGGCGAAGCACTGACGCAGCCAGAGGCCGGCGGCCCAGGCCCGGGACGGCGGGACGCGGGGCGGGGCGGCGGGCAGAACCGAAGGAACGGAGCATTGGCGCCGAGGGCGGACGGACGGGGCGGACGGGCGGCGGGAAGCGTGGCTTCCCGGGCCGCCGTCGGCGCCTGCCCGCCGGCCGCCGGGGCCTGAGGCAAGGGTAGAGATGAGCCTAATGATGCCGATGAGGCCGCAAGTCGACATGGGACGACCCGTGCCCGACTTCGACTCCATCAAGATCCGCCTGGCCAGCCCGGAGAAGATCCGGTCCTGGTCGCACGGCGAGGTCACCAAGCCGGAGACCATCAACTACCGCACCTTCAAGCCGGAGAGGGACGGCCTCTTCTGCGCGAAGATCTTCGGTCCCATCACCGACTGGGAGTGCCTCTGCGGGAAGTACAAGCGCATGAAGCACCGCGGGGTGATCTGCGACAAGTGCGGGGTGGAGGTCACCCAGTCCAAGGTCCGCCGCGAGCGCATGGGACACATCGAGCTGGCCTGCCCGGTGAGCCACGTCTGGTTCTTCAAGGGGCTGCCCAGCCGCATCGGCCACCTCCTCGACATCTCCCTGCGCGACCTCGAGCGCATCCTGTACTTCGAGAGCTACGTGGTGGTGGACCCCGGGGACTGCCCGGAGGTGCGCCGCCAGGAGCTGATCACCGACGAGCGCTACCGGCAGCTGCGCGAGAAGTACGTGCGCCTGCGCGCCACCATGGGCGCGGAGGCCATCAAGGAGCTCCTCAAGCGCGTGGACGTGGACGAGGAGGCCTTCGAGCTGCGCGAGCGGATGCGCACGGAGAACTCGGTCCAGAAGAAGATCAAGTTCGCCAAGCGGCTCAAGGTGGTGGAGGCCTTCCGCAAGAGCGGCAACCACCCGGAGTGGATGATCCTCGACGTCATCCCCGTCATCCCCCCCGAGCTGCGCCCCCTGGTGCCCCTGGACGGCGGCCGCTTCGCCACCAGCGACCTGAACGACCTGTACCGGCGCGTGATCAACCGCAACAACCGCCTGAAGAAGCTCATCGAGCTGCGCGCGCCCGACGTCATCGTGCGCAACGAGAAGCGCATGCTGCAGGAGGCGGTGGACGCGCTGTTCGACAACGGCCGCCGCGGGCGCGTGCTGCGGGGCGCCAACAACCGTCCCCTCAAGTCGCTGAGCGACACCCTGAAGGGCAAGCAGGGCCGCTTCCGCCAGAACCTGCTGGGCAAGCGCGTGGACTACTCGGGCCGCTCCGTGATCGTGGTGGGCCCCGACCTGAAGCTCCACCAGTGCGGCCTGCCCAAGAAGATGGCCCTGGAGCTGTTCAAGCCCTTCATCTACTCCAAGCTGGAGAAGGAGGGCCTGGTCACCACCATCAAGGCGGCCAAGGAGATGGTGGAGCAGCAGCGGCCGGAGGTGTGGGACTTCCTGGAGGACGTCATCCGCGAGCACCCCGTGCTCCTGAACCGAGCCCCCACCCTCCACCGCCTGGGCATCCAGGCCTTCGAGCCCATCCTGGTGGAGGGCAAGGCCATCAAGATCCACCCCCTGGTCTGCACCGCCTTCAACGCGGACTTCGACGGCGACCAGATGGCGGTGCACGTGCCCCTGAGCCCCGAGGCGCAGATCGAGGCCAGCGTGCTGATGCTCTCCTCCAACAACATCCTCTCCCCCGCCAACGGCCAGCCCATCGCCGTGCCCTCCCAGGACATCGTGCTGGGCTGCTACTACCTCACCAAGGAGAAGAAGGGGACCAAGGGCGAGGGCCGGGCCTTCAGCAGCATGGAGGACGCCCTCATCGCCCTCGAGCACGGGGAGGTGGAGACCCTCACCCCCATCCGCCTGATGTACACGGGCGAGCTGATCGACCTCACCACCGTCTACGACGACCAGGACGTGATCCACACCGAGGTGCAGAACGTCAAGGGCCAGATCGTCAACACCACGGTGGGGCGGGTCATCCTGAACGACCACCTGCCGGAGGGCGTGCCCTTCGTCAACGGGCTGCTGCGCAAGAAGGGGCTGCAGAACCTCGTGCAGTACTGCACCCTGCGCTTCGGCCTGGAGAAGACGGTGGAGATGCTCGACGTCATCAAGGACCTGGGCTTCCGCTACGCCACCCGCGCCGGCATCTCCATCGGCATCGACGACCTGATCATCCCGGAGGGCAAGGAGAGGATGGTGGGCTCCGCCCAGAAGGAGGTCATCGACGTCGAGAAGCAGTACCTCGACGGGGCCATCACCAACGGCGAGCGCTACAACAAGGTCATCGCCGTGTGGTCGAACGTCACCGAGAAGGTGGCGGACGCCATGTTCAAGGAGATGGAGAAGCAGGACCAGGAGGGGCACGAGTTCAACCCCATCTACATCATGGCGGACAGCGGGGCGCGCGGCTCCAAGCAGCAGATCCGCCAGCTGGCCGGCATGCGCGGCCTGATGGCGCGGCCCTCGGGCGAGATCATCGAGAACCCCATCACCTCGAACTTCCGCGAAGGCCTCACCGTCCTGCAGTACTTCATCTCCACCCACGGCGCGCGCAAGGGCCTGGCCGACACCGCCCTCAAGACGGCGGACTCCGGCTACCTCACCCGCCGCCTGGTGGACGTGAGCCAGGACGTGATCATCAGCGAGTACGACTGCGGCACCGTGGACGGCATCGACATCAAGCCCATCATCGAGTCGGGCGAGGTCATCGAGCCCCTGCGCGACCGCATCGTGGGCCGGGTGAGCCTGGAGAACATCAAGGACCCCTTCGGGGGCGAGGTCATCGTCAAGATCAACGAGGAGATCACCGAGGAGAAGGCCAACGAGGTGCAGTCCTCGGGCATCGAGCGGGTGCGCATCCGCTCCGTGCTCACCTGCGAGTCCGCGCGCGGCGTGTGCACCCTGTGCTACGGCCGCGACCTGGCCACCGGGAAGCTGGTGGAGCTGGGCATGGCGGTGGGGGTCATCGCCGCCCAGTCCATCGGCGAGCCGGGCACCCAGCTCACCATGCGCACCTTCCACATCGGGGGCACCGCCTCCCACCACCGCGAGCAGACCACCCTGGAGGCCAAGAACGCGGGGGAGGTGAAGTTCCACAACATCAACACGGTCAAGAACAAGAAGGGCGACCTGGTGGTCATGAACCGCCAGGGCGCGCTCGTCATCCACGACCAGAAGGGGCGCGAGCGCGAGCGCCACGCCGTGGTCTACGGGGCCAAGCTGAAGGTGAAGGACGGCCAGGAGGTCAAGCAGGGCCAGCTCCTGGTGGAGTGGGATCCCTACTCCTTCACCATCCTCACCGAGGAGGGCGGCCAGGCCGTCTTCCGCGACGTCCTCGACGGCCAGACCGTGCACGAGCAGGTGGACGAGAACACCGGCATGTCCGCCCTCGTCATCATGGAGAGCTCGGACGAGAAGAAGCAGCCGCGCATCGAGGTGAAGGACGACAAGGGCAAGACCCAGCGCAAGTACCTGCTGCCCTCCGGCGCCCACCTCATGGTGGAGGACGGGGCCGAGGTCAACCCCGGCGACGTGCTGGCCAAGATCCCGCGCGAGACGGCCAAGACCAAGGACATCACGGGCGGCCTCCCGCGCGTGGTGGAGCTGTTCGAGGCGCGGCGCCCCAAGGAGCCCGCCGTCATCACCGAGATCGACGGCACCGTGAAGTACGGCGACGTGCAGAAGCAGTACCGCAAGATCTTCGTCACCGGGGACGACGAGCAGCCCCGCGAGTACCAGCTCCCCCGCGGAGCCCACATCAACGTGCAGGAAGGCGAGAAGGTCAAGGCGGGCGAGCCGCTCATGGACGGCCCCATCGACCCCCACGACATCCTGCGCGTGCGGGGGGAGAAGGAGCTGCAGCGGTACCTGGTGGACGAGATCCAGGAGGTCTACCGGCTGCAGGGGGTCAACATCAACGACAAGCACATCGAGGTGATCTCGCGCCAGATGATGCGCTGGGTGAAGGTGGAGGACGTGGGGGACACCGAGTTCCTCATCGACGAGGTGGTGGACAAGTTCAAGTTCCTCCAGGCCAACGAGCGCCTGGCCGCGGAAGGCAAGAAGCCGGCTTCCGGCCGCCCCCTGCTCCTCGGCATCACCAAGGCCTCGCTGTCCACCGACTCCTTCATCTCCGCGGCCAGCTTCCAGGAGACGACGCGCGTGCTCACGGAGGCGGCCATCAGCGGGAAGATCGACTACCTGCGCGGCCTGAAGGAGAACGTGATCATGGGCCGCCTCATCCCCGCGGGCACGGGCATGGAGTTCTACCGCCGCATCAAGATCCCCGACGAGGTGATCGAGTACGCGGTGGCGCCGGGCATGGAGGGCGAGTACGCGCCCGAGTACCTGGTGGAGCCCGAGCACGTGAAGGAGGACGTGGGGGTCTAGGCCCCCCTTCCGGCGGGCCCAATGGCCCCGGGCGCCTCCGCGCCCGGGGCCATCTCGCTTTACGGGGGCGGCCGGAGCCCCGCCCGGACGGCGTCCTCGAGGGCGCGCAGCGCCTCCTCCTTGCGTCCCTGGAGGGCGCGGGCGCAGGCCACGTTGTGGAGGGCGCGCGGGCGCAGGGTGGCGGAGGCGGAAGCGCGCTGCGCCGCGCCCGCCGCCAGCCCCGGGGTCAGGACCGCCGCTCCCCGCAGGGTGACCTCCTCACGGTGCCGGCCGTTGCCGGCGCCACTCCGAGACGCTGGTTCCGTGCACCTGCTTCCATAGGCGCCGCAGCTGCCGGGCGTCCTCGAACCCGCAGCTCGAGGCCACCGCCTCCACCTTCAGCTCGGGGCTGTGCAGGAGGTCCCGCGCCACCTCGAGCTTGAGGCGGTGGGCGAATTCCTTCAGCGTGACCCCGGTGGCCCGCCGGAAGACGCGGGTGAGGTTGCGCGCGCTCATGCCCGCCACCTCCGCCAGCTCCTCGATGGTCGGCCGCTGCTCCGGGTGGGCGGCCAGCCAGTCCTGCACGCGGTGCACCCCGGGGTGCAAGTGGGTGCGGTAGTCGAGGAACACGCTCTGCTGCCCGCGGTCGCCGCTGCGTCGCACGTAGACGACCATCTCCCGCGCCACGCGGGCCGCCAGCAGGGGCCCGTGCTCGTCCTCGAGGAGGGAGAGGGCCATGTCGATACCCGCCGCCACCCCGGCGCTGGTGACCAGGGGACCGTCCTTCACGAAGAGGCGGTTCTGCAGCACGCGGGCGCGGGGGTGGTCGCGCTGCAGGCGCGCGGCCACCTTCCAGTGCGTCGTGCAGGCGCGGCCGTCGAGGAGAGAGGCGGCGCCGAGCACGAAGGCCCCGCTGCAGACCGAGGCCAGGCGCGCGCCGGCGGCGTGGGCGCGCCGGAGCCAGGCCACGGGCACCAGGCGCGGGAGGCGGTCGAGGGCGGAGGAGTCCGTGCCGGGGATCAGCACGAGGTCGCCCGGCGCCGGCTCGGGCAGTCGACGCAGACCGCCGATGGTGAGGCCCTGCGCGGCGCGCACGCCGGCTTCGACCCCTGCGTACACGATGTCGTAGCGGGCGCCGAAACCGTTCGCCTCCCAGAGGGCCTGCACGGGGCCGGCCAGGTCAAGGAGATGGACGTCGGGCAGCACGAGCACGATCACGCGCTTGGATGTCATGGCGCTATCCGGACACTCGGACGGATCGGGACGTATTGGACCACGAGACTCTCCTCGTTCAAAGGCATCAAGGGGACTATGGCCGGACTGAACCGGCCACTGGCTTGGATGGCTCAAAATGTCCGCAATTCGTCTTGCCCCCGTCACCGGCGGCCTGTACCCTTCCTTCGTGGACGACCGCTCTCCCCGCCGTCCGCGGGCCGCGCGCGCGGCCCGCGTGGTCGCGCTGGTCCTGGGTGCCCTGGCCGGCTCCCGCGGCGCGGCCGCCCTGCCCGCGGAGTCGGTGGTGCCTCCGCTGCGCGAGCGCGCGCGGCCGCTGGCGGGAGGGCAGGCCCGCGCCTACCGCGTCGAGCTCAAGCGCGGCGACGCGCTCTTCGGCGCCGTGGTCCAGCGCGGCATTGACGTCGTGGTGGCCGTCCGCGACCCGCGCGGGGGCGTGGCGGTGGAGATCGACAGCCCGAACGGCAGCGACGGCCCCGAGCCGCTGGCCCACGTGGCCGGCATGGCCGGCCTGCACGTGGTGGAGGTCCGCGCCCTGGAGGCGGCGGCGCCCGCGGGCTCGTACGACCTGCAGCTCGAGCCCCTGCGGTCGGCGTCCCCGCGGGACCGGGCCGTGGCCGAGGCCCTGGGCCTCCACTCGCGCGCCCTGGCCTGGCGCGGGCAGGCCCTGGCCCTGCAGGCCCAGGCGCAGTTCCGCTCGTCGAGCGCCCTGTACGCGGACGCGCGGCGCGCGGGGGGGCGCGCCCTGGAAGAGAGGAGGCGCGCGCTGGGCCCCGACCATCCCGACGTCGCCGCCACCCACCAGGTGCTGGGCCTCATCGACGACGAGGTGGGGGACTACGCCTCGGGCGTGGGGCACTTCGCGGAGGCGCTGCGCATCCTGGAGGCGCGGCTGGGCGCGGACGAACCGGGCACGCTCACCACCCGCAGCGACCTCGCTTACCTGAGGCTGGCCGCGGGAGACTGGACCGGCGCGGCCGCCCTCTTCCGCGCCGTGGACGCGCGCCGGCGCCAGCTCGTGGGTCCCGACCATCCCAGCCTGACCAGCGGCGCCCTGGGCATGGGGGAGGCGCTCCTCCGGCTGCACGAGCTGGAGGAGGCGGAGGCCGTCCTGCGCCGCGGCCTGGCCATCCGCGAGAAGGAGGCCGGCGCCGGGCCCGAATCGCTGGCCTGGTTCCAGATCGGCCTCGCCCGCGTGATGGCGGCGCGGGGACGGGTGGCGGAGGCGGAGGAAGCCTGCGCGCGCGTGCGGGCGGCGGGCGAGGCGCAGCCACGCTCCAGCCGCCTGCGCCTGGCCGCCGCGCACGCCTGCCTGGGCGAGGCGCTGCTGCAGGCCGGGGACGCCGCGGCCGCGGTGCCCCGCTTCCAGGATGCGCTGCGCCTCCGCGAGGCCGCCGGCGGGCCGCGGCACCCGTGGGTGGGAGAGACCGCGGCCAGCCTGGGCCGCGCGCTGTTCGCCGCCGGCCGCGCGGGCGAGGCCGAGAAGGCCCTGCGCCGCGCGCGCGGGATCCAGGAGAAGAGGCTGGGCCCGCGGCACCCGCAGCTCGCGGTGACGCTGCACGCGCTGGCCGACGTGCTGGCGGCCCGTGGCCGCACGCACGAGGCGCGCACGCTCTACGAGCGCGCGCTGGCCATCCGCCTGGCCAGCCTTCCCGCGGGGCACCCGGCCGTGGCCGCGGCGCGCGGCGCGCTCCAGGGCCTGACCGGTCGCTCCTAGGCCGCTACTTCCGGGCCTTTCGCGGGCGCGCGCGCCCGGCCTTTCCGCGCGCCCCCCCTGCCACGGTCGATCGTCTTCCCGGCCTTGGCGAAGGCCGCGCGCAGGCGGGCCTCCCTGGCCGCGTCCCGTAGGTGCCCATGAGGTAGAGCGCATAGTGGGACTTCTGCGCGGCCAGCGCGACGTAGCCCAGGGGCTGGCCGTTGCAGGTTTCGGGGTAGCGCTCGAGCGGGATCTCGTAGGTCAGCATTCCCCACCGCACGGCCTCTCGGTAGCCCCGCGGCAGGTGGTCGAGGACCAGGCGGCGCACCCGCGCGACCACCGCGCGGCGGGCCTCCGGCAGCTGCTCCAGGTACTCCGAGACGGTGGCCGGGCTCTTGCTGGCCATGGGCGACCCCTCCGCGCGGATTCGTGGCCGTGACCGCCCGCGGCGGGCGGTCCCTTGCTAGCCTGGAACTGGCGATCCGCTCTGGCGCCAGTGAGGCTTCTCATGAAATGGACGGGAATCTACTTCGTCGGCTATGTCATCCTGGTCACCGGGATCGTGGCCGGGATGTGGAAGGCCGGCATCCTCGAGCGCATCGGCACCACCTGGACGGTCATCGGCCTCGTCATCGCCGTCGGCATCGGCATCATGATGGCGGTCTCCGGCAGCGGCGAGAAGAAGACGATCGAGGTCGACCACACCTGAGGCCGTCGCCGCCCCGGCCCGCGTGAGGGCCCGGGGCGGCGCGGGCTTAGTTCGGCGTCTGCGGCGTGGTCAGGGCCTTGACCTGCCCGCGGATGGCCCCGACCTCGTCCACCAGGCCGCGCAGGGCGGCTTCCACCTTGATCTGCTCCTGCCGCTCGCGGTGCGCGATGGCGTTGAGGGCCTTGGCCAGCTGGTGCACGATCTTCATCTGGGCCATCATCGCCCGCTTCTCCAGCACGGCGATCCCCTGCTCGAGGGCGGCGATGCGCTCGGCGCGGGCGGATGTCATGGCGGCCGCAGTTTAAGATGAAAGCGTGATGCGTGCGCGGCCCGCGGCCGTCTACGCGTGGGCGGCGGCGGGTATCGCCTGCCTGGGCCGGAGCGATCCGCGCGGCGACTTCGCCGCGCGTCCCGAGCCGGCCGACCTCGTCTATGCGGACGACCAGCGGCGCGACGCCCTGGCCCGCGCGCAGGTGTGGTCGGAGCCGTCCGTGCCCGTCGCCGCTTTCGACTTCCGCGCCGACGCCGACGGCCGTCCCGGCCCCGCGGAAGAGGTGGTCTGCCGCTTCCAGCTCAAGGCCTCCGCGGGGCTGACCCCCAAGTTCGCCTGCGTGCTCGATGGCGGCGAGGTGGTCAAGGTCAAGTACGGGCGCTACAACGCGGAGCCCCAGGCCGAGGTCGCGGCCTCCCGCCTCCTCACCGCGCTCGGCTTCGGCGCCGACCGCATGTCGGTGGTCCGGCGGGTGCGCTGCTACGGCTGCCCGCCCTATCCCTACCCGCGGCAGGCCTGGTTCGACGGCCTGCGCGCGGCTGCCGGCGGCTACCGCGTCTTCGAGGACGTGGTGGTGGAGCGGTCGCTGCCCGGGCGCGCCATCGAGAGCCCGACCGTTTCCGGCTGGGGCTTCTACGAGCTGGCCCGCGCGCGGGTGGTGGTGGGAGGGGCCAGCGCCGCCCAGCGTGACGCCCTCCTGCTCATGGCTGCCTTCCTCAACCACTGGGACAACAAGTCGGGCAACCAGCGCCTGCTCTGCCGGCCCGGCAGCGACGGCGCGGACGGGAGCTGCCGCGCGGTGCTCGCCTTCATCCAGGACCTGGGCTCGAGCTTCGGGCCCTGGAAGGTGGACCTCGAGGGCTGGCGCCGGCACCCCGTATTCGCCGACCCGCGCGCCTGCCGCCTGAGCATGGAGGCCTTGCCCTTCGAGGGCGGCACGTTCCCCGAGGGCGCCGTGGGCGAGGAGGGCCGGCGCCGGCTGGCCCAGGCCCTGGGCCAGCTCCGCCCGGAGCAGGTCCACGACCTCTTCACCGCCGCGCGGTTCGCGGAAGCGCCCACCGCGGGCGGCGCCACCGTCGAGGCGTGGGCGAGCGCCTTCCGGGAGCGTGTGCGGCAGATCCAGGACGCGGGGCCGTGTCCCGCGCCGTGAGAGCGGAGCGTCCCCGGCCGCCGGAGCGGCCCACCCTCTACCGCCGCTGGCTGTCGCCCGAGGGCTACCTGGGCCTGCACCTGGCCGTCGGCTTCGTGCTCGCCCTGATCGCGGGCTGGGCCTTCGCGGAAGTGGCCGACCGGGTGGTCGGCGTCGAGGGCGGCCACGCCGCCGACACGTGGGCCTGGGGCCTCGTGCAGGCCCTCCACACGCCGGCGATGAACCGGGTGATGCGCTTCTTCACCCTCCTCGGCAAGGCGTGGGTGCTCACCGTCCTGTCCGTGGCCGTGGCCGCCTGGCTGCTGTGGGTGCGCTCACACCGGCGCCTGTACGCCTTCCTCGCCATCATGGCGGGCGGGTCGCTCCTGAACGCGCTCTTGAAGCTCTACTTCGCGCGCGAGCGGCCGGCCTGGCGCCTCGTCCCGCCGCCGGACAGCTACAGCTTCCCGAGCGGACACGCCATGGGCTCGCTCCTCTTCTTCGGCAGCCTGGCCTACGTGCTCTACTTCACGCTCACCACGCACCGCGCCGGGCGCGTGGCGGCGGCGGCGGGCTGTCTCGTGGTGGCCCTCCTCATCGGCCTGAGCCGCGTGTACCTGGGCGTACACTACCTGACCGATGTGGCGGCGGGGTTCTTCGCCGCGCTGTGCTGGATGGGCGTGTGCGTGAGCGGAGTGGAGGCGTGGGTGCGGTGGCGTGACTGGAGGAGGCGCCGCCGGGGCCGCCGCGTGGCGGCGGCGGTGGGCGTGCTCCTGGCCGCCGGCGCGCTCCCCGCCCGGGCCGCCTCCGATCCCCCCTGCGCGGCCTGCGTGGTCTGGGAGGTGGATCCGGGCACGGCGCGGACCGTGCTCGCGCAGGAGGAGGACCTGGCCGGCGTCCGCCTCCTCCTGCTCGAGGACGAGCCCAGCGACCTGCCTGCCCGCCTGCGGGCGCGCGGCGCGGATGTGGCGGTGGCGCTGGCCGCGCCCATCCGCGACGCCGCCGCGCTCTTCCGGCTCAAGCAGGCGGTGACCGGGTGGCGCGCGCGCCAGCCCGGGCTGCGCGTCGGGCTCGTGGGGCCGGCCTGGCCGCCCCTCGATCCCTACCTCGACTTCGTGGTGGGCGAGGCGGACTGGCGGCGGCGCGGCGGGATGGGGTCGCTCCCGCCGGCCGAGGTGCTGCGGGCCGCGGGAAGCGCCGCCCAGGTGGTGACGGAGTGGCGTGGTCCCGAGGTCGCGCGGCGCGTGGCGGGGCTGCGGGCGGTCCTGCCCGCGGGGCTGCTCCCCTGGGGCGACGCGCCCGTGGCCTGCGACGGCTGCGCCGTGGAGACCTTCCTGCACCCGGCGGACGGCAGCCTCGCCGTCCTCGTCCGGGGACCGGAGGGAGGGCCCGTCCCCCAGGTGAGCGGCGCGGTGCGCGCGTGGCACGACCTGGGCGGCGGCACGGTGGCCATCCACCTGGAGCGGCCGGCGGAGACCTTCGTGTCGAGCGTGGACGCTTCCGCGGCGCGGGCGCTGACGGTGGACGAGGTCGTGGCGCGCCACCAGGCGGCGGCGGCGCGCCAGCGTGCCCTCGTCCACCGCGTGATCGCGGAGGGGAGCAGCGTGGTCGCCTTCCAGGCGCCGGGCCTGGCCGCGCCCCTCACCATCACCGCTTCCTCGACGCTGTTCTCCGGCGACGGCCTGCTGGAGGTGGAGCACCGCGCGATCCGCCTGAACGGGCTGGCCGCGGTGGCGGTGGACGGGGACGGCGTGCCGCGGCTGCCCATCGTGGAGCCGGAGCGGGCCCGCCAGACCCCGCTCGCCATCGCCCTCGACGAGTCCTACGCGTACCGCCTGGAAGGGCGGGAGGCGGACGGGGGCCGCGACTGCTACGTCGTGGCCTTCGCGCCGCGCGGGGCGAGCGCGCGCCCCCTGTTCCGCGGGCGCGCCTGGATCGAGAGCGCGGGCTTCGGCCTCGTCCGCCTCCAGGCCGCCCAGACGAACCTGCGCGGCGTGATCGCCGCCGCCGACCAGGACGACCGCTTCACCCCCGTGGACGTGGCCGGGGAGACGGTCTGGCTGCTGGCCCGTTCCGAGGCCCACCAGGCCTACGAGGGCCCGGGCCACCGCACGCCCATCCACCGCGTGATGGCCTGGGACCGCCACGAGGTGAACCCGGACGACTACGACCGGCGGCGCGCGCGCGCCCATGCCTCCGCGGAAGTGCTGACGCGGGAGACCGAGGAGGGCCTGCGCTACCTGCGCCGCGACCCGCGGGCCACGGCGGCGGCCCCGCTGCCCCGCACGCCCGCTCCCCCCGCCACGCGGGTGCGGGCGGTGGCGGCGGGCGTGGTGGTGGACCCCAACGTCACGCGCCCCATGCCCTTCGCGGGCTTCAGCTACGTCGACTTCGACTTCCTGCGCACGGGGGGGCAGGTCAGCGCCTTCCTGGCCCCCGCCTTCGCCCAGGCCTCCTGGTCCGTGCCCCGGCTGTTCGGAAGCGCGTGGCAGCTCCAGGGCTACGCCTTCGGCACCCTGGCCGAGTACAACGCGCGCTCGTTCCGCGGGGGCGTGGAGCGCTACGAGGAGAACCTGCGGCAGCGGCCGGCGCGCCTGAGCGTGGGGGCGGTGCGGCCCCTGCGGGGCGGCATGGTCCTCCGCGCGGACTACGAGCTCTCCTACACGCGGCTGCGCGAGGCCGAGAGCACGGCGCCGGACTTCGTGCTGCCGCCCAGCCCGGTGGTGCACGCCCTGCGCCTGACCGCGGAGGCGCAGCGCGGTGGCTGGACGGCTTCCGCCTGGTGGAGCCCCGCCCGCCGCCAGCGGTGGGGGGAGTGGGGACGGCCGGGCGCGGAAGACGGGGAGGCGTCGTCTTCCGCCGCCTTCCAGCGCTACGGCGTCGGCCTGGCCCGCTCGCTCGTCTTCTCCACCGCCGCGGTGGGGCGCGTGGAGGCGGCGTGGATGGGGGGCCGCGCCCTCGACCGGTTCAGCCGGTACACCTTCGACGCCTTCGAGAACCGCCTGCGCGGGTACCCGACGGCCAGCGTCCGCTTCGACCGCGGCGGCGTGGCGCGGGCGACCATGGCCTGGAGCGCCACCCGGCGCGTGCGCCTGGACGCGTTCGCCGACGCCGCTTTCGTGGACGACCCCGGCCTGGGCGACGGCCTGCGCGCGTATCCCGGCCTCGGCGCGGGCGTGGAGGCGCCGCTGCCGCACCTGGGCATCGTGGCCGCGGAGTGGGGCTACGGCTTCGAGGGCCGGCGCGTGGACGGCGGGCGCGGCACCCACGTCTTCCGGGTCACCGCCTATCGCGTCTTCTGAGCCTCTCTCCACGCCGGAGCCACGGCCCCTTCCGCCCCCGAGGACCGGGCGCGCCGGAGCGCGCCCGGCTGGTGGCGGACCGGCGAACGGTGGCGACGGCCCTCAGGACCGCAGCTTCGCGTCCAGGGTGATCTCCGTCCCCGCCAGGGCCTTGGAGACCGGGCAGCCCTTCTTGGCGCCGTCCGCGATCTCCTGGAACTTCGCCTCGTCGATGCCCGGGACGGTGGCCTCGGTGTCCAGCTCGATCTTCGTGATGGAGAAGCCGCCCTCTCCCTTCATGAGGTGGACCCTGGCTTCCGTCTTCACGCCCTGCGGGCTGAACCCGCCGCGGCCCAGGGCCGCGGTGAGGGCCATCGAGAAGCAGCCGGCGTGGGCGGCGGCGATCAGCTCCTCGGGGTTGGTGCCCGTCCCCTCCTCGAAGCGGGACTGGAAGGAATAGGCGCCGGAAAAGGCGCCGCTGCCGAGGGCCATGGTGCCCTTGCCCTCCTGCAGTGAGCCGTCCCACTGTGCGCGCGCGGTGCGGACTGCCATGGAAGAAGCCTCCTTGGATGGGTTGAAGGGCGATTTTACTCCGCCGGCCGGGTCGGATAGCGTACCGCGGCACTAAACGCCAGGAGCGCTCATGGCCACCGCAACGCCGGCCGGCGGGTCGTTCGACTTTGCCCGGGGCTTCAGCTTCGTCTTCGACGACCCGGAGTGGGTCAAGAAGATGCTCATCGGTGGCGCCTACACCCTGGCCGCCATGCTGCTGGTGGGCATGCCTTTCGTGGCCGGCTACGCCATGCGCCTGACCCGCAACGCGGCGCGGGGCATGCCCCGGCCCCTGCCCGCCTGGGACGACATGGGCGGGCTCTTCGGCGAGGGCATGCAGCTGGTGGCCGTCTCGCTCGCCTACATGGCGGCCTTCCTGCTCATCCCGGGCGCAGCCGTGCTCACCATCGTCGTCTTCACCGGCGGCTTCGCCGCGATGGGCGGCGACAGCACGGCGGCCAAGGCGGCGGGCCCCTTCGTGGCCCTGGCCGTGGTCGGGCTCTACGCCGCGGTCTTCCTGGGCGGACTGGCGCTGTTCGTCTACTTCCCGGCCGCCCTCGCGCGCGTGGCCCTCACCGGCCGGGTGGGCGCGGGCTTCGCGGTGCGCGACAACGTGGCCTTCATCACCCGCAACCCGGGCAACTACGCCCTCGCCCTCGTGCTCTACCTGCTCGCGAACCTCGCCTCCCAGTTCGGGGTGGTCCTCTGCTGCGTGGGCATCCTGCCCGCCACCTTCTGGTCGTACTGCGTGCTCGCCTGGAGCATGGGCGAGGTCGCGCGCCTCGACCCCTTCGCGGAGAGGGCGTGAACGGCCCGCTCGTCCCCGCGCGCCACCAGCCCGACCTCCCCCTCGACCGCCTCGTCCTGGCGGAGGCCCCGGACGCGGAGGCCGCGCCCATGGACGTGGTGTTCGTGGGCGGCGGTCCCGCCGGGCTGGCCGGGGCCATCGAGCTGGCGCGCCTGGTCCGGAAGGACAAGGAGGAAGGCGGGGGCCTGGGCGAGGTGGAGATCGCCGTGCTGGAGAAGGCGGAGAACCTGGGCGAGCACTGCCTCTCCGGCGCCGTGGTCAACCCGGTCGCCCTGCGCGCGCTGTTCCCGGAGCTGACGGACGCCGACTTCCCCTTCCGGCAGCGGGTGTCGAACGAGTCGGTCTACCTGCTCACGCCGCGGCGCGCCTGGCCCCTGCCCACGCCGCCCACCATGCGCAACCACGGCAACTACGTGGCCTCCCTGTGCGAGCTCGTGCGCTGGCTGGGGAAGAAGGCCGAGGACCTGGGCGTCAGCATCCTGACCGGCTTTCCGGCCGCCGCCCTCCTGGTGGAGGGCGACGCCGTGCGCGGCGTGCGCACCACGGCCACCGGCCTGAACCGCCAGGGCCAGCCCGGCAGCGGCTACCAGCCGCCCACCGACGTGACGGCCAGGGTCACCGTGCTCACGGAAGGCACGCGCGGGGCCCTGTCGCAGGCGTGGCTGCGCTGGCAGGACGTCGGCTCGGAGAACCCCGCCATCTTCGCCCTGGGCGTCAAGGAGCTCTGGGAGACGAAGAAGCCGCTGGACCGCGTGGTGCACACGCTGGGCTGGCCCCTGCCCACGAGCGCCTTCGGCGGGAGCTTCCTGTACCCGCTGGAGCCGAACCTGGTGGCCCTCGGCCTCGTGGTGGGCCTCGACTACAAGGACGCCTCCCTGGACGTGCACGTGCTGCTCCAGCGCCTCAAGGAGCACCCTCTCTTCCGCCCCTACCTGGAGGGCGGCGAGCTGGCGGAGTGGGGAGCCAAGACCATCCCCGAGGGCGGCTACTTCGCGGTGCCTCGCCGGCGCTCGGGAGACGGCGTGGTGCTGGCCGGCGACGCCGCGGGCCTCGTGGAGGTGGCCTCGCTCAAGGGCATCCACTACGCCATCGAGTCCGGGATGCTGGCCGCCCGCGCGGTCTTCGCGGCGCTGAAGCAGGGCGACACGGGCGCGGCCGCGCTCGGCGCCTACGACCGCGCCCTCGACGGCAGCTACGTGATGCGCGACCTCTACCAGCGCCGCAACATGCGCACGATCTTCCAGAAGGCGGGCTTCTTCGTGGGGGGAGCCCTGGCCTCCCTCATGACCCTGACCGGGGGTCGCTTTCCGGGGGGCAAGGTGTCCACCGAGCGCGACGCGGAGGTCCCGCGGCGGCCAGGGCCGGGCGCGCCCTTCGTGCCCGACGGCACCCTCACCTTCAGCAAGGTGGACGCCGTCTTCAAGTCCGGCAACGCCACCCGCGACGACATCCCGAGCCACCTCGTGGTGGGCCAGGACATCCCACCGGAGCTGGCCACGTTCTACCAGCACCTGTGCCCGGCCGGCGTGTACGAGCGGCAGGGCGACGGCCTGGTGGTGAACCCCCCGAACTGCGTGGACTGCAAGGCCACGGACGTGGTGGGCCCGCGCTGGACGCCGCGGGAGGGGGGCAGCGGCCCCCATTACCGCCGGATGTAGGACGATTCCCCCGCCCGCCGGCCCGCGGTGGCGGCGGCCGGACCACGATAGCGAAGACCATGCAGGCCTGTCCGTACTGCGCGGGAGACCTGGCCGACGAGAGCGCGGCCTGTCCCCACTGCGGCCAGCGGCTGGCCGCCGCCCCCGCGGAGCCGGCCCGGCCCACCCTCCTGGGCGCGCTCGGCTGCGGCCTGGTGGGCGTCCTCGTCGCCCTCCTGTCGCTGACCCTCTTCTTCGGCCTGGTGGCCGGAGGGCTGCTGGGGCCCTGATGCCGGCGCTCTTCGGCCGCGGCGGCGTGCGCGTGGGGCGGGTGTTCGGGATCCCCATCTTCGTGCACCCGAGCTGGCTGGTGATCTTCGGCCTCATCGCCTGGACCCTGGCCACGGGCTACTTCCCGGCCCAGGATCCCGACCTTCCCGTGCGCTCGTACTGGGCGCGCGCGCTGTTCGCGTCCGTCCTCTTCTTCGCCTCCATCCTCCTGCACGAGCTGGGGCACTCCCTGGTGGCGCGCCGCCACGGCATCGGCATCCAGTCCATCACCCTCTTCGTGTTCGGCGGGGTGGCCCACATGGCGCGCGACCCCCGCGACGGGCGCACCGAGCTGAAGATCGCCGCGGCCGGTCCCGCGGTCAGCTTCGCCCTGGCCCTGCTCTTCCTGGGAGTGAGCCGCCTGCCCCTGGTGGGGGGCGCCACCAGTGCCGTCACGCGCTACCTGGCCCTCATCAACCTCGGAGTCGGCGTCTTCAACCTGGTGCCGGCCTTTCCCCTGGACGGGGGCCGGCTCCTCCGCGGCCTCCTCTGGCGGCGCGTGGGCAAGGCGGGGGCCACGCGCATGGCCGCGCGCGCGGGCACGGTGTTCGCGTGGTTCCTGATCGTGAGCGGGGTGCTGAGCCTGGTGCGGGGCGACGGCATCTCCGGCATGTGGTACGTGCTCATCGGCTGGTTCCTGAAGGACGCCTCGGCCGCCGCCTACCGCGACGTCCACCTCGACGAGCTGCTGGCCGGGGTGACGGTGGGGGAGGCCATGGTGCGGGACGTGGTCACCCTCCCCGCCGACATCTCCCTGGCCCAGGCGGCGCAGGAGCACTTCCTGCGCGACGGCTACGGGGGGTACCCGGTGCTGCGCGGCTCCCAGGTGGTCGGCCTGCTCTGCCTGCGCGACGTGCTGCGCTACCCCATGGAGGAGCGCGAGACGACCTCGGTGCAGGGGGCCATGCTGCCCCTGGGCCCCGACCTGGTGGTGGGGCCGGAGGTCCCTCTCCTCAAGGCCACGGCCCGGATGGCGGAGGCGGGCACGGGCCGCCTCCTGGTGATGGAGGGCGACCGGCTGGTGGGGCTCCTGACCCTGCGCGCCGTGCTCCGGCAGGTGCAGGTGCGGGAAGAGCTGAAGTGATTAGGCGGGCGAACGGTTCCTGGCTACGCTAGGGCCCGCACATGGCGAGCGCCAACCCCTCTGCGCCGCTTCCGGACCACATCGGCCGCTACAAGATCGAGGCCGAGCTGGGCCGGGGCATGATGGGGGTGATCTACAAGGCCGCCGACCCCGACCTCGGCCGCACGGTGGCCCTGAAGACGGTCGCCCTCGCCTTCACCGTCTCCGAGGACGACCGCGAGGCCTTCCGCCGCCGCTTCCTGGAGGAGGCGCGCATCGCGGCGCGCCTGTCCCACCCCGGGATCGTGGTCGTGCACGAGGTCGGCCGCGACGCGGAGACGGGCCTGCTCTACATGTCCCTCGAGTACCTGCGCGGGCGCACGCTCGCCCAGATCATGACCACGGACGGCCGCCTCCGCTGGGAGGAGGCCATGCGCCTGGGCGGCCGTGTGGCGGCGGCGCTGCACCATGCCCACGGCGAGGGCGTCGTGCACCGCGACATCAAGCCCGCCAACATCATGGTGCTGGAGACGGGCGAGCCCAAGCTCCTCGACTTCGGGGTGGCCAAGGCCCCCACCCAGCAGCTCACCGCGGCCGGGCAGTTCTTCGGCACGCCCGCCTACATGTCGCCCGAGCAGGCCTGTGGCCTCAACGTGGACGGGCGCAGCGACCTCTTCTCGCTGGGCTGCGTCCTCTACCAGGCCATGACCGGGTCGGTGCCCTTCACCGCCGACAGCATCCCGCTGCTGCTCTCGCGGATCCTGAACGAGGACCCGCCGCTGCCCTCGTCGGTGGCACCCGAGATCCCGCCCGAGGTGGACATCCTCATGCGGCGCCTGCTGGCCAAGGACCGCCAGCTCCGCTACGCCGACGGGGAGGCCCTGGCCGCCGACATCGACGACATCCTCGAGCACCGTCCGCTGCGGCCCTTCTCCCAGCGGCCGGAGGCCTCCACCGCGGTGGCGGCGGGCCTGACCGAGCCGCCCGAGGACACCCTCGACCTGCGCCTGTCGTTCCTGCTCGACGAGGATCCCGCGGTGGACGCCAGCGTGGCCCCGCCGCCGGGGGCCGCCGTGGTCGGCCCGCTCGCTCCCACCGTCCCCTCGCGGCCGACCATGCCGCGCCAGTGGCTGATCCCTTCCGCGCTGCTGGGTGCGGGCGCCGCCGCCATGCTGGCGCTGTTCGCGCTCACCTCCCGCCGCCTGGATCCGCCGCCGCTCCCCTCCACCGCGGCCGCGCCCACGGCGACGGTGGAGACGGCGGAGACGACCTCGGCCCCCGTGCCGCCGCCCGCCGGTGAGCCCGAGCCCCCGGTGCCGGCGCCGGCCGCCGATGCCGGACCCGCAGCGGCCAGGCCTCAGCCGCCGGCCCGCTCGGCGCGCCTCCAGGTGCGCCTCGACCATCACCTGCGCGACGGCACCCTGCGCGTCTGGGTGGACGACCAGCTCCGCCTGGAGCAGGCGCTGCGCGCCCAGCGCACGCGCAACCTGCTCTTCGTCCGTCTCTACCGCGGGCGGGTGGCGGAGACGCTGCCCGTCAGCCCCGGGCGCCACCGCGTCCGCGCGGAGGTGGCCTGGGACGGACGGCAGGCGCGCGACCTCGCGATCGGCCATTTCGAGGCGGGCCAGACACGGCGGCTGGAGGTCACCGTCGGGATGCTGCGCAAGACGGTCGAGCTGCAGTGGCGCTAGGGCGCCCGGCGCGCGCCGGAGAGGTGGGATGATGGCCGCAGGCTCCAGAGCCGGGCGCCGGGCGACGGGCAAGCGCGCGTCGAGATCCTCCGCGCCCAGGAAGGGCAAGACGTCCGGAGCCGCGGCGCAGGTGCGCGCCTACCTCGCGTCCCGGCCGCCCCCGGTGCGGCGTGTCCTGGAGACGCTGCGCGACGCCATCCGCTCCGCGGCGCCCGGCGCCGAGGACGCCTTCAGCTACGGGATTCCCGCCTTCAGGCTCGAAGGCCGGCCGCTGGTCTGGTACGCCGCCTGGCAGAAGCACGCCAGCCTCTATCCCATCGGCCCCGCCGTCGCGCGCGCCCACGCCGTCGACATCGAGGGCTACGAGACGTCGAAGGGCACGATCCGTTTCCCCCTGGAGAAGCGCCTGCCCTCGGCTCTCGTGAAGCGCCTGGTGAAGGCGCGCGTCGCCGAGCTGCGCCGGAAAGAGAAGCGCTGACGGGCCGGGCGGCGCCTCTCCGGTGAGGCTGGAGTTCCCGAGGCTGCTGCTCCGCCTCCCAGCCCTCGTGTCCCACGGCGGGGGCCGACCCGGGCGCGGACGCCCGGGATAGAGTGGGACGATGGCGTCCAGGCTCGAGGGCAAGGTGGCGCTGGTGGCGGGCGCCACGCGCGGCGCCGGGCGCGGGATCGCCGTCGAGCTGGGGGCGGCCGGGGCCACGGTGTACGCCACCGGCCGCACTACGCGCCGGCAGCGCTCCGGGCAAGGCCGCCCGGAGACGATCGAGGAGACGGCCGAGCTGGTGGAGCGTGCCGGCGGCCGGGGCATCGCCGTGCCCGTCGACCACCTGGTCCCGGAGCAGGTCCGGTCGCTGGTGGCGCGCATCGAGAAGGAGCAGGGCCGCCTGGACGTCCTCGTCAACGACGTCTGGGGAGCGGACTTCCTCATCGAGTGGAACGTGCCCGTGTGGGAGCACTCCCTCGAGAAGGGCCTGCGCATGCTGAGGCTCGGCGTCGAAACGCACATCGTCACCAGCCACCACGCCCTGGGCCTGCTGATCAGGAACCCGGGCGGGCTGGTGGTCGAGGTGACGGACGGCACCGCGGAGTACAACGACGCCAACTACCGGCTGTCGCTGTTCTACGACCTGGCCAAGACGTCCGTCATGCGCATGGCCTGGGCGCTGGCCCAGGAGCTGAAGCCGCACCGGTGCACGGCCGTGGCCCTGAGCCCGGGCTGGCTGCGCTCGGAGCAGATGCTGGACAACTACGGGGTCACGGAGGCGAACTGGCGGGACGCTGCCGCCCGGCAGCCGCACTTCGTCATCACGGAGACGCCGCGCTACGTGGGACGGGCCGTCGCGCACCTGGCCGCCGACCCCGAGGTCGCACGCTGGAGCGGCCGGTCGCTTTCCAGCGGCCAGCTCGCGCAGGTGTACGGATTCACCGACCTCGATGGCTCCAGGCCCGACGCCTGGCGCTACGTGGTCGAGGTGCAGGACGCCGGCAAGCCGGCCGACGCGACCGGTTACCGGTAGGGCGAGACCGGGCCCCGAGGTACCGATGCGCTTCGCCGTGTCCGGATCCCACGGGACGGGCAAGAGCACGCTGATCGCCGCCTTCCTGGCCGAGCGCCCCGAGTACGCCCACGAGCCGGAGGCCTTCGAGACGCTCGGCGACGACATCGAGCTGACGCCTTCGGGGGAGCCCACCCCCGAAGGCCTGCGCGCCCTCCTCGAGTACACGGTGTCCGCGGTGGAGGGCCACGCCCGCGCCGGGAGCGTGGTCTTCGAGCGCAGCCCGGTGGACTACCTGGCCTACGCCGCCGCCGGCCGCGACGCGGCGCGGGCCGAGCGCGAGGCGTTCCTGGCCCTCCAGGTGCCGATCGTGCGCGCGTCGTTGGCGCACCTGGACCTCATCGCCTATCTCCCCCTCCCCCTCGCCGGTCCGGCTCGGCGCTCCGGCGGGGGTGCAGGGTTCCGCAACCGCGTGGACCGCTGTCTGAGGCGCGCGCTCCTGGACGATGGCTACGATCTCTTCGGCGATGGGCATCGCCCCGCCGTCGTCGAGCTGCCGCCGCTTCCGGAGCCGCAGCTGGCCGCGCTGCTCCGGTTCACCGCGCCCCTCTAGGGCGCCGCTCGCCCTCGGGGTCCCACGTCAGGCGTGCGCGATCGTCTGCGGGTTCCGCCGGCCGTACTCGCTGTCGTAGAACAGCGGCACCTCGCGGTAGCTCTTCTGCTCCGGCGTGTAGACCAGGCAGCGGTCATAGGGCCGCGAGTAGACGTGGAGGCTCAGGGCGCGCGAGTTGAACTCGGCCAGGTTGAGCACGGCGTGGATGGGCCGGTCGTTGTCCACGTACGACGGGTGGCCGGGGTCCATGAGCAGGCGCTCCGCGGGCTGCAGGGCGCAGTAGCCGCCGGCGTCCTGGCCCAGCACGTCGTAGTTCTGCACGGCCAGCCGGCCGATGGGCACCGACATCCAGCAGTTCTGGCCCTGGTGGTTGTGGATGGCCGAGGCCTGGCCCACGTCCCAGCAGATGGCCAGGACCTCGAAGAGGCCGCACTTGTAGATGAGGTTGCGCGTGTAGTGCGTGGGCTGGAAGAAGGAGAAGCGCTCGAGCGACTCCTCGTCCACGGGCTCCTCGCCGATGTAGGCGGCCACCCGCGGGACGTCGAAGTCCCTCTCCGGGATGCGGCACAGGCCTTCCACGAACTGGTCGATGCTTCTCATCCCTCGCCCCCCGCGGCTCCCATCATAGTCCGCCGGCCAGCCGCGCCACGGCCTCGTAGGCGCCCACCGGCTCGGCCAGGGCCGGCCAGGCGAGGACGCGCATGGCGTCCTCCACGTACTCCGGGCGGCGCATCCCCACCAGCACGCTGCTGACCCCCGGCGTGCTGGCCACCACCCACAGGGCCTTGGCGGACAGGCTGGCCGCGCGCCGCGCCTCCGGGAGCAGCGGGTCCACGGCCTCCCGCACGGGCTCCACCGCGCGCGCGCTGCGCCGCGCCGCCTGCCGGTGCAGCTCCGCGAACAGCTCCTGCAGCCCGCCCAGGTAGCGGTCGCGCCAGGTCTGCCAGCGTCCCCCCAGCGGCCCCGTGAGCGCCTGGTCCAGCGCCTGCACGGTGGCGAGCAGGCGAGGCCGGATGCGGTGGGCGAGCACCTGCTCCCAGTGCTCCAGCGTCTCCAGGCGGAGGGCCAGGCCGCGCAGGTCGCGCGACCAGGTGAACAGCTCGGCCGCGTGCAGGTCGCCTTCCGTGCGGAGGTGCCCGGCGACGTCGCGCCGGAACGCGTCCTCCATCTCCGCCAGCCGGCCCAGCAGCGCCTCCTCGTCCGCCTCCCCCCCGGGCACGACGACGTCGGCCAGGCGGACCAGGCGGCTCTCCACGATGGCGTTGAGGGGCCGGTTGACGAGGACGCCGATGCCCTCCGCCGCCGCGTGCTCGAGCACGGTGCGACCGAGGCCGGGGCCGTTGTTGCGGACGCGGGCGGCGCCCGACTCGTACAGGTTCAGGGGGAGCTGCAGGACGCGGAAATGGTGGCCGGGGCCGCAGGCGTCCCGCGCGGCCTCCAGCATCCTCGTGAGCGACGTCGCCTCCGGGCGGTCGGCTTCCTCGGTGCAGGTGTTGGAGGAGACGCCGAAGAAGCGCAGGCGCCCCTTCGCCACCTCGGACTCGAGGTAGCCGAAGGCGGCACCCAGCCGACGGTAGAACTCCTCGCGCCGGGCCGGCAGCTTGCCGTGGCTGCGCTCGTGGCCGTCCATGAGGAAGTACTCGGGGTTGTGGAGGAGGCACACGTCGAGGGTCTCGAGGCCCAGCCGGTCCAGCGAGCGCCCGAGCTGGTCCTCCAGGAACTCGGGGTGGATGCAGTGCCAGATGCCGTCGCCGTACTCCACCACCTCCGGGAAGGGCCGGCCCTCGGCCGCGCGCTGGCGGGCCAGCGTGTGGTTCGTGCCCTGCAGGTAGCCGATCTTCGAGACCACGACCACGGCCTCGCGCGCCAGCCGGCCGCGGCCGGCGAGGTCCGCCAGCACCTCGCCGAACAGGCGCTCGCTGTCCCCGTCCGTGTAGTTGGTCGAGGTGTCCACCAGGTTGCAGCCCTCGAGCAGGGCCATCTCCAGGGCGGCGCGGTGCTCGGGCGTCTCGTCGTCCACGCGGTAGCCGCCGAAGCCGAGGCGGCTGCAGTGGAGGCCGGTGGAGCCCAGCGTGGTGGCGCCGCCGGCCAGGCGCGCGGTGGCGGCACGCGTCCCCTCGTCCGTGGCCGCGCCCGGCCGGCGCTGGCCCAGGAAGGACGGGCGCCCGGGGGGGGGCGCGGCCAGCGCCGCCTCCACCTCGCGCGGCTCCGTGACCGGGCGCTGGCAGGCGAAGTCGCGGCAGACGTAGAGCGCGGACCGCCCGTCCACCCGCGTCTTGCCCGCGAGCAGCGGCGGCTCCGCCACGGGGACGCCGCCGTCGTGGTGGGCCACGATGCGGTTGGGCAGGAAGCGGCGGCCCACCTCGGCGCGCAGGGCCCGCAGCCCGCCGTCCCCGGGCGCGCCCACGAAGGCCAGCTCCACCGGGCCCTCCCGGAGGAGGTCGGCGGTGATCAGGCTGAGGGCGAAGGCGCGCGGGCTGCGGGCGACGGCCTTGCCGTAGGCGCGCAGCGCGCGCACGGCCTCCTTGCGGAGGTCGTCGCGGCCGAGGTGGAAGGACAGGCGCGCCAGGGCGTGGGCGGCGGCGGCGTTGGCCGCGGGCACCGCCCCGTCGTGCCCCTCGCGGTGGCGCACGATGAGGGCCTCGTGCCCGCGCGCGGTGGAGAAGAAGCCGCCCTGGTCGGCGTCGGCGAAGTCCTCGAGGAGCAGGGTGCCCAGGCGCTCGGCCTCGCGCAGGTAGCGCAGGTCGCCGCCGGCCTCGTAGACGTCGATGAGGCCGCCGGCCAGGAAGGCGTAGTCCTCGAGGTAGGCGTCCAGGTGCGCGGTGCCCGCGCGCCAGGTGCGCAGCAGGCGGCCGTCCGGCCTGCGCAGGGTGCCCAGGACGAAGTCCGCCGCGCGCCGGGCGCCCTCCAGGTGGCGCGGCTCGTCGAACGCGCGGGCGGCCTCGGCGAAGGCGCCGATCATGAGCCCGTTCCAGGCGGTGAGGACCTTGTCGTCGAGGAGGGGAGGCACGCGCCGCCGCCGCGCCTCGTAGACGCGCGGGCGGAGGGCGGCCACGCGCTCCTCCAGGGCCTCGGGGTCCAGCCCCAGCGAGGCGGCCACCCGGGACCCCGTGCGCGAGGTGTTGGGGATGCTCCTGCCCTCCCAGTTCCCGCGGGAGGTGACGTCGTAGTACGCGCCGAAGACGCGGGCGTCGTCCTCGCCCAGGACGGCTTCGAGCTCCTCCACGGTCCAGACGAAGAACTTGCCCTCCTCGCCCTCCGAGTCGGCGTCGGTGGCGGAGAAGAAGCCCCCCTCGGGCGCCGTCATCTCGCGCGCGACGTAGTCGAGGATCTCCGCCGCGATGCGCCGGTAGAAGGCGTCGCCGGTGGCCTGCCAGCCCTCGACGTAGGCGCGGGCGAGCAGGGCGTTGTCGTACAGCATCTTCTCGAAGTGGGGCACCAGCCACTGCTCGTCCACCGAGTAGCGGTGGAAGCCGCCGCCCACCTGGTCGTACATGCCGCCGCGCGCCATCTCGTCCAGCGTCTTGCGGACCATGGCCAGGGCGTGCGCGTCGCCCAGCCGCCGGTGGCACCGCAGGAGCAGCATGAGGGCGGTGGCGGGAGGGAACTTGGGGGCGTGCCCGAAGCCCCCGAAGCGCTCGTCGAACTCCGCCGCATGCTGCGCGAGGGCCAGGCGCAGCTCGTCCGCGCCGATGGAGGAGCCGGGGGCCGGCGCCGCCGTCCGCCGCAGGTAGTCGGCCAGCTGCGCGCCCTGCCCGCGCAACCCGTCGCGGTCGTTGCCCCAGGCCTGGGCGATCTGGCGCAGGAGGGAAGGGAACCCCGGCCGCCCGTAGCGGTCCTCGGGGGGGAAGTAGGTGCCCGCGAAGAACGGCTCCTGCTCCGGGGTCAGGAAGACGGTCATGGGCCAGCCGCCCTGGCCGTGGTTGAGGGCCAGGGTCGCCGCCATGTAGATGTCGTCGAGGTCCGGCCGCTCTTCGCGGTCCACCTTGATGCACACGAAGCTCTCGTTCATCAGGCGCGCGGTGGCCTCGTCCTCGAAGCTCTCGCGCTCCATGACGTGGCACCAGTGGCACGCCGCGTACCCGATGGAGAGGAGGATGGGCTTGTCCTCCGCGCGCGCCCGCGCCAGGGCCTCGCCGCCCCACGGGTACCAGTCCACCGGGTTGTGAGCGTGTTGCAGGAGATACGGGGAGGTGGAGGTCGCGAGGCGGTTCGCCATGTGTCCAACGCTAGCACGGGCCTGCGTGGCATCCGCCTTGCACTGGCAGACGTCGATGCGTTCCGACCGCCGCGGCTTCCTGGGCCTGGCTGCCGCCGCCACCGCTGCCCTGGCCGCGCCGGCGCGGGCGCGGGCAGGCGCCGCCGCCGGCACCGTGAAGCCGGCGCGCCTGAGGCCGGGCGACCTCGTCGGCCTGGCCAACCCCGCGGACGTGCGCGCCAGCGCCGCGGACCGGGAGGCGGCCACGCGGGCCCTCGAGGGCCTGGGGCTGCGCGTGGCGCCCGGCGTGGTCGCCGGGGAGGCGCGGCCCGCCGACGACGCCGCGCGCGCGGACGAGATCAACCAGTTCTTCGAGGACGACGGCGTGCGCGCCATCGTCCCCCTGCGCGGCGGGTTCGGCTGCGCGCGCCTGCTCCGCCACCTGGACTACGACCTGATCCGCCGCCACCCCAAGGTGCTCATCGGCTTCAGCGACGTGGGGGCGCTGCTCCTGGGCGTGCACGCGCGCACGGGCCTGGTGACCTTCCACGGCCCCATGGGCAACTCGGCCTGGGAGCCGTTCACGGTCGAGCAGCTCCGCCGCGTCCTCTTCGAGGGCGAGGCGGCGGCCCTGCCCTCCCGCGGCGAGACGCGCGCGCTGGTGGAGGGCAGCGCGCGGGGCACGCTCTGGGGAGGGAACCTCACCGTGGTGTCGTCGATGGTCGGTTCCCCGTACCTCGGCGGGGAAGGCGACGGCGTCCTGTTCCTGGAGGAAGTGGGCGAGCCCTACTCGGAGGTGGACCGCATGCTCACGCAGCTCGAGCTGGCGGGCGTCCTCGACCGCGTGCGGGGCCTGGCCTTCGGGCAGTGCACCCGCTGCGCGAGCCCGTCCATCAACAAGGCCCTCACGCTGGACCGCGTGCTCCTGGACCGGCTGGGCAAGCGGGGCATCCCCGTGTGGCGCGGGGCGGCCATCGGCCACGGCGGCGGCCAGCTCACGGTCCCCATCGGCCTGCCCGTGGAGATGGACGCCGGGCGCGGGCTCATCCAGCTCCTGGAGCCCGCCGTCTGCTGAGCGCGCGCGACGGCTCGCTGCTCTTCGCCGAGGGCGCGCTGCTCCGCCTCAAGCAGGTCAAGGCGCAGGCCCGGCGCCCGGCCGGCGGCCGGCGCCCCGCGTCCTGGGCGCGCCGGCCCCGGCGCCACCGGCGCCGCTAGCCGCCTCTCCCCGTTTGCCGCGTGCTCCCGGGCGGACTAGTGTCTGCCGGCAACGGAGGCCCCATGCGACTTCCCGCCCTGCTGCTGTCCCTGCCCCTGCTGGCCGTGCCCCGGGACGCCGCCGCGGAGCCGCTGCGCGTCATCTGCTTCGGCGCGCACCCCGACGACTGCGACATCAAGGCGGGAGGCGCCGCGGTGAAATGGGCCGCCGCCGGCCACGCCGTGAAGTTCGTCTCCCTGACCAACGGCAACGCGGGGCACCAGGAGCAGGGGGGCGGCCTCCTGGCCGCCCGGAGGCGGGGCGAGGCCGCGGAGTCCGGCCGCCGCGGGGGGGTCGCCTACGAGGTCCTCCAGAACGAGGACGGTGAGCTCTTGCCCACGCTGGAGGCGCGGCGCGACGTGATCCGCCGCATCCGCGACTGGCGCGCCGACCTCGTGCTGGCCCCGCGCGCCAACGACTACCACCCCGACCACCGGTACACCGCGGTCCTCGTCCAGGACGCGGCCTACATGGTGACGGTGCCCAACCTGGTGGCCGACGCCCCGGTGCTGCGCGGGAACCCGGTCTTCGCCTACCTGGCCGACCCCTTCCAGAAGCCGAGCCCCTTCCGCGCCGACGTGGTGGTGGCGGTGGACGACGTGCTCGCGCGGAAGCTGGACATGCTGGACGCGCACGCCTCGCAGTTCTACGAGTGGCTGCCCTGGCACGCCGGCCAGCTCGATCAGGTGCCCCGGGAGGCGGCGGGCCGGCGGGCCTGGCTGGCCACCCAGTGGCCGGCCTACGCGGGTGCCTTCGGCCTGGCCGCGGGACGGCCGGACTGGCGGGCCGCCCTGGAGAAGCGCTACGGGGCGCGCGCGGCCGCCGTCCGGGAGGCGGAGGCCTTCGAGATCGCGGAGTACGGCCGGCAGCCCGACGAAGGAGAGCTCCGGCGGCTCTTTCCGTTCTTTCCGTGAGAGCAGGGGCAACCCCGGGGCCCCGGCCGGCGTCTCAGACGGGGAAAGGAGTCCGTCCAATGACCTTCCGGCCCCTGGCCTGCGCCGTCCTCCTCCTCGCTCCCGCCTGGGCATCCGCCGACGACTTCGACTGGCGGGGCCGCCTGGCTCCCGGCAAGACGCTGGAGGTCAAGGGCGTCAACGGGGGCATCGCGGCGCGCCCCGCCGGCGGCGGCGAGGCCGTGGTCACCGCGAGCAAGAGCGCCCGGCGCAGCGACCCCGCGTCCGTCGAGATCAAGGTGGTCGAGCACGCGGGCGGGGTGGTGGTCTGCGCGGTCTACCCGTCGACCGACGGGCGCCCCAACGAGTGCGCCCCGGGCGAGGGCGGCCGCCTGGGGGCGCGCGACAACGACGTGAAGGTGGAGTTCACGGTGGACGTGCCGGAGGGCGTCCGCTTCGTGGCCCGCACCGTGAACGGGGGCGTGGACGCGCGCAACCTCACCGCCGACGCCGACGTGCGCACGGTGAACGGCGGGATCAGCGTCTCCACCACGGGCACGGCGCGCGCGGAGACCGTGAACGGCTCCATCACCGCCTCCATGGGCCGCGCCGACTGGTCGGGCCCCCTGAAGTTCGAGACCGTGAACGGCAGCATCGAGGTGTCGCTGCCCGACGGCGTGGGGGCGGAGGTGGACGCGCGCACCGTGAACGGCCGCATCGACACCGCCTTCCCGCTGACCGCGCGCGGCCGCTTCAACTCGCGCAGCCTGCGCGGCACCATCGGCGGCGGCGGGCGCCAGCTCGACCTGGAGACGGTGAACGGCTCCATCTCCCTGAAGCGGCTGTGACGCCGGGGCTGGCCGCGCTGGCCCTGGCCGCGGCCGCGCCCCTCCCCCTGGCCGAGATCGTCGCGCGCAACACGGAGGCCCGGGGCGGCCGCGCCGCCCTGGAGGCCGTGCAGCGCCTGGAGTACGACCTGCGCATCGTGGAGCCCACCTTCAGCGCGGAGGCCGTGTACCGCGTGGACCGCCAGGGCCGCATGCGCATCGACGTCTCCGTGGGCGGCCGGCGCGTGTTCTCGGAGGGCTACGACGGCACCCGTGGCTGGCAGTGGGCGGGGGACGCCCCCCACGCCACCGAGGCCAGCGCCGCCGGCACCGCCGCCCTCCGCCACGGGCCCCAGCTGCCCGGGCACATCCTGGGCCTGCACGAGCTCGCGGCCAGGGGCCACCGGCTGGAGAGCGCGGGCGTGGAGCGACTCGACGGCGTCGACTACCAGGTCCTGAAGCTGACCCTCGACGACGGCTTCGTCACGCACTACTACCTGGACCCGCGCACGTGGCTCGTCGTGCGCGGGCGCGACCACAAGGCCTTCCACCCGGACGTCGACCCCGCCCGGAAGTGGCTGGAGACGCGCCACTCCGACTTCCGCACCGTGGGCGGGGTGGTGAAGGCCTACAAGACGGAGAACGTGGACCTGGCCACGGGCCAGGTCGTCGGCACCACCACGGTGACCGCCGTACGCGTGAACCCCGGCTTCGAGCCGGGTCTCTTCGGCCCGCCCTGAGTCCTTCCCCGGCGCCGCGTGGCCGGTCGAGGCGCTACTTGGCCTTGGCCGCCTTGGCCGCCTTCACCTCGACGGCGACGACGTTCACCTCGCCGGCCAGGACCTCCCACGCGTGCTCGGTGCCGTCGATCCAGATGAGCCGTCCGGGCCACAGGTCCAGGATCGGCTTGGTCCCGTCCGGCATCGTGAACCGGACGCGGCCGCTGCCGAGGCTGACCAGCAGCAGCGGCGGGTGCGTGTGCATGGGGCTCTTGCGGCCCATGGGGGCCAGGGCCCGGATCACCCGCACGTGGTCGTTCTCGAGAGCGACCTGGTGCGCGTCGGGATCGGCGATCACGGCGTCCGGTGCGGTCTGGGCGCCGGCGGCGGCGGCGCCCAGGCAGAGCGAGGCTCCGACGAACAGTGCGCGAACCTTGAGCATGGGCCGTTCCTCCTCGAGACTGCCCGGGCGCCACTGCCCGGGAGCCCCGAGTGTAGCGCTCGCGGAACGGGGCGCGCCGACCCGGCTTTGAGGGCACGCAGCGGATAGATCGGCGGCCGGGGCCCGGCTAGATTCCAGCAGGCAGGAGGGATCGATGGACGGATACCGCGTCGTCGCGTTGAGCCAGGACACCGCCGATGAGGTGCGCGCCACGCTGCGCGCGCCGGGCTACGGCCATCCGGCCCACGTGGAGGCGGCCACCGGCACGGGCCCCTGCCGCCTGTGCTTGCGGCCCTTCCGCAAGGGCGAGGAGGAGCGGGTGCTCTTCACCCACGACCCCTTCCCGGACGGCGCCGACCTGCCCGGGCCCGGCCCCGTCTTCGTGCACCGCGAGCCCTGCCCGCGCCACGAAGGGCCCGGATTCCCCCCGGAGCTGCGGAGCATTCCCCTCACCCTGGAGGGCTACGACGCGCGCGGCCTCGCCGTGGCCCGCGTCCGCGCGGACGACCCCGACGCCGCCGCCCGCGACGTGCTCGCGCGGCCGGGCGTGGCCTACGCGCACGCGCGGCACGGGCAGGCCGGCTGCTTCATCGCCCGCGTCGAGCGGGTGCCCGTGCCCGCGGCCGCTGACTGACGGGCCCTCCCGGCGCCGGCTCGTGACGGCCGCGGGGATTCGGTGGCAAGATCGTGGCCCCTTGCTGGCCGTGGTTCCCCGGCTGTCCCTCTCCCTTCGCGGAAAGGCACGAACGATGAAGCACGTGCTCGCCATCGCCCTGCCGTGCGCGCTCGCCGCGCCGCCCCTGGAAGCCGGCTGGCACGTCTTCCAGTTCTCGGGGCTCGGTGGTTCCCCCATGACCGAGGTGCTGGAGACCTCGCTGGTGGTCACGGGCGCGGGCCGCCAGGACGTCTGCCTCGCCGTGGCCTTCAACCCCGTCCTCTTCATCCTTCCCCGGCGCGCGGAGCTCTGGTGCCCGACGCCCAACGGGTGGTGGAAGGTGAACTCCTTCGCCACCGAGCCCGTGGTCCCCTGGGTGTCCGCGACGCGGAAGGCCGGCTCCGCGCAGGCCCAGTGGGCGGTGGCCGAGGAGGACAACGGGCGGCTGTGGTACGGCACGGCGGGGGAGGAGCCGGAGCTGGTCGCGCCTCCCGTCTACGGCGCCAGCGTCGTCCTCTCCCACTTCTCCGACGGCAGGCCCTTCATCACCTACCGCGGGATGCCCCCGGACCATCGCGTCTTCTACGCCACCAGGGACGCGGAGTGGACGGCGGTCCGGCTCACGAACAACTTCACGAGCCCGACGGAGAGGAGCGTGGCGTCCGTGGTCAGGGGCGACACGGTCCACATCGCCTACTGGGACGACACCTACCGCGCCCTCCGCTACGCGACGCGGCCGCCCGGAGGGGCGTGGACCTTCGAGACCGTGTACGCGACCACGGGGCCCCCGCTGATGCCTGCCGTCGCCCACGATGGCGAGAGGGCGCACATCGCCGCCGCCCACGAGAGCGGACAGGTCCTCGTCTTCTCGCGCGGCGCGCAGGGCTGGACGCAGGCGCAGGTGGGCGGTCCCCCGATCCCCGCCAGCCTGCGCAACGTGGCCCTGCAGGCGGACCGGCGGCTGCGCCTCCACCTGGCCTACGTCGCGCACGATGGCCCCTCGGAGAGGATCGTCTATGCCAGCCGGCGGCTGGGGGGACAGTGGTCGGAGCCCGAGGTCGTGGACCCGCTCGTCGAGCCGGCCTCGAGGCGCTTCAGCGTGTCCCTCGCCCTGCAGGAAGACTTCGCGCGCACGGTGCCGCACATCGGCTACATCCTGGAACTGGAGCAGCTCACGTTCGCGTACGGCGCGTATCGGAACGTGAACTAGCGGGGCGACGGCTCCGCCCCGCCGTCCCGGCCTCTTCGCGCGTGGCGGAGGCGGGAGTCCTGCGGGTCCTGGGCGGCACGCTGCGTGGCCCGCTCGGGAGGGCCCGCGCCCGTCCCCGGGTGAGCCCACTCCTCGTTCAGCGGGCGGTCCGCGATCCGAGCCTCAGGCCCAGCAGGGTGGGCACGACGCACGACGCCGCCAAGGACGCCCGGAACCACGGCGATCTCTCCCGCATGGCCTGGCGGAACGGGCGGCGCCGGCAGAAGGGACACCGCATTGCGAGGGCGCACCCGGCGGCGATGGCCACGCACCCGGCGAGCAGCTTAAGTTGCAGCCCGTCATCCAACAGGTCGAAACGCCGGGCCAGGACCACGCCGGCAGCCCCCCAGAAGGCCACGACATGGAGTTTCAGCATCCAGCTCTGGTGCGTGCGCTCGAGAAAAGTCGCCGGCCCACCGGGACCGCTCACTCTCTCGATCTGCCCTCGTGGGCTCGATGCCATGGGACGAAGACCCTCGACGGATCGGAACAGGCTGCCGGCGTGCTACCGGGCGAGGGCCAGGGCCTCGAGGCCGCTGCC
>DATBIO010000018.1:0-6065 GCA_036556965.1 Vicinamibacteria bacterium
GGAAACGCCTGTTCCGCGCGCGGCCCCGCGTCCCGTTGCGACCCCCCACCCTATCCCTCCCCACGCAGGGGGAGGGAAACGCCTGTTCCGCGCGCGGCCCCGCGTCCCGTTGCTACTCTCCGATCACCTTGATCAGGACCCTCTTGGGCCGGCGCCCGTCGAACTCGCCGTAGAAGATCTGCTCCCAGGGGCCGAAGTCGAGCTTGCCCGCGGTGACGGCCACCACCACCTCCCGGCCCATGACCTGGCGCTTGTGGTGGGCGTCGCCGTTGTCCTCGCCCGTCCGGTTGTGGTGGTAGCGCTCCGGGCTCGGGTCGTAGGGGGCCAGCCCCTCCAGCCACCTCTTGTAGTCCTCGTGGAGCCCGCGCTCGTCGTCGTTGATGAAGACGGAGGCCGTGATGTGCATGGCGTTGACGAGGCAGAGGCCCTCGGCCACGCCGCTCTTGCGCACCGCCTCCTCCACGCGCGGGGTGAGGTTGACGAAGTCCATGCGCGCGGGGACGTTGAGGGTGAGGTACTCGGTGTGCGACTTCACGGGCACGCTCCTTTCACCGCGGCGAAGACGCGCGCGGCGATCTCGCGGCTGACGCCTTCGCGCAGGGTGCCGCAGGGCACCACGGCCTCTTCGCCGCCCGCCAGGTAGAGGATCACGTCCCACCGCTCGCGGCCCTCGAAGTCCTCGGGGGGCGGGGGCTCGGGCAGCGGTCTGCCGTCGCGGCTGAAGGCGCCCATCACGCCGCCGTTGAGGAGGAGGCGTCCCCCGCGCAGGTCGGCCTTGGCCGCCCGTCCCCGGCCCCAGTCGAAGGCGGGGCCCTCGTCCACGAAGAAGAGGAGCCCGTCCGGCAGCGGGATCTCGGCCACCACCGTGCCGCCGCCGCCCTCGCGCGCGCGCCGCGCCGCCTCGCGCGTCACCTTGGCCGCGCGCATGCCCATGGCGTAGCGGAACAGCGTCCACAGGACCAGGAGCAGGAGGAGGACGGCCAGGCCGCGGACCAGCATTCAGGCGAAGAGGGCGGCCAGGGCGGCCGGGGTCACGCCCGCCAGGGCGGGGAGCACGTGGTGGGCGCCGGCCAGCTTCTCCGCCGGATAGGTCTGGGCCACCCCCGCCACGCGCATGCCCGCCGCGCGGCCGGCCGCGATCCCCGCCGGGGTGTCCTCCAGGACCAGGCACTGCCCCGCCTCCAGGACGGCATCCCGGCGCCGCAGGCCGGCCAGGGCGCGCAGGTAGGGCTCGGGATGGGGCTTGCCGCGCCCCACGTCGTCCGCCCCCACCACCGGCGCGAACCGGTCCCGCAGCCCCGCCGCCTCCAGGATGCGCTCGATCTCGCTGCGCAGCGCGCCGGAGGCGATGGCCAGGGGAACCCCCGCCGCGCCCAGGCCCAGCACGAGGTCGCGCGCCCCCGGGAAGAACGGCACCTCGCGCATCAGCGCCTCGAAGAGGCGGGCCTTGCGCTCGGCCACGGCCAGGACGCGCGCCCGCTCCGCCTTGCCCTGGCGCTGCTCCAGGGCCAGCCGGGCCGCCTCCTGGTCGGTGTAGGCCAGGAAGGCGGCGGCGTACTCCGCCTCCGTGATCTCGATCCCCTCCGCGCGCAGGCTGTCGCGCAGGGCACGGAAGTGCAGGGGCTCGCTGTTCACGAGCACGCCGTCGAAGTCGAAGATCACCGCGCGCAGCACAGGCTCTTACAATAGCCGACGCATGCCCTCGAAGTTCCTGGACGCGGAGGCGGTGAAGCGCCAGGGCGAGCTGCGCTTCGACTTCGGGCGCAAGACGCTGGGCGGCCGCGTGGTGCTGCTGCCCGGGGGGATGGGCGGGATCGGGGCGGCGGTGACCGCGCTCCTCCTCCAGGAGGGCGCCCTGCCCGTGGTCGCGCACCGCGGCAACAAGGGCCGCGCCCTCGCCTTCCAGCAGAAGATGCAGGACCTCCACGGCGGGCCGGTGGCCATGGTGGAGGCCGACATCGCGGAGGCGGCGGGCCGCGCGCGCTGCCTGGACGCGGCCTGGGAGATCAAGGACGAGCTCTACGGGCTGGTGGTCCTGGTGGGCGACCCGGCGCGGGTGATAGCGGAGGACCTCGACGGCGAGGCCCTGCACGCCTCCTTCGACGCGAACTTCGTGGGGCCCTTCCTGCTCGCCCGCGCCTGCGCCGAGCGGATGGCGGCGCGGCGGACCCACGGCGCCATCGTGCTCCTCTCCAGCATGCAGGGCGTGCACCCCTTCGAGGGCAGCGCGGCCTACGCCGCGCCCAAGGCGGCCCTCGTGCACGCCGCGCGCGTGCTGGCCAAGGAGCACGGGGGCCCGGCCGACGTCCGCGTCAACGTGGTGGCCCCCGGGGCCACCACCGCGGGCATGGCCCGCGCCTCCATCGAGGCCGGCAAGTACGACCCCTACGTCGAGCGCGGCGTGGTGCCGCGCTTCGGGCGCGCCGAGGACGTGGCCAAGGCCGTCCGCTACTTCCTGGAGCCCGACTCCTACGTCACCGGGCAGGTCCTCACCGTGGACGGCGGGCTCACCCTCCGGCGCGACCGCCTCTCCTGAGCGCCCGCGGGGGCGCGGGCCGTTGATTCTTGCCCTCTCGCCCGCTACCCTGCCCTGATGCGACTTCTGCTGTCCGCCCTGTCTTGCGGCCTCCTCGCCGCGTCCTGCGCGCGCGGTCCCGAAGCGTCCGCTTCCGCCGCCGCCGCCCCCGCCGCCGCCCACGGCAGCAAGGTGGCGGAGGTGGCGGGCGAGCCCGTCACCCTGGCCCAGGTGGACGAGAAGGCGGCCGGCCGGCTGGCCAGGGTGCGCGACGACGAGTACGAGGCGCGCCGCACCGCCCTGGAGGAGATCATCGCGGAGCGGCTGCTGGAGAAGGCGGCCCGCGAGCGCCACCTGACCCGGGAGGCGCTCCTCAAGGCCGAGGTCCAGGACAAGGTGTCCGCCCCCACCGAGCCGGAGCTGCGCGCCATCTTCGAGAGCAACCGCTCCCGGCTGCCCCCCGGCACCACCTTCGCCGCCGTGCGCGAGCAGATCGTGGCTTCCCTGCGCGGGCGCGCCCTGGCCGAGCGGGAGGCCTCCTTCTACGAGGAGCTCCGCGGCAAGGCCGCGGTCACGGTGACCCTGGAGCAGCCGCGGGCCACGGTGGCGGTGCCCGCCGACGCCCCCACCTACGGCCCCGCCGACGCCCCCGTGACCATCGTGGAGTTCCTGGACTACCAGTGCCCGTTCTGCCACCGCGTGCAGCCGCTCATCGACGAGCTGATGGCCCGCTACCCCGGCAAGCTGCGCTTCGTCTCCCGCGACTTCCTGCTCGACAAGCCCCGCTCGCTGGCCACCGCGCGCGCCGCCCGCTGCGCCTCCGAGCAGGGGAAGTTCTGGGACTACCACCGCAACCTGCTCACCCAGCCGGGGGACTTCGGCGACGGCGACCTGCGCGCGCGCGCGACGCGGCTGGGGCTGGACGGGGGCCGCTTCGACACCTGCGTGGCCACCGGCCGCTACGACGCCCAGATCCGGGCCTCCAGCGAGCAGGGCCACGACCTCGGCGTGTCGGGCACGCCCGCCTTCTTCATCAACGGCCGCCGCGTGAGCGGCGTGCGTCCGATCGAGCAGTACGCCGAGATCATCGACGCCGAGCTGAAGCGCTCGTGATCCCGCCGCTCCGCGCCCTCATTTCCCTGGACGCGGCGGCGGCGGCGGGCGCTAGAATGCGCGCGCAGGGCGCCCGCGGGCGGCGCCGGGGAGGTTTGAGGCAAGTTGCCCACTGAGCTCCGGGCCTGGACGGTCAACGACGCGCTCGAGCTGTACAACGTCGGCGGCTGGGGCCGTCCCTTCTTCGGCATCAACGAGGCGGGCCGGGTGGAGGTCACGCCCGCGGGACTGCCCTCCCAGCGCATCGACCTCAAGGAGCTGGTGGACGACCTGCGCAGCCGCGGGCTCAACCTCCCCCTCCTCATCCGCTTCTCCGACATCCTGCGCACGCGCGTCGAGCAGCTCTGCGGCGCCTTCCAGCAGGCCATCGTGGAGAACGAGTACAAGGGCAGCTACCGCGGGGTCTACCCCATCAAGGTCAACCAGCAGCGGCACGTGGTCGAGGAGCTCATGGAGTACGGCCGGCCCTTCAACCTGGGGCTGGAGGCCGGCTCCAAGCCGGAGCTGCTGGTGGCCCTGGCCCTCCAGGAGAACCCCGAGGCCCTGATCCTCTGCAACGGGTACAAGGACCGCGCCTACATCGAGACCGCGCTCCTGGCCCAGAAGCTGGGGCGCAAGGTCATCATCGTGATGGACCGGCTGGCCGAGCTGGAGACCATCATCCTGGCCGCGCGCGACCTGGACATCCGCCCCCTCATCGGCGTGCGCGCCCGCCTCTCCACCAAGGGAGCGGGCAAGTGGGTGGAGAGCACGGGCGACCGCTCCAAGTTCGGCCTCACCACGGGCGAGCTGGTGGAGGCGGTGGAGCGCCTGCGCGGGGTGGAGATGCTCGACTGCCTCCAGCTCCTGCACTTCCACATCGGGTCGCAGATCACGGCCATCCGCGCCATCAAGGACGCCCTGCGCGAGGCCAGCCGCATCTTCGTGGAGCTGCACGGCCTGGGCGCCAACATGCGCTACCTGGACTGCGGGGGCGGCCTGGGCGTGGACTACGACGGCAGCCAGACCAACTTCCACTCCTCCGTGAACTACACGCTGCAGGAGTACGCGGCCGACATCGTGAGCCAGATCGGGGAGGCCTGCGACCTCAAGGGCGTGCCCCATCCCGACATCGTCACGGAGTCGGGGCGCGCGCTGGTGGCCCACCACTCCGTGCTCGTCTTCAACGTCCTCGACGCCAACCAGATGCTGGTGGGGCAGGTCCCGGTCAAGGTGGCGGGCGACGAGCACCGCATCATCCAGGACCTCTACGAGACGTACTCCGGCGTCTCGCGCAAGAACTTCCAGGAGGCCTACCACGACGCCCTGACCCTCAAGGAGGAGGCGGTCACCGCCTTCAACCTGAGCCTCCTCGACCTGCGGGGGCGGGCGCGCGTGGAGCAGCTCTTCTACGCCACCTGCGAGCGCATCCTCAAGATCGTGCGCGACCTCTCCTACGTGCCCGACGAGCTGGAGGGCCTGGAGCGGCAGCTCACCGACACCTACTACTGCAACTTCTCCCTGTTCCAGTCCCTGCCCGACCACTGGGCGGTGCGACAGCTCTTCCCCACCCTGCCCCTCGACCGGCTCAACAAGCAGCCGCAGCGCCGGGCCGTGCTGGCCGACCTCACCTGCGACAGCGACGGGAAGATGGACGAGTTCATCGACCTGCGCGACGTGAAGCACTTCCTCGAGCTCCACCCCGTGAACGGGGACAACGGCGGCGAGCCCTACTACATCGGCTGCTTCCTGGTGGGCGCCTACCAGGAGATCCTGGGCGACCTTCACAACCTGTTCGGGGACACCGACGCCGTCCACGTCAAGCTGGAGGACGACGACTACCGCGTGGAGCACGTGGTGGAGGGCGACTCCGTGGCCGAGGTGCTCTCCTACGTGCAGTACAGCAAGGACGACCTCATCGCGCGCGTGCGGCGGGCCATGGAGCTGGCCCTGCGCGAGCGGCGGCTGACCCCCGCGGAGTCCGGCCGCCTCATGCGGCGGTACGAGGAGGCCCTCGCGGGCTACACGTACCTGACCGTGAACGCCTGAAGGCCGCGCCCGGCCCGGCGCTGCGATAGGCCAGCCAGCGCCCGATGACCCGGGGCGGACCCAGGCGGCGCGCGATGACGCCCTCGAAGTCCCGATCGTAGAGGGAGTGGCCCCGGCCGCTCACGTTCACGCACACCGTCCGGATGTCGCCCCTGTCGATCGCCTGGAGCACGCTTTCCCGGCCACGGCGGCCGAAGGACGTCTTGGCCGGATAGTCGAAGGGCGTGGGGTTGCCCAGCCCGCTGACCAGATAGAAGCTCCCGGCGGCGATGCTGACCACGAACGGACGGTCGTCGCCGTCGGCGCAGGCCAGCAGGTTCACGACGTCTTCCGTGAACGCCGACTGCTGCCCGCCGGGCAGCCGGACGCCCGCGAAGTGAGGCAGGCCGAGCCCCCAGTCGTTGCGCCA
>DATBIO010000019.1:0-21131 GCA_036556965.1 Vicinamibacteria bacterium
GATCTCCGGCAAGACCCCGGACGGCAAGTTCGTGGAGATCGCCGAGCTGCCCGACCATCCCTGGTTCGTCGCCGTCCAGTTCCACCCGGAGTTCAAGTCGAAGCCGCTCTCCCCGCACCCGCTCTTCGCCGACTTCGTGCGCGCCAGCCTCGAGCGGCGCGCGGGGAGGACCTACCGGGAACCGGCCGCCGTCGCCGCGCAGTGACGGCCGGGGCGGCCCCCGCGAAGCCCGACGCCGTGCCCCCGGCGGGGGCGGCGCCGCGCGCGCCCCACTGGGCCTGGGCGGTGATGCTGGCGGCCGCCCTGCACCTGATGACCACGTCCGGCAACTGGGCCATCACCGACCACGGCGAGATCCTCTACGCGGCGCGCCATTTCCTCCACCACGGCAACCTCGAGCTGCCGCCGGTGCCGCACATGCGCCGCATTCCCTTGATCCCGCCGGGCCCGGACGGCACCGTGCACACCCGCTTCCTGCCCATCCCCACGCTCACCCTGGTGCCGCTCCTGTGGCTCGACGAAGCGCTGGGGTGGGCCGCCGAGCCGAGGTTCGGGCGCGTGGTCCACCTCCAGGGCCACCTCTTCGTCCTGGCCGCCCTCGGGCTCCTGGGCGCCGCCGTCCTCCGCACGGGGGCCAGCGCGCAGGCCGCGGCCGCCGCCGTCTTGCTGGCCGGCAGCGCCTGGGGGGTATGGCTCGTCTCGCGGCGGGTGGGGCCCGAGCCGGTCATGATCTTCCTGGTCGCGCTGTTCGTGCTCGGGGAAGCCAGCATGGACGCCGCGGTGGCGTCGTGGACGGTGCGCGCGCGCGCCGCCGTCTGCGCCCTCCTCCCGTGGACCCACGTCACGGGGGCGCCCGTGGCCGCCGCCCTCGTGGCCTCCGCGGCCATCCGGCTGGCGCGAGCGGCTCCCGCGGAGAATGCGCCCCGCCGGGCCGACCTGCGGCGGCTCGCCCTGGGAGCGGCCGTGGGCACGGCCTCCATGGTCGTCGTCTGGAACGGCCTGTACCAGGGCAACTGGCTCACCGGGGGATACGGCCGCTTCTCGCCCGAAGCGGCGTTCGGGGCGCGGAACCCGCTGGTGGGCGCCGTCGAGCACCTGGCGATGCTCGCGCTGCTGTGCCCGGTCATCCTGGCCCTCGCCGCGGCGGGAGCGGCCGCCGCGCCGTCCCTCCGGCACCTCGGGCGCGAGACGGCCCTGAGCCTCGTGGCCGTCCTCGTCCTGATCTTCTGCACCTTCTACGTGGCGGAGCCGGCGCGGCGCCTGGCCGTCGTCGTGGTCCCCCTCGCGGCCATGGCGGGGGCGCGCTGGGACGGGCTGCGGCTGCGCAGCCCCCTGCCCCAGGCCTTGCTGGCGGCGTCCGCGCTGGGGGGGATCGCCTGGTTCTTCCGCGTCGAAGGCGGCTGGAAGCCGGGCCCCCACGGCCTCAACCTGCCGCAGTACGTGCTGTGGTCCGACCTGCTGGCGGCGGGCCGGCCCCCGTGGCAGTACGCCGTCCCCCTGGTCCTCCTGGCGGGAGCCGCGGCCCTCGCGGCCGCCCGCGTGTGGGTCCTGCTGCGCCAGACGCCCGCGGCCGCGGCCCGTCCTTGATCCCCCGCGGACCTAGGCTCTAGGATCTGCCGGTGACTGCGGGCCCCAGGACGCTGTCGGGCGACGCGCTGTGGAAGGCCGTGTCGCGGCGGGACGGGCTGTTCCTCATCGCCGGCCCCTGCGTCATCGAGAACCCCCGCCATCCCGGGATGATCGCGGCGCGTCTCAAGGAGATCACGGGCGAGCTCGGCATCCCGTTCATCTTCAAGGCGAGCTACGACAAGGCGAACCGGTCCAGCCTGGGCTCCTTCCGGGGGCCCGGCCTGGAGCGCGGCCTCGACATCCTGGCCGGCGTGCGTGCCCGGCACCGCGTGCCCATCCTGACCGACGTCCACGAGGTGGCCCAGGTGGAGGCCGCGGCGCGCACCGCCGACGTGCTGCAGATCCCGGCCTTTCTCTGCCGCCAGACGGACCTCGTGCTGGAGGCGGCGCAGTCCGGCCGCGTGGTGAACATCAAGAAGGGCCAGTTCATGGCCCCGTGGGACATGCACGGCGTGATGCAGAAGGCCGCCTCCACCGGCAACCGGCGGCTGATGGTCACCGAGCGGGGCTTCAGCTTCGGCTACAACAACCTCGTGGTGGACATGCGGGCGTTCCCGGCCCTGCGCGCCGCCGGCTTCCCCGTGGTGTTCGACATCACGCACAGCGTGCAGAGGCCGGGCGGCCTGGGCGACCGGTCGGGTGGCGACGCGCACTTCATCGACACCCTGGGGCCGGCGGGCGTGGCCGCGGGGGCGGACGGCGTCTTCATGGAGGTGCACGAGAACCCCGCGCGCGCGCTGTCCGACGGCCCCAACGCCTACCGCCTCCGCGACGTCAAGAAGCTGCTGCAGCGCCTGCTCCGCGTGCGGGCGGCGCTGCGCCCGTAGTGGCGGCGGCGGAGGACGGCCCCCCGCCCGCGCACCGCTTCACGGGCCGCGAGCGCCGCATCCTGCTCCTGGCCTGGCTCGCGGCCGGTGCCCTGGCGGTGGGGCCGGAATGGCTGGCGGAGCGGAAGCCGCCGCCCGGGCGGGCGTTCCCCGGCGCCTTCTTCTTCCAGGACGACTACCACCAGCACCTCTCGTTCGCGGAGCAGGCCACGCGCGGGCACCTGGTCTTCTACAACAAGTTCGACCTGCGGCCGCACGAGCCCTTCCTGGTGAACCTGACGTGGGGGGCGGGCGGCCTGCTGGGGCGCCTGACGGGCGGCGACGCCGAGGACGGCATGCGCCTGGCGCACCTCCTCGGCCTGGGCGGCCTCGTGCTGGGAGGCGCGCTGGTGCTGCGCCTGGGTGGCGTGCGCGAGGGCGGGCTGGGCTGGGGGCTCCTGCTCCTCCTGGCCGGGGGCGGGCTCGGGTGGCTGCGCCGGCTCCTCGAGGGACCCGACGCGTGGACGCCGGACCTCGGCACCTCGCTCTTCCCCATGATGCAGGCGGCCTCCGGGCCGCACGGCGTCGTGGGCACGGCGCTGATCCTCGTCGCCTTCGCGAGGTTCGTGGAGTGGCGCGCCCGGGGGGGGCGCCGGTGGCCCTGGCTCGTCGCCGCGGGCCTCCTCGGCGTCACGCGGCCGTTCGAGCTGGTGCTCTTCCTCTTCGTCGTCCTGCTCCTGATGGCCCACGACCTGGCCCGCGGAAAGGGCCGGGCGGCCCTGGCGCCCGGCTGGGAATGCCTCTGGCTCCTCCCCATGCTCCTCTACGACGTCGTGGTCTTCCGCTTCCACCCGGCGTTCGGCGCCTACGGCGGCGGCCAGAACACGGTGATCAAGCCGCCCGTGGCCGAGCTGTTCTGGGCCGTGCTGCCCGCCCTCGCCCTGGCGGGGATGGGCCTCGCGCGAAGGCCGCGCTCCGGGGCCGGCCGCGAGATGGTGGCGGTCCTCCTGGCCGCGGCGGCGGCGGTGATCCTGCTGCTGGCCATGCCCTGGTTCCCGTTCGCCCTGCAGTTCGTCAGCACGCTCGGGCCCGTCCTGCTGCTCCTGGCCGGCATCCTGACCGCCGCCCGCTGGAGGCCGGTGGCCGCCCTCGCCCTCGCGCCCACCTCCTTCCTGATCCTGGTGAGGCTCTTCCACCCCTCCGAGGAATGGTTCACCTCGGCGGACAACATGGCGGCCGCCCGCGCGCTGGCCGGCACGTGCCGGCCTCACGACGTGGTGCTGGCCCCCGAGGAGCCGAGCCTCATCTTCTCCGGCCTGACCCCGTGCAGCGTCGTGCACGGCCACCGCGTGCTGACCCCCGACCCGTGGCGGCGCGCGGCCGAGGTGCGCGCCTTCTACCGGCCGGAGACGCACCCCTACTGGCGCGCGGGCTACCTCCACCACCTGCGCGCGCGCTTCGTCGTCCTCCCTCCCCGCGGACGGGTGCTGCTGCCGCGCGACATGCCGCTGTCGCCCGTCTTCGCGGGCAGCGGCCTGGAGGTGTGGGACACGGGCTCCGGCCGCGGCTTTGATCCCGGAGCGGCCGGGCCGTAGCATTCCCCGATGCCGAGCGAGACCGCGCGCCGGGTGCTCGAGATCGAGGCGCGCGCCATCATGGACCTCGTACCGAGGCTCGGCCCCGCCTTCGACGCCGCCGTGGACCTCCTGTTCGGCTGCGCGGGGCGGGTGGTGGTGACGGGCATGGGCAAGAGCGGGATCGTGGCCCAGAAGGTCTCGTCCACCCTCTCCTCCACGGGCACCCCCTCCCTGTTCCTGCACCCCGCCGACGCCGGGCACGGCGACCTGGGGCGCATCACGCACGCCGACGTCGTGCTCGCCCTCTCCCACAGCGGCGGCACCGACGAGACGGTCTCCCTCATCGCCCCCCTCAAGCGGATGGGGGTGCCGCTGATCGCGCTCACCGGCAATCCCGCGTCCGCCCTGGCCGTGGCCGCCGACGTGCACCTGGACGTCTCCATCCACCAGGAGGCCTGCCCCCTGGGGCTCGCCCCCACCGCCTCCACCACCGCCGCCCTGGCCATGGGCGACGCCCTGGCCATGGCCCTCCTCGAGCGCCGCGGCTTCACCGTGGACGACTTCGCGGTGCTGCACCCGGGCGGGCGCCTGGGCCGCAAGCTCCTGCGCGTGGAGGACTGCATGCACGCCGGCGACCAGGTGCCGCGCGTGGCCCCGGTCACGCGCATGAAGGACGTGCTGTTCGAGATGACGAGCAAGCGGCTGGGCATGACCACCGTGGTGGACGAGGCCGGCCGCCTGCTGGGCATGATCTCCGACGGCGACCTGCGGCGGCAGATGGAGCGGCACGGCTACGACCTGCTCGACCGCACTGCGGCCGAGTGCATGACGGCGCAGCCGAGGGTGATCGGGCGTCGCGAGCTGGCGGCCCGCGCCCTGGCCACCATGGAGGAGCGACGGATCACGTCGCTGCCCGTGACCGACGGCTCCGGGGTGCTGGAGGGAGTGGTGCACCTCCACGACCTCTGGCAGACCCAGTTGCCTTGACGGCGCGCTCCCGGTCCGCGACCCGCGCCGCATGATCGGACTCCTGCCCTCGGCCACGGCGGGGGCGGTGGTCGCCTTCCTGCTGGGCGTGGCGCTGCTCGCGCCGGTGGGATACGCCCTCCTCCGGCTGCGTGGAGACGCCGCCCCGCGCCTCGTGGAGATGGGCACGGCGGTGGGCCTGGGCGCCTGCCTCGTCCTGCCCCTGGTGCTGGCGGAGAGCGCGCTCGGCGGTCCCTACCTCGTGCTGCCGGTGGTGGCCGCCGCCCTGTTGCTGATGAGGCCAGCGCGGGCGGACGCGCGGGACCTGCCTCCCGTCTGGCTCCTCGTCGGACTGCCTCTCGCCCTGGTCGCCTTCGCGGCGGCCGTGAACCGCGAGGACATGGTGAACACCTCCGCGGGACTGGCCTTCCGGCTGGGCTTCGAGGTGGACGACCGCGTCTTCTACGGCATGGTGGGCCAGGAGATGCAGCGGGCCCCGTTGCACCGGCTGAGCAACCCGGTGTTCGCCAACGTGCCCCTGCAGTACTCCCTCTTCCCCTCCGCCTTCCTCCTCCTGCTCCAGCGGTACGGGGGCGCGCCCGTGCTGTCCTCCGCGCTCTACCTGATGCCGGCGGCCGCCCTGGGCTTCACGGCCCTCGCCCTCCTGAGCCTGCTGCGCGAGCTGCGCGTCACGGCGCCGGCGGCCTGGCCCCTGGCCGCGGTGCTGGTGGCGCTGGGAGGCGACCTCTCGTTCCTGCTCTCCCGGCCGGACCTCCCCCTCCTCTCCGATCTCGAGCGGTCGCGGCACTTCTTCGTCTTCTACTCGTTCTCCGCCGAGTCGCTCTACTACAACACCTGGATGCTCGGGCTGCCCATGGCCCTGGCCGCCCTGGCCCTCGTGCACCGCTGGCTCGCCGCGCCGTCGGGCCGCGACCTCGCCCTGGCGGGGCTGGCCCTGGCCGGCCTGTGGCCGACCAAGGTCTTCGCCTTCCTCGGCCTGGCCGGCGGCGCCTTTCTGCACGCCCTGGTGGCGCGCCGCCCCGCCCTGCTGCTGCTGCCCGCGGCGGCGGGCGTGTTGGCGGCCCCCTTCGTGGCCATGGTGCTGGCCGCGGCCGCCGCCCGCGAGGGGGCCGCCCTGGCCTGGGGACCGTTCACCCACGTCTACAACGCCTCGGTGGCCAACCCCCTGCTGGGCTCCGTGGCCGCCGTCCTCACCCGGAGCACGGCCACCACGCCCCTGGCCTACGTGGCCACCGCCCTCCTCTTCCTGGCCGGCGGGTTCGGCGTGCGCCTGGTGGGCCTGCCGCGCCTGGCGCGGCTGGCCCGCGCCGACGTGGGGGGCTTCCACGGCTTCCTGGCCGTGACGCTCGGGCTGCTCGTCACCCTCTCGCTGCTGCTCATCGGCCGCCCCAACGCCGTGGACGGCATCCAGTTCCTGACCCTGGCCCAGTACCTCCTGTGGATCCACGCCGCGCCCACCCTGGCCGCGTGGGCGACGGCGGGGGGCGTGCGGCGCGCGCTGGCCGCGGCGTGCGTGGCCCTGGCCCTCGTCTCGCCCACCCGCTACGTGCTCGCGAAGACGCGGCCGGACCGCTTCGCTCCCCCGGGATCCATGGACCGCGCGCGCGCCGTGCTCCCGCGCGACGCCATCGCGGCCTGCGCGTGGCTCCGGAGTCACAGCGCGCCGGGAGAGACGGTGGCGGCGCCGCTGCACGAGGGCCTCTACGTGGGCGCCCTCTGCGGCCGCCGGCTGCTCGCGGTGCCCGGCAACTTCCACCTCGAGGCCCGGCAGGCGGACGAGCAGCGCGCGCTGGTGGCCGCCCTCTTCCGGACGGCGGATCCCGCGCGGTCCGACGCCCTGCTCGACCGCCTGGGCGCGGACTGGGTGTGGGAGGACGCCTCCCAACCCCTGCCCGGCCACGGGCCCGCCCTCGCGCTACGGTACTCTTCGCAGACGGTGCGGCTCTATCGACGTGCCGCCCGCCAGGCCTCCCCGGGAGGCGGAGAGGAGCCGTGAAGGACGAGGCGCTCGCCGGACGCTGCCGCCGCCTGCGGCTGGTCCTGACGGACGTGGACGGCGTCATGACGGACGGCACCGTCCTGATGCTGCCCGACGGCACGGAGGCCAGGGCGTTCCACATCCGCGACGGGCTGGGCCTGGTCCTCGCCCACCGCGCGGGGCTGCGCACCGGCATCCTCTCCGGCCGCTCCTCGCCGGTGGTGGCGCGGCGCGCGGCGGAGCTGGGCGTGTCCGTGGTGCGCCAGGGCCTGGCCGACAAGCGCGCGGCCTTCCTCGAGGTACTGGCCCAGGAGGGGCTCCGCGCGGAGGACGCCGCCTACATCGGGGACGACCTGAACGACCTGCCCGTCCTCCTCGCCGCCGGCCTCTCCGCGGCCCCCGCGGACGCGCCCCTGGAGGTGCGCGCGCAGGTGGACATGGTGATGCAGGCGGCGGGCGGCCACGGCTGCCTGCGCGAGTTCATCGAGGGCATCCTGCGCGCGCGCGGGGACTGGGAGCGCGTGTCCGGGGAAGCCTTCCCCTCGTCCTGAGGCGGCAGGGAACGGCTTGAGCGAGACCGCCCTCCTGGCCGTGGCCCTGGCGGCGGCCGCGGGCGTGGTGGCCGGCCGCGCCTGGACGCGCGCGCAGAGGCGCGAGAGCCTCGAGCGCGCGGCACGGCGGTCGTCGCCGCACTACGCGCGCGGCCTCCACCACCTGGCCGCGGGCCAGCTCGACCTCGCCATCAGCGAGCTGGCCAAGGTGGCGCGGCACGAGCCGGACGCGCCCGAGGTCCCCCTCGTCCTGGGCAGCCTGCTGCGCGAGGCGGGGCAGACCGAGCGCGCCATCCAGGTCCACCAGGAGCTGCTCTCACGGCCCGACCTCACCCGCGAGGAGCGGGTGCAGGCGCGCACCGCCCTGGGCATCGACTACCGCAAGGCCGGCTTCCTCGACCGGGCCACGCGCACGTTCGAGGAGGTGCTGGCCGACGAGCCGCGCAGCTTCCAGGCCCTGGCGGAGCTGGAGCGCCTGTGCGCCGAGCAGCGCCAGTGGCGTCGCGTCTACGAGCTGCGCGCGCGCCTGGGCCGCGCGCGCAAGACCGACGAGAGCCGGGTGCTCGGGCACCTCCAGGCGACCATCGGCCGGGAGCAGCTCGAGGCGGGCGACCGCGACGGGGCGGAGCGCTCCTTCCGCGCGGCCCTCGGCCTCGACCGGCGCGTGTTCCCCGCCTACCTCGGCCTGGCCGACCTGGCGGCGCCCGACGACCCGCGCCGGGCGGCGGCCATCGTGGAGGAGGCGGTCCAGCTCTCGCCCGAGCGCGCCTACCTGGCCTTCGGCCGCCTGCGCACCTGCTACGCCCGCAGCGGGCAGCCCGAGCGCTTCGAGGAGCTGTGCGAGCGCATGATCCGGCAGGACCCGCGCGACTGGCGGGCGCGGCTGGCCCTGGCCGGGCACCTGCGCGCGCAGGGGCGCGACGAGGAGGCGGCCGGCCTGGCCCTGCGCGCGCTCGGCCTCAACCCCCACGCGCATGCCACGCACCTCGAGGTCTGCCGCACGGTGAGGGCGGGCGCGGACATCGCCGCGGGCCTGGACGCCTACCTGGCCACCGCGGAGGGGTCGCTCTTCTACCGCGATCCCCACATCTGCACGCGCTGCCGCTACCGCGCGGACGACATGCTGTGGCGCTGCCCGCATTGCCACGAGTGGGATACCTTCGTGGAGGAGCGGGTGGGGGCGGCGCCGACGACCTGACGCTTCGGCGGCGGGGGCCACGGGGAGCCGCGGCCGGTGGACCGCCTGACCGGTCCCCGACGCGCACCCCCGGGGAGCGGCCCGGGCCGGTGGCGGCAGGCGGTCCGAGGCACTCTGGATCAATCGTCCGATGCGTCTGGATCATCCGATCTGTAGAACGCGGCCACGGCCAGGGTGCCTAATGGCCGCCATCGGCCGCTCTTTCGGCCGGGAGGGGGTTGGCATGCCGCGTCTGGGGTGGACCATGCGGATCGCCGGGCTGGCCGTGGCGGCGTGGCTGTCGGGGGCGGGCATGGCCTCCGCGACCATGCCCATCCAGAAGAAGGCGCGCGAGCTGGGCTTTGCCGCCCAGACCTGCCTCGCCTGCCACAACGAGAAGCTGCCGAAGAAGGGGGCGGTCACCCACAACGAGCGCGGGCAATGGCTCGTCGACCAGAAGGAGAAGCGCAAGGCCAAGGAGGTGGACCCGGCCTGGCTCAAGGACTACGTCGAGAAGAAGCCGTAGCCGCGGTCCCGGCCGAGGGCGAAGGCGGTCATGAACCGGCGGAGCTGGCTCGACGTCTTCCTGGGCACGTCGGTGGGGGCCATGCTCGCCTCCGTCTTCTATCCGGTGTTGCGTTACCTCGTGCCGCCGGAGCTCCCCGAGGCCCCGACGACGCGGGCCCTCGCCGCGCGTGAGGGCGATCTGCGGCCGAACCAGGGCCGCGTCTTCCGGTTCGGCAGCCGCGCCGGGCTGCTGGTGCGTCTCCCCGACGGCAACTACCGGGCTTTCGACGGGACCTGCACCCACCTCAACTGCACCGTCCAGTACCGCCCGGACCTGCAGCAGATCTGGTGCGCGTGCCACAACGGGTACTACGACCTGGGCGGCCGGAACGTGGCCGGGCCGCCTCCCCGGCCCCTGGACGGCTGGGAAGTCCACGTGGTCAACGGCGAAGTCGTGGTCACGCGGAAGGCATGAGCACCGCTCCGGACGCGCCCCTCCGCCGGCTGTGGGGCTGGCTGGACGAGCGTGCCGGCCTCTCCGCGCTGGTGGAGATGGCCCGCCACAAGCGCGTGCCCCTGCACCGCCACACCCTCTGGTACTACCTGGGCGGGATGGCGCTGTTCCTCTTCTCCATCCAGGTCGGGACGGGCATCCTGCTCCTCCTCTACTACCGCGGCTCGGCCGGCGAGGCCTTCGAGAGCGTGCAGTTCATCATGGCCAAGGCGCCGTTCGGCTGGCTGGTGCGCTCGCTGCACTCCTGGTCGGCCAACGTGCTGGTGTTCGTGGTCTTCGCGCACATGTTCAGCACGTTCTTCCTCAAGGCGTACCGCCGCCCGCGCGAGCTGACCTGGTTCACGGGCATGGCCCTGCTGGGCCTGATGCTGGCCTTCGGGTTCTCCGGCTATCTGCTGCCCTGGAACACGCTCGCCTTCTTCGCCACCCAGGTCGGCACCGAGGTCGCCGGCTCGGTGCCCGTGGTGGGCCGCTTCGCCCTGCGGCTCCTCCGCGGGGGCGACCAGGTCACGGGGGGCACCCTGACGCGCTTCTACGGCATCCACGTGGCCGTCCTGCCCGCCCTGACCACCGTGGTGCTGGGCGTCCACCTCGTGCTCGTGCAGAGGCACGGGATGAGCGTGCCGCCCGGCGTCGAGGACGAGGGCCGCCGCACGGGCCGCGCCCCGAGGACGCTGCCCTTCCTTCCCAACTTCCTGCTCCGCGACGCCATCGGCTGGTGCGCCGCGCTGGGCGTGCTGGCCGCCCTGGCCGCGCTGTTTCCCTGGGAGCTCGGGACGAAGGCGGATCCCTTCGCCCCCGCCCCCGCCGGCATCCGGCCCGAGTGGTACTTCGGCTTCATGTTCCAGACCCTGAAGATGCTGCCCGGCCACGTCCTCGGCATCGAGGGCGAGTTGCTGGGCATCGTCGCCTTCACCCTGGGCGCGCTCGTCTGGCTGGTGGCGCCGCTGGTCGACCGCCGTCCGGGCCACCGCGCCAGCCGGGCGTTCACCGTGCTGGGCTGGGCGGTGCTGGCCTACATCGCGGCCTTCACCGCCCTCATGTACGTGAAGTCCTGAGATGGGCGCGGCGCTCCTCGTGCTCCTGCTCGCCGCGGCGCCCACCCAGGAGCCGCCGCGGCCCTCGCCCACGCCCCCGTCGAGCTGCCTGCAGTGCCACCTGGAGCTGGGCGGTCAGGCGGCGGAGCCGGTGGCGGGCATGCGCGACGACGTCCACGCCGGGAAGGGCCTCTCCTGCCACGACTGCCACGGCGGCAACGCCGCGGCCGGGCACGACGGCGACATCGACGCGGCGCACGACGCGGCGAAGGGCTGGCGGGAAGCGCCCACGCGGCTGCAGGTCCCCCAGTTCTGCGCCCGCTGCCACGCGGACGCCGAATACATGAAGCGGTTCAACCCGCACACGCGCATCGACCAGCTCGGCGAATACCGCACCTCGGTGCACGGCAGGAAGAACGCGGCGGGGGACGCGCGCACCGCCGTGTGCATCGACTGTCACGGCGTGCACGGCATCCGGGCGGTAGCGGACGCTCGATCGTCGGTGCACCCGACGCACCTCGCCGACACCTGCGCCCGCTGCCACGCCGACGCCGGGCTCATGGACCAGTACGGCATGCCGACGGCCCAGTACGCGGACTACAAGACGAGCGTCCACGCGCAGGCCCTCTACGGGAAGGGCGACCTCGCCGCGCCCACCTGCAACGACTGCCACGGCAGCCACGGGGCGGTCCCCCCCGGCGTGGGCTCGGTGGCCAACGTCTGCGGGAGCTGCCACGGGCGCGAGGCCTCGCTCTTCCGGGAGACCGAGCAGAAGAAGGGCCTCGAGCTCGACCTGTGCATCCAGTGCATGGTCTGCCACGACAACCATGCCGTGAAGGCACCCACCCCCGACATGCTGGGGGTGGGCCCCCGCTCCACCTGCATCTCCTGCCACGGGGAGGGCGAGCCCGAGTACGCGGCCGCCTCGCGGATGGGCGCCGGCCTGGAGCGCCTGCGCGCGGGGCTGGCCGATGCGCGGGGTCGGCTGGAGCGTGCCGAGCAGGCGGGGGTGGAGGTCTCCGAGGACCAGTTCGCCCTGCAGAAGGCCCAGGACCACGTCGTGGAGGCGCGCGTGCTCGTGCACAGCTTCGACGAGGAGCGCTTCCAGGCCGCCGTGGCCGAGGGCGCGGCGGTGGTGGAGACCGGGCACACGGCCGGCCGGCGCGCGTTCCGAGAGCTTCGCGAGCGGCGGATCGGCCTCGGCATATCCCTGATCGTGATCGTGGCCGTGATCGCCGGGCTGGTCCTGAAGGTCCGCCAGATCGAGGCCGACTAGCGGGCGGCCAGCACGCCCTCCACCAGCTCCAGCGCTCGGGGGTCGGGTGGGCCGGCGGACGCGCGCAGGGCGCCGGCCAGCCAGTCCGGACCGCCCGCCTCCCCCGTGGCCGCCGCGCGCAACCTCTCGGCCGAGGCACGGGCGTCGTCCCCGCCGTGGACCCGCGCCGCCTCCGCCCATGCCCTCCAGGGCCAGGCGGCCGCATCCGCAGGCGCGTCCAGCAAGGCGCGGTGCAGGACCAGCGCGGCCAGGCAGGCCGCGGTGGCCGAGGCGGTGTCGGCGCCCAGGAGCCGCGCCAGGGACAGCGCGGCGGTGCACGCGAAGGGCTCCCCGGCGCCCCGCGCCGAGGACCACAGGGCCACCGCGGCCATGAGGGGCTCGGCGCCGACGGTGCGGCCCGGCTGCGCGTACCAGGGCTCGCCGGCCGGCGGCTGGAGGCCGCGGCCGAGGTCGGGCAGGTCGACGCCGCCGGCGGCGATCGCCTCGAGGAGCCGGCGCAAGCCGAGGCCCCGCACCTCGCCGGCGATGGCGGCGACCAGGCTCGCCGCGCGGGCGCGGGATACGGCCTCCGGCCGCCATCCGGCGGCGAGCGCGCGCAGGTCCCCGGCCAGCGCCTGCGCACGCCGGTCCGTCTCCTCGAGCGCCCCCGAGGTGTCCACCACCGCGTGCGCGAAGCGCGCCTTGTCGTCGAGCGGCATCTGCGCGGCGATGCGGGCGCGCGCGGCGGCCTCCTCCAGCCCGTCCCGCGCCCGCAGCCGCGCGAGCTGCTGCTCCGGTGCGCAGCGCACCACGACCAGGCGGTCGAAGCGGAGGTGGACGCCCGCCTCCACCAGCAGCGCCGCGTCCACCACCGGCGGCCCCGCGCCCCCGGCCAGGCCTGCGGCCCAGCGCGCCTCTTCCTCGCGCACGCGGGGGTGGACGATCGCGTTCAGGCTCCGCCGCTTCTCCGGATCCGCGAAGACGAGAGCGCCCAGGCGGGCGCGGTCCACGCTCCCGTCCGGGGCCAGGACCTCCGCGCCGAAGGCGGCCGCCACCGCGGCGTGGGCGGGCCGCCCCGGGAGGATGACGTCGTGGGCCACCGCGTCCAGGTCGAGGGTGGGCAGGCCGGCCGCGGCCAGCGCGCGCCGGACCCGCGTCTTGCCGCAGGCGATGCCGCCGGTGAGCCCGACGCGCAGCACGCGTCGCTCAGGGCAGGGCGGCGGCCCGGACCGTGTTCTTCATGAGCATGGCGATGGTCAGCGGCCCCACGCCCCCCGGCACCGGCGTCATGGCCCCCGCCACCTCGCGCACCGAGGGCGCGTGCACGTCTCCCACCAGCGCGTGGCCCTTCCGCTCGAAGTCCGCGAGACGTCCGCCGTCCAGCAGGTCGGCCGCCTGCGCCGCGTCCTCCACGCGGTTCATGCCCACGTCCACCACCACCGCCCCCGGCTTGACGTGCTCGGCGCGGATGAACCCGGCCCGGCCCATGGCCGCCACCAGCAGGTCCGCCTCGCGCGCCACCGCGGGCAGGTCGCGCGTGCGCGAGTGGCACACGGTCACCGTGGCGTCGGCGTGGAGGAGGAGCAGGGCCATGGGCTTGCCCACGATGTCGCTGCGGCCCACCACCACCGCCCGCAGGCCGGAGACCCGGATTTCGTGCCGCCGGAGCAGCTCCATGATGCCGGCCGGGGTGCAGGCCACGAACCGTGGCCGCTTCTGGACGAGCAGGCCGACGTTCGTCGGGTGGAAGCCGTCCACGTCCTTGGCGGGGTCCACCAGGGAGAGCACGGCCTCGGTGTCCACCTGCGGGGGGAGCGGGAGCTGCACGAGGATGCCGTGCACCTCGTGGCGCCGGTTGTAGTCGCGCACCACCGCCGCCACCTCGTCCGTGGCCGCGGACGCGGGCAGCCGCGCGGTCTCGTGGCGCATTCCCAGGTCCTCGCACGCGCGCGTCTTGCTGCGCACGTAGACGGCCGAGGCCGGGTTGTCCCCCACCAGGAGCACGCCCAGGCCGGGCTGGCGGCCGCGCGCGGTCAGGTCCCGGACCTCGTCGCGCAGCTCTTCGCGGATGGCGGCGGCGGTGGCGGCACCGTCGAGGAGGCGGGCGGTCATGGGCGGCGATGATAGCTCACGCGTTCCGCGCGGCCACCGCGGCGCGCAGGGCGCGCACCGCCGCCGCGGGATCGGCCGCCGCCATCACGTGCGCGATGACGGCCAGGCCGTCCGCCCCCGCGCGCGCCACCTCCCCGGCCGCGGCCGGGGTGATGCCGCCGATGGCCACCAGGGGCAGCCGGCAGCGCCGCCGCGCCTCCGCCAGGCCGGCCACCCCCACCACGGGATCCGCGTTCTCCTTCGACCGCGTGGCCAGCACGGGGCCGAAGGCCACGTAGTCCACCGGCTCGTCGGCCGCGCGCTCGAGCTGGGCCAGGGTGTGGGTGGAGAGGCCGAGCAGCGCGCGTGCGCCCAGCAGCTCGCGGGCGACCCGCGGGGGCAGGTCGTCCTGCCCGAGGTGGACGCCGTGCGCGCCGCTCAGGAGCGCGACGTCCACGCGGTCGTTGACCACGAGGGCGATCCCCGCCTCGTCCGCCGCCGCCACCGCCGCCCGGGCCGCACGCAGGCGCTCGCCGTCGGGGAGGGCCTTGGCGCGCAGCTGCACCAGCTCCGCCCCTCCGCGCGCGAGCGCGCCCACCAGGGCGCCCACGGCGCGGCCCCGGAGCAGCGCGGTGTCGAGGATCGGGTAGACGAAGGGGGACGGCGGCAGCGCGCGGCCGCCGCCGCTCAGGAGGCCGCCGCCGCCGCGCCCTTCTTCTGCTGGAGGAAGCGCTCCATGAAGCGCGTGTCCAGCCGCCCGGCGCGGAAGTCGGCGTCCTCCATGATGCGCTGGTGGAGCGGGATGTTGGTGCGGATCCCCTCCACGATCATCACGTCGAGGCAGCGCTTCATGCGCGCGATGGCCTCCGCGCGGTCGCGGCCGTGGGTCATCAGCTTGCCGATCATGGAGTCGTAGTAGGGCGGGATCTCGCAGCCTTCGTGCACGAAGGTGTCGATGCGCACGCCGGGGCCGCCGGGCAGGTGCAGGTGCCGGATGGTCCCCGGCGAGGGAGCGAAGGTCACGGGGTCCTCGGCGTTGATCCGGCACTCCAGCGCGTGGCCGCGCCAGGTCACGTCCTTCTGCTCGAAGGAGAGGGGCGCCCCCGCCGCCACCAGGATCTGCTCCTTCACCAGGTCCTGGCCCGTCACCAGCTCCGTCACCCCGTGCTCGACCTGGATGCGGGTGTTCATCTCCATGAAATAGAAGCTGCCGGAGGCGTCGAGGAGGAACTCGATGGTGCCCGCGTTGGTGTAGTCGACGGCCTTGGCCGCCTCCACCGCGGCGTTGCCCATGCGGCGGCGCAGCTTCTCCCCCACCGCCGGGGAGGGCGCCTCCTCCACCACCTTCTGGTGGCGGCGCTGGATCGAGCACTCGCGCTCGCCGAGGTGCACCACGTTGCCCTTGGCGTCGCCCATGACCTGGATCTCGATGTGGCGCGGTCCGTCCAGGTACTTCTCGATGTACACGTCGGGCACCCCGAAGGCGGCGGCCGCCTCGGCCTGGGCCGCCCGGAAGGCGACCGACATCTCGCCCGGGCTGCGCACCACGCGCATCCCGCGCCCGCCGCCGCCCGCGGAGGCCTTCAGGATCACGGGGAAGCCGACCTCGCGCGCGAACTTGAGGCCGTCCTCCTCCGTCTCCACCGTGCCCGGGGAGCCGGGGAGGATGGGCACGCCCGCCTTGGCCATGGTCTTCTTGGCGCGGCTCTTGTCCCCCATGAGCCGGATGGCCTCGGGGTGGGGCCCGATGAACGTGATGTGGCACGCCTCGCAGATCTCGGCCAGGTAGCTCGACTCGGAGAGGAACCCGTAGCCCGGGTGGATGGCGTCGGCGCCCGTGACCTCGGCCGCGCTGATGATGGCGGGGATGTTCAGGTAGGAGTCGACGCTGCGCGGAGGCCCCACGCACACGGCCTGGTCGGCGAAGCGCACGTGCAGGCTGTTGCGGTCGGCCTCGGAGTACACGGCCACCGTGCGGATGCCGAGCTCGCGGCACGCCCACATGACGCGGAGGGCGATCTCCCCCCGGTTGGCGATCAGGACCTTCTTGAACATCGGGGTACCGGGACCCTGCTCAGTCGGGCCTCACCGTGAACAGGGGATCGCCGTACTGCACGGGCTGCCCGCTCTCCTGGTGGATCCTCAACACCTCCCCCCCCACCTCGGCCTCGATCTCGTTCATGAGCTTCATCGCTTCCACGATGCAGAGGACCTGTCCCTTGCGCACCCGGTCGCCCACGTTCACGAAGGGGGGGGAGTTGGGGTCGGGCGCCCCGTAGAAGGTGCCCACGATCGGGCTCTTCACCACGAAGAGGCCCTCCTCCACCGCTTCCGGGGCGGCGGGGAGAGGCTCCACCGCGGCGGGGGACGGGGCGGCCACGGCCAGGGGACCGGCCAGGGTGGCCGTCCCCGGCAGCATGGCGGGCACCAGCGGGGCCAGCACGGCCGCGGCGGGAGCGGTGGCGTGGTTGGCCGCGGCCTTGCGGATCCGCAGCTTCAGGCCCTCCTCCTCCAGCTCGAACTCGGTGATCTCCTTCTCGTCGAGGATCTGGAGGAGGTCCTTCAACTCGTTGAGGTCCAAGCGGTCTCCTTGAAGGGTGGGGAGCGCCTCAACGTCGCGCGGCGTGTGCAAGCATTATTCGCGTCGCCCTCGCGGCTTGTCAACGCGAGGAGGCCGACGACTCAGACGAACTCCGGCTCGAGGCGCGCGCAGGCCATGCGCAGCGCGAAGCGCGCGCGCCCGGTGATGGCGCCGGGGGACAGGCTGGCGAAGATGAAGTACTCGGGCGTGATGCCGACCAGGAGCGCCGTCATCCTCTCCGTGACGATGGCCAGCTCCCGCAGGGCGCCCAGGCCGGTGTCGGACGCGGCGGAGACGCTGGCCCTCAACAGCGCCGTGTACTCGGCGGCCACCGCCTCCTGGTTCGGGTCCGGACGGAGGACGAGCTTCTCCACCGGGATCCCGTCCGTGCCCATGATGATCAGCACCTGCGCTTCCGGGACGCGGGCGGCGATGGAGCGGAGGCTGTCGCCAAAAGCGCTCACGGGGCACTCCTTCGGATGGCGGAGAGAAGTCCTTCCAACCGGGCGATGGTGCGCTCCGCGGCGGCGCGGCGGCCGCCCGGCAGCGGGGCGGGCGCCGCGGGAGCGTCGTCGTCCGCGGACTCGATGGCGGCCAGGCGCGCGCGCGCGGTGTCGTTGCCGGGCTCCCGGTCGAGCACCTGCCGGTAGACGTCGGCGGCGCGTCCGGCAAGCCCCTGGCTCAGGTACAGCTCGGCCAGGGTCGGCGAGGCCAGGCTGGCCTGGGGCCCCGCAGGCCCCGGGGACGGGGGCAACGACTCGGCCGCCGCCGGCCGCCCGGGTGCGGGCTCCGCGGGGATGGCGGGCGCGGGCGGGACGACGGGGAGGGCCGAGGTCGCCCACTGCATGGCCGGCGACTCGTAGGCCGACTCCAGCTCGAACTCCTCTTCCGCGTCGGCCAGCGGGATCGGCGCCTCCGGAGGAAGGGCGCGCGCGGGCACGCGCTCGTCGGCCCACGGGGGCGGCGAGGCCGGCGGCTCCGCGGCCGCGGCCTTGGCCGCGGGTCCGGGGACGAGAGCGGCCAGCCGCGTGGACAGCTCACGCTCGCGCGTCTGCGCGAGCTTGTCCTCGGGGGCCATGGCCAGCGTCTTGCGGTACTGCTCGAGGGCCGCGTCGAAGCTCCCCAGGCCCTCGTGGCACTCCGCGAGGAGGCGGCTGGCCAGGATGTTGTCCGGGGCCCCCTTGAGCACGGCCTCGAACTCCAGCCGCGCCGCCTGCATGTCGCCCGTGTCGAGGAGCGCCCGGCCCAGGGTCATCCGCGCCGACGGGTAGCCCGGGTTGCGGAGGAGGCCGTCCCGGCACACGCGGATGGCCTCCGCCAGCTCCCCTTCCTTCCGCAGCTCCTCCGCGAGCTGGGCGAAGAGCCGCGAGCCGGGCTCCTTCTCGAGCCGCTTACGGAGTTCGTCGATGCGGGAGTTCGCCACGGTTGGCCGCAGAGAGTATGTCCCAGGCCCCGCCCGATGGCGAGGCCCGGGACCAGGAACTCCCCGCGCGCGGAGCTACTGGATGAGCAGCACCGCGAAGCAGGACGACTGCGCGCCGTTGTTGTCCGTGACCTGGTGTCCCACCGTGTAGGTGCCCGCCGTCCGGTAGACGGTGGCCACGTCCGGGGAAGTCCCTCCCGTTCCGTTGCCGAAGTCCCACTCGTACCGGATGATCTCGCCGTCGATGTCCGACGAGGTCGAGTCGAAGATGATGGTCTGGTTCACGTTGAAGCCGTTGGGGGCCTCGATGGCGAAGGTGCAGACCGGCGGGTCGTTGTCGGGATTGGGCGGGAACAGGCGCGGGTCGGGCATCCGCAGGCCGATCACCGCGAAGCTGGAGAACTGGCCGTTGGCGTCGTCGCCCACCGTCCGGCCCGTGATCAGGATCTCCCGGTTCGCGTTGGCGTCCATGCGGGGCGGCGCCGTGTAGGTGGCCTGCGCGATGCCCTGGCCGTTGGTGATGGCGATCACCGCGGTGCCGATGGAGCTCGGGCCCGTCAAGGTCCCGATGTCCGCGGTCTGGCCCTCCGCGTTCGAGATGCTGAAGGCGATCTGGCGCCCGGCCACCCCGCTCCCGTCGGGACCGATGAGCCGTCCCTGCACGAGCGAGGTGCTGTTGCCGTCGGCGAGGACGATGTCGGGCGTGGCCGAGACGCGCAGGTTGAAGCCAAGGCCGGCCGGACCGTCCAGGTCGGGAATCTCGATGCCCTCCAGGCCGCACGCCAGCCAGGCCAGCGGAGCGCAGGCCGCCAGCAGGAGGCGAAAACCACGGAGACGACCGATGCGTGCTCTCATCTCTGACCTCACTGCTCGTCCGCGAAGTCGGCGAAGGTGATGGGTATGCGCGTGCTTGCGGTGACGGCCCTCTCGTTGATGGTGCGGCCGTGGATCGTCACCTCGGCGAACATGGTCAGGATCTGCTCTCCTCCGAGGCCCACGAGCAGGCGCAGGGGGGGCTCCACCTTGGCCTGGTGGCGCACGAGGATGACCGCGACCTCCCCCTCCGCGTTGGCGGGGATGCGGCCGCTGGCCGCTCCGGAGAAGCGGAAGGGCACGTCCACCCCCTCGGTGTTGTGGCCGTCGGTGCGGAAGTAGCTCACCTCGTACCGCTCGATGATGACGTCGTTGAAGTCCCCCTGCAGGAGGTTCGGGTTGGGGTTCTTGGGGATGTTCGCCACCGTGAGGGTCGCGTTGTCGTTGAACACGCTGCCCTCGAAGCGCACGTCCGACAGGAGGAAGGACGCATCCTCGGTGGTGGCGCCGGTGGCCTGGGTGAGGACCTCGACGATCCGAAGAAGGACGTTGGACTCGTTGTCTTCGACGAAGCCGGGGGTGCAGGCCGCCGTCGCGCCCAGCAGCGCAATCAGCACGGCGTGGTGAAGCCGCATGCTCGTCCTCCAGACGGTTGGCGTCATCCCTTGATTATCCGGGGCGTGATGAAGAGCAGGAGCTCGTTGTTGCTGGTGGTGACGAACTTGTTCCGGAACAGGAAGCCCAGCAGCGGGATGCGGCCCAGGAAGGGCGTGTTCTGCTGGGCGGTCTGCTCGTTGCTCTGGTAGATACCGCCGATGACCGCGGTGGCGCCGTCGCGCACCAGCACCTGCGTCTTGGCCGACTGCGTGTTGATGGGCGGTATGCCGTTCACGAGGTTGGCGAAGTCCGCGGCGTTGTTCTCGACCTCCAGGTTCAGGATGACGGTGCCCGCCTCCGTGATCTGGGGCGTGACCTTCAGGGTCAGCACGGCGTCCTTGAACTGCACGGTCACCGTGTTGTTGGCCACGGTCTGGATGGGGATCTGGACGCCCTGCTTGCTCTCCGCGGACTGGTTGTTCTGCGTGGTCACCTTGGGCGTGGAGAGCAGCCGTCCCCGGCCCTGGCGCTCCAGGGCGGTGAGGGCCACGTCCAGGTTGAAGCTGCCCAGGATGTTGCCCATCGTGATGCCGATGCCGCTGTTGAAGCCGGCGGCGGGCAGGTTGACCAGGTAGCCGCGCCCCGCGGTCCCGATGCCGGCCGCCGGGGCCAGCCCGGACTGGTCGGCGGGGATGCCGCCGGTGGCGGGCACGCCCTGCCCGTTCACGATGATCGCGTTCGGGAAGGCCTGGGTCGTCGTGTTGCCGAACTGGGGAGTCTGCTGGTTGAGGAAGCCCCACTGGATGCCCAGGTCACGCGTGAAGTTGCGGCTGGTGACCACGATGCGGGCCTCGATCTCCACCTGCGGCGTCGGGCGGTCCAGCTCGGCGATCAGGGCCTGGGCCCGGGTCAGGAAGCTGGGGAGGTCGTTGATGATCATGGTGTTGGTGCGGGCGTCCACGTTGATGCTGCCGCGCGCGGAGACCACGCCCGCGCGCTTGAGCACGTCGGACAGCTCCGCGGCCTTGGCGTAGGAGATCCGGGCGGTGAGGCTGCCGAGGTCGCCCGCCAGCTGCTTCTCCTCCGCCAGCTTCCGGCGGTCCTGCTCCTCGCGCTGGAGGTCGGCCAGCCGCGCGATGCGGATGACGTTGCCTTCCAGCGTGTAGCCGAGCCCGTTGGCCTTCAGGATGAGGTCCAGCGCCTGGTCCCAGGGCACCTCGTTGAGCTTCAGGGTGACCTTCCCGCTGACGCCGGGGTTCACCACGATGTTCAGGCCCGAGATGTCCGCGAAGAGCCGGAAGATGTCCTGCAGGTCCCCGTCCTTGAAGTCGAGGCTGATGGGGTGGCCGCTGTACTCCTTCTCGCCGGTGGTGACCACCGTGCGCGCCTGGCCGATGACCACGCCCTCGCCGGGGCCCGGTGCCGTCGGCACCTGGGGCTCGGGCGCGGGGCGGGGCAGGATCGGCGCCTCCAGGGAGGCCGGGGCCTGCGTGGTCATGGCCACGGGGGTGGCCGTGGCGCCCATCTCCGCCGCCGGGCGGAGCGCGGCCAGGGGTGCCTGCTGCGGGGCCTGGCCTTCGCCGAACACGATCTTGATGCCGTCCGAGC
>DATBIO010000020.1:0-10879 GCA_036556965.1 Vicinamibacteria bacterium
CGGCGCGAGCTCTACCTGGACAAGCTCATGGTGGATTGCCAGGCCTGCCCGCGGAACCTCTGCTGCGACGAGACGGCCATGGTGCGGCGGCCGCCCGCGGACGCCACCGCCACCGGAGAGAAGGAAGGCGAGGCGCCGGGCGCGGGAGCGAACCTCGCGTGACGAGCCGCGCGCGCGGCGTCAACCCCGGGACGGAAGGAGAGAAGCCTTGAGCGTGAAGAAGGTCGTGCTGGCGTACTCGGGAGGGCTCGACACCTCGATCATCATCCCCTGGATCAAGGAGCGCTACGGGGCGGAGATCATCGCCTACTGCGGCGACGTGGGCCAGGGAGACGACCTGGCCGCCGTGCGCGCCAAGGCCCTGGACACGGGGGCCAGCGAGTGCGTGGTGGAGGACCTGCGCGAGGAGTTCGTGCGCGACTACGCCTTCCGCGCCCTGGCCGCGGGCGCCGTCTACGAGGACAACTACCTGCTGGGCACGGCCCTGGCCCGGCCCCTCCTGGCCCATCGCCAGGTGCAGGTGGCGCTGGCCCGCGGCGCGGACGCCCTGGCCCACGGCGCCACCGGCAAGGGCAACGACCAGGTGCGCTTCGAGGTGACCTACGCGACCTTCGCCCCCCACCTGGCCGTGATCGCGCCCTGGCGCGAGTGGGACATCCGCTCGCGCGAGGACGCCCTGCGCTACGCGGAGGCCCACGGCGTGCGCGTGGAGCAGACCACGCGCGACCTGTTCAGCCGCGACGGCAACCTCTGGCACCTCAGCCACGAGGGAGGAAACCTCGAGGACACGTGGTCGGCTCCCCTCAAGGGCATGTTCAAGCTGACGGTGGACCCGCAGGACGCCCCCGACGTGCCCCAGGACGTCGTGATCGGCTTCGAGGGCGGCGTGCCCACCGTCCTGGACGGCGAGCGCCTCTCCCCCGTGGCCCTGGTGGAGAGGCTCAACGCCCTCGCCGGCGCCCACGGCGTGGGGCGGCTGGACCTCGTGGAGAACCGCCTGGTGGGCATCAAGTCGCGCGGCGTCTACGAGACGCCGGCGGGCACCGTGCTCCACCTCGCCCACCGCGAGCTGGAGCGGCTGGTCCTGGACCGCAACACCCTGCACTTCAAGCAGTCCGTCTCCGTGCGCTACGCCCAGCTCATCTACGACGGCCTCTGGTTCTCCACCCTGCGCGAGGCGCTGGCCGCCTTCGTGGACTTCACCGAGCGCGAGGTGACGGGCGAGGTCAAGGTCCGCCTCTACAAGGGCCGCGCGGAGGCGGTGGGGCGCCGGTCCGAGCGCAGCCTCTACCGGCAGGACCTCGCCACCTTCGGCGAGGGCATGGCCTACGACCACAAGGACGCGGAGGGCTTCATCCGGCTCTTCGGCCTGCCCGAGCGCGTGCGCGCGCTCACGCGCGAGGAGGTGGCGGCGCCCGAGCCGGCCACGGCGGACCGTTGAGCGCCTCCCCCATGCTGGATACGGCGGCGGGCGCGGGCCTGGGCGCCGTCACCGCGCCGCGCGGCTTCCGCGCGGCGGGCGTGGCCGCCGGCATCAAGCCCGAGGGCCTCGACCTCGCCCTCCTGGTGGCGGACTGGGGCTGCACGGCGGCGGGGGTCTTCACCCAGAACCGCGCCGCGGCGGCGCCCGTCATCCTCTCGCGCGAGCACCTGGCAAGCGGACAGGCGCGGGCGGTGGTGGTCAACGCGGGCTGTGCCAACGCCGCCACCGGACCCCAGGGCCTGCGCGACGCCCAGGAGATGGCGGAGGTCGCCGCGCGCGTCGCGGGCTGCCGGGCGCGCGAGGTGGTGGTGGCCTCCACCGGCGTGATCGGCGTCCCCCTGCCCATGGAGCGGGTGCGCGCCGGGATCGAGGCGGCGGGCGCCGCCCTGGGCCCCGACGGCGGCGCGCGCGCCGCCCGCGCCATCATGACCACGGACACGCGCCCCAAGGAGACGGTGGTGGAGTTCGCCCTGGGCGGAGCCACCGCGCGCATCGGGGCCATGGCCAAGGGCGCGGGCATGATCGCGCCCAACATGGCCACCATGCTCGCCTTCTTCACCACGGACGCGGCCGTCGACGCGCGCCTCCTGCGTCGCGCGCTGGCGGAGGCGGTGGGCGTGAGCCTCAACCGCATCACCGTGGACGGGGACACCTCCACCAACGACATGGCGGTGGTGCTGGCCAGCGGCGCCCTCAGCGCGCGCGCCGTCATGGAGGAGGACCGGGACTTCGACGCCTTCCGCTCCGCCTTGAGCGAGGCCTCGCGCCGGATCGCGGGGATGATCGTGCGCGACGGCGAGGGCGCCACGCGGGTGGCGGAGGTGCGGGTGGAGGGGGCGCGCGTGGAGTCGGAGGCCGACCGCATCGCGCGCACGGTGGCGGAGTCGCCGCTGGTGAAGACCGCGCTGTGCGGGGGCGACCCCAACTGGGGCCGCATCCTGGCCGCGGTGGGCCGCGCGGGGGTGGAGGTGGACCAGGGCGAGGTCGACATCCACCTGGGCCGCGTCTGGGTCTGCGAGGGCGGCCAGGCGCGCCGCTACGACGAGGACGCCGCGCGCGCCGCCCTGCTCGAGGACCCCGTCCGCATCACCGTCCGCCTGCGCGCGGGGCGCGCCTCGGGCTGGATGTGGACCTGCGATTTCAGCCACGGCTACGTGGACGTGAACGCCCACTACCGGAGCTGACGGGGGGCCGTTGCTCGATCCCGACATCCGGCGCTTCTACGACCGCTACGACGAGGGCGCGCGCCTGGGCCAGGGACCGTTCCAGCTCGAGGGCGAGCGGACGCGCGAGCTCCTCCTCCGCTACCTGCCCCCCGCTCCCGCGCGGGTCCTGGACGTGGGGGGCGGGGCCGGCGCCTACGCCTGCTGGCTGGCCGGCCTGGGCTACGAGGTGGCGCTGGTGGACCCGGTGCCCCGCCACGTGGAGGCGGCGCGGCGCGCCTGCGCCGGCCACCCCGCGCGCGCGATCGCCTCCGCCCGGGAGGGCGACGCGCGCGATCTCCCCTTCGGCGACGAGAGCCAGGACGCCGTCCTCCTCCTCGGCCCGCTCTACCACCTGCCCGAGCGGGCGGACCGCCAGCGCGCCCTGCGGGAGGCGGCGCGCGTGGCGCGGCCGGGCGCGCCCGTGCTCGCCGCGGCCATCTCGCGCTTCGCCTCGCTCCTGGACGGCCTGGCCACGGACGCGCTTCGCGACCCCGCCTTCGCCGCCATCGTGGAGCGCGACCTGGCCGACGGCCGGCACCGCAACGACACCGGCCGCATCGAGTACTTCACCACCGCCTACTTCCACCGCCCCGAGGAGCTGGGGGCGGAGGTGGGGGCGGCGGGCCTCGAGCTGGAGGCGGTGCTGGGCATCGAGGGACCGGGCTGGCTGACCGCGGGCTTCGCCGAGCGGTGGGCCGACGCGGAGGGGCGCGCGCACATCCTGTGGGCGGCGCGGACGGCGGAGAGCGAGTCCTCGCTGATCGGCGTGTCCGCCCACCTGCTGGCGGTGGCGCGGCGCCGGTGAGGGGCGCGCGGTGAAGCTCTGGGGCGGCAACTACGAGGGCGACCCCGACCGCGCCTTCTGGGCGTTCGGCCGGTCGCTGCCCTTCGACCGCCGCCTGGTGGCGGAGGAGATCGCGGCCTCCCGCGCCTACGTCCGCGCGCTGGCCGCCTGCGGCGCGCTGGGCACCGGGGAGGCGGCGCGCCTGGACGAGGGCCTCGCCGCGCTGGCCGCGCGCGTGCGGGACGACCCGGGGCGGCTGGATACCGACGACGAGGACGTGCACAGCTTCGTGGAAGCGCGCCTGGGCGAGGAGCTGGGCGAGCTGGCCTCGCAGATGCACGTCGGGCGCAGCCGCAACGAGCAGGCGGTGACCGCGCTCCGCCTCTGGGTGCGGGCGGCCATCGACCGCCTGCGCGCGGCCACCACCGGGCTGGTGGAGGCCCTGTGCGACCAGGGCGAGGCGGGGGCCGACGCCGTGATGCCCGGCTTCACCCACACGCGCGCGGCCGAGCCGATCACCTTCGGCCACTTCGCCGGCGCGCACGCCTGGGCCCTCGTGCGGGGTGGCCAGCGCCTGCGGGAGGCGCGGCGGCGGGTGAACGTGCTGCCCCTCGGCGCGGGCGCCCTGGCCGGCACCACCCTGCCCCTCGACCGCGAGGCCCTGGCCCGGGACCTGGGCTTCGAGGCGGTGGCGGAGAACGCGCTCGACGCCGTGAGCGACCGCGACTTCGCCGCCGAGTTCGTGTTCGCCTGCGCCCTGCTCCAGACGCAGATGAGCCGCCTGAGCGACGACCTCATCCGCTTCTCCGGGCCGGAGCACGCCTTCTTCGCCCTGCCCGAGGCCTACACCACCGGCTCCAGCCTGATGCCGCAGAAGAAGAACCCGGACGCCCTGGAGCTCGTGCGCGGCAAGGCCGCGCGCGTGGACGGCCACGTGGTGGCCCTGCTCGCTCTGTTGAAGGGCCTCCCCACCGGCTACCAGAAGGACCTCCAGGAGGACAAGGAGGCGGTCTTCGACACCGCGGACACGGTGGAGGGGTCCCTGGCCGTCCTCTCCGGCGTGGTGCGCGGCCTGCGCCTCGACCGCGCGGCCATGCGCCGCGGCTGCACGGACGACATGCTGGCGGCCTCGCTGGCGGTGGCCCTGGCCCGCGAGGGTGTGCCCTTCCGCACGGCGCATGCGCGCGTGGGAGCGCTGGTGGCGAAGGCGCAGCGGGAGGGCGTGCCCTTGCGCGCGGCCGCCGCCGCCGAGCTGAGCCCGGCCGTGCTCGGCGCGCTCGACCTCGAGACGGCCGTGCGCGCCAAGGCCGCGCGGGGGGGGACGGCCCCCGATGCCGTGCGCGCGTCCCTCGCCGCCGCCCGCGCCGCGGCTATTGCTGGCTGACCCTCACGTCGTCCACCGCCGCCTCCACCAGCGAGGCGCCGCTCGCGTCGGCGGCGTCGACCAGGATGCGGACGGTCTGGCCCGCGAACGCGCTGACGTTGGCGCTCAAACCGGTCCAGGCCCCGTTGCGGTTGACGGCCGCCCCCGCCACGTTGAGGACGGTGGCGGTCGTCGCTCCCACCACGCGCACGCGGAGGTAGTCGGCGCTCGAGGCGTTGGACCCGTGCGCGAAGGAGTAGCTCAGGGACAAGGTGAGCGTGCCGCCCGCGGGCAGGGCGATGGGCGGTGACTGCATCGAGCTGACCCCCCCGTCGAGGTCGTGCTCGCCCGCGGAGGCCCCGGCCAGGCGTCCCGTCACCAGGTCGCTGACCCCGCTCACCGTGGTGCCGAGCTGCTTGGCCCCGCTCGAAGTGGTGGCGTCGGGGTTGCCGCGCTCCCAGAGGCCGGCGGTGGCGGTGTCGGTTCCCGCGGCGTTGCGCGTCCAGCCCCGGTCCGTCTCGAAGTCGTCGAAGAAGACGGTGGCGGTGGGCGGGCTGCTCACCGCGAAGACCAGGTCGTCGTGGTCGATGTAGCCGCCGGTGGCGCAGGGCGAGGCCGTGCCCTGGTAGCGGAAGCGCGCGCGCACGGCCTGCAAGGGCCCTGACGGCAGGGTGTAGGTCGCGCTCAGCGTCTGCGCGCCGGCCGCCGGCGGGGTGAGGGTGGCCAGGAAGGTCCAGCCGGGGGCGCTGGCGTTGGCCGTGTAGTACAGGTCGAGCCGGTCCGCGGAGGGAGTGGTCCAGGCCCAGACCGTGGCCTCCACGCGCACGGTCTTCCCCGCCGCGAACAGGCTGCCGTCGGTGGTGGAGACCCGTATCCGGTCGTTGCTCTCGTCGGCGTGGAAGGTGCCGGAGGTCCCGTCCGCGCACGAGTCGTTGATGGTGTTGGGCTGGTTGGGCTCGGGGCCGCGGCCGTCCCGCCCGTTCAGGAGGGCGCCGGAATCGCAGGAGCTGCCCACGGTGGAGCATCGCGGCGCCTGCACGGCGGCGTCGAACACCGCCGTCTGGGCGGAGCCTCCGCCGGTCGCGGTCACCGTCACGTCGTCCGATGCCTGCGCGGCGCCGTCGCTCACCGTCAGGCGGAAGACGTAGGTGCCGGCGGCGGGGGGCGTCACCGTGGCCACCGCCTGCGTGGCATTGCCGATGGTCGCGGCGGCGCCGGACACCTGCGTCCACGCGTAGGCGAGCGGGCCGGGCCCGGCGTCGGGATCGCTGGACGCGCTCCCGTCGAGGGAGGCGGCGGTGCCCGCGGCCACGGTGCGGTCGGGACCGGCGCTGGCCACCGGCGGCACGTTGCCCCCCCCGGGGAAGCCGCCCTTGGCCAGCTCGGCCATGTAGGCGGCGGAGAGCTTGGCGAACTTCAGGGCGTGGTTCGCGTTGTTGCCGCTCTGGGCCAGGGTGTCGTTGGCGGTGTGGATGGTCTGGTTGTGCTGGCCGAACACGGCCTCGAAGGGGAACGAGGCCACGAAGCCCTGCGTGTTCCAGGAGGCGTGGTCGGAGCAGGCATACCCGCATTGCGTGGTGGTGCGCGGCAGCCCGAGGTAGGCGTCCACCAGCTGGCCCAGGAAGGCGTTCTGGGCGGCGTTGGTGCGGTCGGTGATGAGGACGATGTCCGCGGAGGGGGTGCCGAAGAAGTTGGTCATGTCGAGCTGGAGCACGCCCACCACGTTCACGCCCGTGTTTCGGTACTGCGTGGCGATGTCCTGCGAGCCGCGCAGGCCCACCTCCTCCGCGGCATAGGCCATGAACTTCACCGTGCGCTGCGGCCGGTAGCCGCGGGCCATGGCGGCCCGGATCACCTCGGAGAGGCTGGCCACGCCGGAGGCGTCGTCGTCCGCGCCCGGGGCCCGGCTCGTCGAGCAGTTGCTGCCCGCCACCGAGTCCTGGTGGGCGCCCAGCACCACCACCTCGCCGGGCAGCGTCGTGCCCTGGATGGTGAGGATGACGGAGGGCTGGGGCGTGGTGGCGGCGGGGTGGGCGAAGAGCTCGACGCTGACGTCCGCGCGGCCCTGGGCGTAGCCCTGCCAGAGGTTCCGGATCCAGGTGGCCGACTGCTGGCCCGTGGGGCAGTTGTGGTAGCGCGTGAAGTGGGCGGCCAGGCTGGAGATGGTGCTGCGGACGTTCGTCTCCAGGAGGTCGGACATCAGGGCCTGGACCACGGGGCCGTTGTCGAGCGTGTACTCCACCAGCGGCTCGACGGGAGCGAGCTCGGCCTCCTGGGCCGCCGCCTTGAGGGCGGCCTCGCGCGAGGGGTGGGCCATGAAGCCGCCGCACCGGCGCAGGCGCTCGTGCACGAGCCCCGCCAGGAGGGGGATGCGGTCCTCCCGGATCCGCGCCACCACCACCGCGCCGTCCGCCTCCACGACCAGGGTGTCCCCCCGCCCGCTGGCGGCCAGGGCGCCCTGGAGCTGGGCCGCCTCCTCGCGGCCGATGGTGATCCAGACATCGCGGTCGGGAGCGGCCAGGGCGGGACCGGCCAGGAGGAGGAGGGCGAGGAAGGAGCGCGCGAGCCGCATGTGTCCTCCGGAGAGAGCCTACGGGAAGGACGGCGGTGAGGGGCCCGGCGGGGAGTCCCGCCGGGCCCTATATGAGCGTACGAACGGCTACTGCTGCGTGATCCTCACGTCGTCCACGCCGGCTTCGACGAGCGACGCGGTGCTGGCGTCCGCAGCCTCGATGCGGATGCGAACGGTCTGGCCCGCGAAGCTGCTGATGTTGACGCTGGTCGAGGCCCAGACGGCGTCGTCGTCGTTGGCGGCCCCCAGCTCCTGGAAGACCTGGCTGGTGGTCGAACCGACCACGAACACCCTCAGGAAGTCGGCGGTCGAGGAGTTGGTGCCGTGGGCGAGGTAGTAGCTGAACGACAGCGTGAGGGTGCCGCTCGAGGGCAGCGTGATGGGTCCGGACTGGATCGAGGTGACGCCGCCGTCCACGTCGAAGTCGCCCGCGCTCAGGCCGGCGGCGGCGCCGGTGACGAGGTCGTTGACGCCGCTGACGGTCGTGCCGAGCTGCTTGGTGCCGCTCGAGGTGGTGGCCGCCGGGTCGCCGCGCTGCCACTGTCCGGTGGTCGCGGTATCCGTGCCGTTCGGGTTGGTGGCCCAGCCGTTCGCCGCCTCGAAGTCGTCGAAGTAGACCGTGGTGACGGGAGCGCTGGTCACGGCGAAGACGAGGTCGTCGCGGTCGTTGTAGGAACCGGCCGCGCAGGCCGCGCTCGTGCTCTGGTAGCGGAACTGCACGCGCACGGCCTGGAGGCCGCCCGCGGGCAGGGTGTAGGTGGCGGAGAGCGTCTGCGCCCCGACCACCGTGGGCACCACCGTCCCGATGAAGGTCCAGGTCGGGCTGAGCGCGTTGGCCGCGTAGTAGAAGTCGGCGGCGTCCGCGGACGGGGTGGTCCAGGCCCAGACGGTGGCGTCGATGCGCACGGTCTTGCCGGCCGCGAAGTTGGTGCCGTCCACGCTGGTGACCTTGATGCGGTCGTTGCTCTCGTCGGAGTGGAAGCCGCCGAGGGTGCCGTCCGCGCAGGAGTCGGCGATGGTGTTGGGCTGGTTGGGCTCGGGACCGAGGTTCGCCCGGCCGAGCACGAGCGAGGCGCCCGTGTCGCACGAGCGACCGACCGTCGTGCACGAGGGAGCCTGGCGCGCGGCGTCGAAGGTGGCGATGAGGTCAGCCCCGCCGGTGCCGTTGACGGTCAGGTTGACGGTCGCCGTGCGCGTGGTGCCCCCGGAGGTCCCGGACACGGTGATGGGGAACGTCCCCGTGGCGGCGCCGGCGCCCGCGTTGAAGGTGAGGGTCGAGTTGGCGGTGGGGATCACCGAGGTCGGGTTGAAGGAGGCGGTGACCCCGCTGGGCAGGCCCGAGGCGCCGAGGCTGACCGAGGAGCCGAAGCCGTTGATGCTGGTCACGGTGATGGTGCTGGTGCCGCTGCCGCCCTGGGTGACGGTCACCGAGGTGGGCGAGGCGGACACCGAGAAGTCGGGCACGGGGGCCTGGGTCACGGTCACGGTCAGGGCGGACGTGCGGGTGAGGGCGCCGCTGACGCCGCGCGCCGAGAACGGATACGTCCCGGCCGCGACGGAGCCGCCCACGCTCACCGTCAGCGTGCTGTTGACGGTGCCGTTGGCGGGCGGGGTGGCCGGGTTCGGAGCGTAGCCGCAGGTGATGCCCGCGGGCAGCCCCGTGCAGTCGAGGTTGACGGCGCTGTTGAAGCCGTTGACCGAGGTGATGGTGCAGGTGCGGTTGCCGCTGCCACCCTGCTGCACGGACTGGCTGGCCGGCGTGCAGGCCAGGCTGAAGTCGGGGTTCACGGTGGCCGTGGGCGTGACCTGGTCCGCGGGGAGACTGACCCGGCTGTAGCACGCGGGCGAGCTGCCCTGGGCCACCACGTTGTACCAGTAGGTCCGGCCGTTGGCGACCTGGGTGTCCACGAAGCTGGTCCCGGTGATGTTGGCGATGCGGGTCTTGCCGAAGTTCGCGCCCGCATGGCCCTCCGTGCGCATGAGCCAGTAGCGGCTGGCCCCCGCGACCGAGGTCCAGGAGAGCGAGACCTGGGAGTCGCCGGCGGTGGCCGTGAGGTCGGGGCCGGTGCTGCCGTTGGGCTGGCCGCCGCACCCGCTGTTGACGGGGGTGGGGGTGCTGCAGGCGATGCCGTGGCGGTTGAAGGCGTTGAAGATCGCGGTCATGTGGGGCGTGCCGTCGTTGACGTTGCCGTTGTCGTCGTCCGCGGCCAGCCACTGCATGTAGCCGTTGGTGGCGCCGCAGCCGCTGGAGGTGCCTCCGCACGTGCAGGCGTGCCAGGCTCCGACGTTGCCGCTGCCCTCGTAGAAGACCTTGTTGGCCACCATGAACGCGGTCTGGCTGTCCAGGCTGAAGGGCGCCGACTGGAGGTCGCGCGCCACGAAGTCCCAGGCCGCCTGGCGCACGGGCGCCGCCGCGCAATGCACCTGGCGGCCGCAAGGACCGGGGCCGGTGAGACACGACGAACAGACGAAGCCGAGCGCGGTGTCCGGGTTGTTCGGGATGTGGCGGAGGTAGTCCGCGTCGCGCACGCCCGAGCAGTTGGTGTCGCAGTGCTGGGGCTGGCCGGCCACCTGGTTCTCGTCCGCGTTGAAGCCGGTGCCGTCCGCGGTCTGGCCGCAGCCGTCGTTGAGCGTCTGGAAGAAGCCATGCCCCACGCAGGAGTCCTGCAGGCGGTAGATGGCCGCGATGTCGGCGTAGGCCTCGGAGGAGTTCGAGAGAGCTCCGTTGGTGTCGTTGTCGTCGAGGCCGTGGCCCCACTCGTGGTCGAAGACGCCGGCCAGCTCGCCGGTGTTCCGGCAGCCGCCGCCCGAGCGGTAGAAGTTGATGCTGACGCCGTTCCAGAAGGCGTTGCAGGTCTGGTTGAGGTTGACGTTGGTGGTCAGCCGGTTCTGCAGCCAGGTGTTGGTGGGCAGCCAGCCGCGCGCCTGCTCGGCGAGCTTGTTCGTCTCGTAGAAGGCGGTGCGCGAAGCGGGGGTGTTGCCCGCGGAGCCGCCGCCCGTCGTGCAGTCGTGCTGGCCGTTGGTTCCGCCCATGTTGATGCTGCCGGTGGCGGAGCTCTGGTTGACGGCGCCGCATGAATCCACGATGTCCACGTAGCGGCCGGTCAGGGTAGTGGTGGCGGTGCCGCTCGTGTAGTCGTACACGCCGGCGCTGTCCGTGAAGTTGTTGGGAGCGGCGAAGCCGGTGTCCGCGAAGGGCATCGGCCATCCGCTCTGCATGGTGCCGCAGGTGCCGTTGGTGGGGCAGATCTCGGTGCTGGTCACGGGATAGACGCCGCCGGTGATCTGGCGGTCGACGTAGAGGTTCCTGTCCTGGAAGGCGAGGACCTCGCCGCTCTGCGCGTCCACCAGCGTCTCCCACCGCGCGTCGTCGGGCGGGCGCGAGAAGACGAAGCTCCAGACCAGGCGGTGGCCGTAGCCCTTGCCCACCGGCCCGGAGAACTTCTCGCCCACCTGGAACTCCGCGGGAGCC
>DATBIO010000021.1:0-8951 GCA_036556965.1 Vicinamibacteria bacterium
TCGGCGAGATCGGGCTGATGGCGGGGGCCTCGCTGCTCGGCCTGCCCCTGCCCCTCACCGCGGTCCAGATCCTCTACGTCAACCTGGCCACGGACGGCCTGCCCGCGCTGGCCCTCGCCGTGGATCCTCCCGAGCCCGACCTGATGCGGCGCCCGCCGCGGGACCCTCGCGCGGGCATCTTCACGCGGCCCGTGCTGACCCTCACCGTCCTGGGCGGGCTGTGGTCGATGCTCGTCAACCTCGCCCTCTTCACCTGGGCGCTGGGCTCCGGCCGCGGCCTCTCCGAGGCGGTCACCATGACCTTCGTGTCGCTGGTGCTGATCCAGTTCCTGAAGGCCTACAACTACCGCTCCGACCGGCACTCGGTGCTGGTGCGGCCCTTCGCCAACCGGTGGCTCAACCTGGCCATCGCCTGGGAGCTCGCCCTCCTGGCCCTGGTCGTGTACCTGCCGTTCCTCAACGGGCCCTTCGGGACCTTCCACCTCACGCTCGAGGACTGGCTGATCGTGGGCGGCGTGGCCGTGACCATCTCCCCGGTGCTGGAGCTCGCGAAATGGATGGAGCGCCGGGGACGGTTCGGCCCGCTGGCCTCCTGACCCGGAGTCGCGGAAGGCGAGCGGCGTCGCGCGACCGCCGCTAGCGCCGGCCGCGGTTCTTGTCCACCACCGCGGCCAGGATGAGCAGGAAGGCCAGCAGCCGAACCAAATAGAGCCATGTCCGCGCCTCGTGCGGCTCCGCGACGTACGAGAGCAGCACACGGTTGGCGGCGAGCACGGCGAAGGCGATCGCGAACATGGCGAAGAGGCGGTCCCGCGTCTCCTTCCAGAAGCGGAGGAAGAAGAGAGCGGCGACCGAGTAGGCGAGCGCGATGGCGCCGGCGATGAGCAGGCTCACGGGTCAGCGCGTCTCCCAGACCAGCCCGTAGAGGAGCGCGCAGAGCCCCGCCAGCGCGGGCAGGCCGCGCCAGGGAGCCAGGCTCACTTCGGGGATCAGGATGGCGTCCACGAATAGGAGCACGTTGTCGGCGGTGAGCCCGACGAAGCAGATGCCGCTCCAGAGGAGCAGGCGCGCGCGCGTGCGGCGGTAGGCCCGCAGCAGAAGCCCGGCGCAGACCAGGCAGGTCACCGCGCTCAGGAGGTAGACGGCGCCGGCCACGCTCACTCCTCCTTCCGGAACTTGAAGGCGTCGGCGAACAGCCGCAGCTTGCTGCGCGGGCGCGTGGCGACGAGGTCGGCCACCAGCAGGCGCCGCTCTCGGTAGAGCTGCGCCAGCTCGTCGACGACGCCGGCGAGCGCAGGGGACGGCTGGTAACGGTACACCGCGTCCCCCGCCAGGGCCACGGAGAGCAGCCCGCGCTGCCGCAGCGCGACCAGGTGCTGGGAGGCGGAGACGGCCGAGAGCCGCAGGCGCGCGCCCACCTCCTCCGCCGCCCAGGCGCGGTCGCGCTCCGCGTGCATCAGCAACAGCACCTCCAGCAGCTCGATCGAGCCCACGTGGTTGGCGATGAACGCCTGCAGACGTTGGGGGACCGTGTCCTCCGCCATGCCCGCTCGCGCCCCCCTTACTCGGGAATGGTCGGCCGCCGGCGCGGCCGATGGCGCGCGGTCACGCGCCGCGGCGGGACGCCGCGGCCCAGGCGGCTCGCCCGCCGTTCCCGGCCGCCGCCGCCCGCGGCATCAGGCGCCCGTTCAGCCGCTCGCGCCCGCGTACGCGGGCGGCGTCCACGAGGATCCGCCCCGCCCAGCGGTAGACGTTGAACTCGGAGACGAGCGCCCTCATGGCGCGCATGCGCTCGCGCTGCTCCCGGGGCGGCATCTCCAGCGCGGTGGCCAGCGCGGCGCTGGCCTGCTCGATGTCGTAGGGGTTCACCACCAGGGCCTGGGCCAGCTCGCGCGCCGCTCCCGTGAAGTGGCTCAGGACGAGGACGCCCGCCTCGTCGTCGCGCGCGGCCACGAACTCCTTGGCCACCAGGTTCATGCCGTCGTCGAGGCTGCTCACGTAGCAGAAGTCGGCGGCCCGATAGTGCCGGAACACGGACGGGGGCTCGTGGTGCGTCGGCAGGAGGATCACGGGCCGGTACCGGGGGCCTCCGAACCGGCTATTGATGCGCTCCGCGATCCCGTGCACGCGCTCGCTGAGCTGGCGGTAGCGCTCGATCTCCGTGCGGCTGGGCGCGGCGATCTGGACGAACACGAAGCGCTCGCGGTAGCGGGGGTACCGCTCCAGCAGCCGCTCCACGGCCAGCAGCCGTTCCTCGATGCCCTTGGTGTAGTCGAGCCGGTCCACGCCGAGGCCGAGCAGGGTGCCGGGGTCGAGTCCCAGCTCCGCCCGCACCGCCCGCCGGCACTCGTCGACGGGGGGCAGGCCGTCCATCCAGCGCGCCGGCCATTCGATGGAGATCGGGTACGGCCGCACCAGCGTGGTGCCGGGGCCCTGGACCACGGCCGCGTTCTCGCGGTCGATGCGCGCCTCCAGGTAGCGGTCGACGCCGTCGATGAAGTTCTGGCAGTGCCGCTGCGTCTGGAAGCCCAGGATGCTGCTGCCGAGCATCCCGTCCAGCAGCTCGTCGCGCCACGGGCACACCCCGAACTGCTCCGCGTTCGGCCACGGGATGTGCCAGAAGCTCAGGATGGTGGCGCGGGGCAGGCGCTCGCGGACGAGCCGGGGCACGAGCGCGAAGTGGTAGTCCTGAACCAGGACCACGGGGTCCTCGCTGTCCGCCGCCTCGCAGGCGGCCTCGGCGAACCGCTGGTTCACCTTGCGGTACTGCTCCCAGTCGGCGTGGCGGAAGGCGGGACGGGTGTAGGCGATGTGGCAGAGGGGCCAGAGCCCCTCGTTGGCGAACCCGTAGTAGTAGCCCTTCTCCTCCTCGCGCGTCAGCCACACCCGGTGCAGGACGTAGGACTCCTCGCCCGGCGGCACGCGGATCTCCCCGTGGGCGTCGGCGGTGATGCGGTCGGCCGACCCGCTGCCGTGGGCCACCCAGACGCCGGAGCAGGCGCGCATCACCGGCTCCAGCGCGGTGACCAGTCCGCTGGCGGGATGCACCAGCCGGATGCCCGACTCCGTGCGCTCGTGGATGTACGGCTCGCGGTTGGCCACCACCACCAGGCGCTCGTCGCGCAGGTGCCGGTGGAGGACGTTCCGCAGGCGGGCCGCCGACCACGACCCCGAGGGGACCTCCGCCTGCGCGTCGCCCAGGCGGTCCACCAGGGCCCGCACGTCCTGCATGAGCGGCTGGAACTCCGTGGGCTCCTCGCGGTCGCGGGCCCCGTCCAGCAGCCGGCGCAGCTCGGCCGTCCAGCCGCGCCAGGAGAGCCGCTGCGCGAGCATGGTGACCAGGGCCGCGGCGGCGGAGAGGATGGCGAAGGCGAACAGCAGCACGCGGCCGATCCATGCCTCGCGCCGCTCCGCGAAGGTCATGTCCTGCACGACCACCACGAACCCGACGGTGCCCTCCTCGTCGCCCACGGGCAGCGCGCTCACGTGCACGTTGCCTCCGGGCACGGTCTCCACGCCGTGCCAGCGGTGGCCCGCGGTCGTCTCCAGGCGGCGCGCGAGGCCGGCGCAGGCCAGGGAGACGGGGTACTCCGCCGTGCTCACCACGCGCCGCCCGTCCGCGGCGCAGGCGGCGGCGCCCATGATCCGCTCGTCGCGGCTCATGTCCGCGAGGACGTCGCGGACGGGGGCGTGGTCGCCGGCTCGCCACGAGGCCAGGATGGCCCGCCGCGTGCTGTCCGCCGCCAGCTGGGCCCGCAGCGCCAGCTCCCGGTCCGACCAGGCGCGGGCGGTGCTCGTCACCGCCAGGGAGGCGCCCCAGGTGAGCAGGGCCAGCCCCGTGAGGAGGGCGAGCAGGAACCGCAGCCGCATCCGGATCAGCGCTTTCAAGGGGGAGCCTCCGGGCGCGGGCACGCCGCCCACGCCCATCCCGTCACTCTGGACCGGGCGGGGGCGGATGAGAATCCCCCATGGGGGGGAGATGAGGACGGGGAGAGGGGGGAGGCGCCGGCTCGCGGGCCGTGGCCCTCAGGCGATCACGTGCTTGCGGACCGCGTAGAGGACGATCTCCGCCGTGTTCCGGAGCCCGAGCTTCTGCATGAGGTTCGCCCGGTGGGTCTCCACCGTCGACACCCCCACGCCGAGCACGGCCGCCACCTCCTTGTTGGAGCGGCCCTCGGCCAGCAGCTGCAGGACCTCGCGCTCGCGCTCCGTGAGCAGGTGATACGAGTCCTCGAGGCCGCGCTGCTTGAGCTGCCGCACGTAGTCCTCCAGGAGCAGGCGGCTGACGGCGGGGCTGAAGAAGGACTTGCCGGCGGCCACCGCGCGCACGGCGGGGAGCAGGTCCTCCTCCGTGGCCTCCTTCAGGAGGTATCCCTTGGCTCCGGCCATGAGCGCGCGCACCACGTACGACTCGTCCGCGTGCATGCTCAGGATGATCACCCGGAGGGTGGAGGACCGCTTCAGCGCGCGCGCCGTGACCTCGATCCCGTTGAGGCTCGGCATGGCGATGTCCACGATGGCCAGGTCGGGGCGCAGGCTGTCGCAGAGGCGGAGCGTCTCCAGCCCGTCTCCGGCCTCTCCCACCACCTCCACGTCCGGCTCCAGCTCGAGGAGCGCCCTCATCCCGCGGCGCACGATCCCGTGGTCGTCAGCCAGCAACACTCTCATGCATGCCACCGTCTTGCGCGGGCACCGGTATGCGTATCTCCAGGGTCGTCCCCGCGGCGCCCGACCGTATGGAGAGCGCGCCTCCCACCTCGCGCACGCGCTCCTCGATGCCCAGCAGGCCCACGCCGCCGCGCCTCGCCCCTTCCGGGGCGAGGCCGACGCCGTCGTCCTCGATGGTCAGCAGCAGTTGGCGGGCGCTCTCGCGCAGGGTGACGTCCACCCGCCGGGCGCGCGAGTGCTTGGCGCAGTTGGTGAGGGCCTCCTGGACGACCCGGTACACGCACGTCCGGTGCGGCTCGGGCAGGCCGTCCAGCTCGCCCTCGACGGTCAGGAACACGGGCACGTCGTAACGCCGCGAGAAGTCCCGCACGTGCCAATCGAGGGCCGAGCCGAGGCCGAAGTCGTCCAGCATGGCCGGGCGCAGGCCCATGGACAGGTCGCGCACCGTCTGCATCATGGTCTCGATGATGTGCTTGCTCTCCGCGATGCTGGCCGCGAACCCCTCCCGGGCGGTGCGCAGCCGCTCCGCCTTGCCCACCTCCATGCGGAGCGCGGTGAGCATCTGCCCCACCTCGTCGTGGAGCTCGCGGGCCAGCCGGCGGCGCTCGTCCTCCTGCGCGCCCACCAGGCGGTTGGAGAGTCCCCGCAGCTCGCGCTCGGCCTCCTCCGTCCGCTCGTGCTGCTCGCGGAAGCGGGTCTCGAGGACGCGGATGCGGACGACGGCGCCCACGGCCACCAGCGCGCCCAGCCCGAGGCTGGCCCAGAGGACGCGGTTCAGGTACGCCTGGAGCTCCCGCTCGCGCCGCGCCACCTGCCCGCGCTGGTCGCCCATGTTCGCGTCGTTGAAGGCCTCGATCTCCTGGGCGATGGCGAGGACGGCGTCGCGCCGCGGCAGCACCTCCCGCCGCAGGAAGGTCAGGCTGCGGGCGACCTTCTCGGACGGCGTCCAGTCGAAGAGCGGATCGAAGGTCTCCCAGTAGTCGGCGATCCGCTCGCGCAGCCCTTCGATGCGCGCCGTCTCCCGCCGGCCCACCAGGTGCTCGAGCTCGGCGAGGTTGGCGGTGGTCGCGGCGCGCAGCCCGGCCAGCCGCTGGCGGTACTCGGTGCCCGCGGTCTGGGAGGGATCCAGCAGGTAGTCGCGCACGAGGATGTTGGAGAGGTGCACGTCGGACCGGAGCCTGCGCAGGGTCACGTCCACCTTGCGGTGCTGCACGTTCACGGCGTCGAGCTGGGCGAAGATCTCCTGGGTCCTCGTCCGCGTGGCCAGGAGGGCGACCACGACGAGGAGGAGCAGGCCCCCGAGGGCGAAGGCCAGCACCGGCCACGTCCGAAACCTCATCTCGCCTCGGCGCCCGGGCCGCACGCCCAGGGAAAGCCCAAGCCTAGGGGCGGGCGGCCGGCCGCGCCATCCGGCAAAGGGGGGAGCGGTGGCTCGCGGAGCCCCTCCCCGGCGGGTCCCCGCGCGGCGCGCGCGCCGGCGCTCTCCCCCATCTGCCCGATGGTACCGCTCCCGCGGCGTGCCTACACTGCGGGGTCGAGAGCACACGTGCGGCGCGCGCGCCGCGGAAGGGAGCTCCGGATGGCGGTCCGAGCGGAGGACAGGTACCGCTGTACCGATCCGACCTGTGGAGCCGAGGTCGCCGTGGCGCGGAGGCCGGCGTGGACCGGCCGCCCGCAGCAGGTTCTGGTGTGCAGCTGCGGGAAGGTGATGGCGAGGGGATGGGCGCGCCCGGCCTGGATCCCATCGCTGGCGCGCGGCATGCGGCCGGTGGGCCGCTGAGGTGGCGCTCGCCCGGGGCGAGAGGTACCGCTGCGCCGACGCGGAGTGCGGATGCCTCATCGAGGTCGTCAAGGGAAGCGCTCCGCGTCCCGGATACGAGCAGGACCCGCGCTGCTTCTGCGGACGCGAGATGACGGAGGCCGAGGCGGCCGAGGCCGTCCTGGAGGACGTGGCCGCGGTCTAGCCGCCGCCGACGCGGCCGCCCCGCGCGGCCGTCGTGCGGCGGCCCGTCAACCGCCGGCCGGCTCGACGTGGACGATGACGTCCACGATCCCGGGGTGCGCGTCGTGGATGGCCTGCTCGATGCGGTCCGCCACGGCATGGGCCGCCCGCAGCGTCATCTCTCCATCGACGTGGGCGACGAGGTCCACGTGCACCGCGTCGGGTCCGCCCCGCGTGCGGATGTCCCGGCAGCCCTGCACGCCGGGGACGCCCAGCACGAGACGCTCGAGGTCGCGGGAGGGGATGGCGGCGCGGTCGGTGAGGGTGTGGAAGGCCCCTACCAGGATCCGCACGCCCAGGACGCCGATGAAGCCGCCGATGCCGGCGGCCACGGCGCTGTCCGTCCACGGGAGCCCGGCGCGGGCGCCCGCGAAGGACGCGATCACGCCCAGCGTGACGTAGATGTCCGACTTGGTGTGCGCGGAGTCCGCCGTCAGGTACGGGCTGCCCAGTCGCTGCCCTTCGCGCGCCTCGTAGGTGGCCACCACGAAGTTGACCACGAGGGTGACGGCCATGACCGTCCAGCTCAGGACGCCGATGTCGGGAAGGCGCTCGGTCTCCGCCCGCACCAGCGCGTTCGCCAGTACCCGATAGGCCAGGCCCAGCAGGGCGAGGCCGATGGTGACGGTGGCCGCCGTCTCGAACTTGCGGTGGCCGTAGGGGTGGTCCTCGTCGGGGGGCGCGTAGGCCGCCTGCGTGAGGAGCAGGCCCACCACGTTGTTGGCGCCGTCGAGCAGGCTGTGGTAGCCGTCGGCCACCATGGACATGCTGCGCGACAGGTTGCCCACGAGGATCTTGGCCAGGCTGACCGCCACGTTGAGGGCCAGGGTCAGCCAGAGGACCCGGCGCACGCCCGAGCGGGCCGCGTCCACGGAGCCGGAGGGCATGGGGAGAATTATGGCGCCGGCCCTTCGTTGCGTGAGGCCGGCTGCCTGGCGGCCAACGGCCGTCGAGAAGAACTCGCTAGCGGTGGGCGTCAGCCAGGGACGCCGCGGCCCTAGGACGGCGCCCTCGAGGGTCGTTTTTCGGATGAGGAGCATCCGTTTTTCAACTAAGATCGACGCTTCCCTGAACCAACCTGACCGCGTCCGCCGACGCAGAAACGAGGCGCCATGCAGGACTTGACCGCCTTCAAGGGCACGCTCCCCTACGCCAGCGAGCTGTTCGGCATCTACCAGCCGCTCCTCGGCTGGAAGTCGAAGATCACGGCCCGTCGCGTCGATCGGTCCCTGGCCCTGGGCTTCGACGCCATCGCGGAAACCGTGCTCAACCGCCTCCGCGCGCCGATCGTCGTGCGGGCGGAAGACGAGCGCCAGCTCATGGCCGGGCGCCTCGTCAACGCCCAGTTCCGGATAGACGGCCTCAAGCCGCTCGACCTCGAGCAGGGCCCCCAGCCCGTGCTGTCGCCGACCATCGACAGCGGCGTGGCGCGTCTCCTGCGCGAGCGCATCGGCGACACGCCGCCGAGGAAGTGGGACGAGGTGGTCAACCAGAGCCGGATGACCGGGCTGCTGGAGCGGCTGCAGACGCTGCTGGTGGAGCCGGAGCAACTCGTGCAGCGGCCCGACGTCGCCGCCTACGTGGAGGCCTTCGTAGCCTCCCTGGGCAACCTCGACCGCCCGACCATCCTGCGCGCCCTCTTCGACAAGGAGTCCCGCATCGCGGGGTACCTCATCTTTCTCGCCCAGCACGCGCCCGCCCAGCTGACCGGGCTCTTCTTCCGCTCGCCCAGGGCGGACGCGCTCCGCCTGGCCGCCTTCACCGATCCCCTCCTGAACTTCGGGGACGAGGCCTACAAGGCCATCCTCTCCCCGGTGGGCGTCATCCACCTGTACCGCGAGTACTTCTTCGAGTTCGACTCCTTCCTGGGCCCGCCCGTGGGGCACGTCTGGCTCAGCCCGGGAGGGACCATCGAGCTCATCGAGGTGAACACGCGCAAGGTTTTCACCGAGCGCACGGCGGAGACCTCGGTGGAGACCCTGCAACGGTCGGAGGCGGAAACCACCACCCAGGACGACATCGCGGAGGCGGTGAAGCAGGAGAACCGCGACAACATGAAGTTCGGGTTCACCAACACCGCCACCGTGACCACCCCCGTCTTCCAGGACACGGCCACGTCCAGCTTCTCCCTCGACAACACCAAGACCTCATCGCGCGAGACCACGCACAAGCAGATGCGCCGCCAGAGCGAGAAGCTGACCAGCGAGATCAAACGCAACTTCAAGACCACCTTCCGGACCTCGACGGAGGTGACGGACACCACCAGCAAGCGCTACGTGAT